>CAYVEH010000129.1:0-7706 GCA_964450585.1 uncultured Ornithinimicrobium sp.
CGGTTGGAGGCCACGATCGAGGCACACACCATGCCAGCCGCCCGGGTGCGGGAGGCCACCGGCATCCCCGGCACCTCGGTGCACACCACGTGGCTGTGCCGGGACAAGCCCTCCATGAAGGAGGCGCTGCGGCAGGCCGGGGTGCCCACCGCGGCCTCCACGTCCGCCTCGAGTCTGGAGGAGGTGCGCGCCTTCGCCGAGCGGATCGGCTACCCGCTGATCCTCAAACCGCGCGACGGTGCCGGGGCCGCGGGGACCAGCAAGGTGGCGGACACCTCCGAGTTGGAGGCGGCCCTGGCCCGGTTTCCCGCCGGCACGGCCTCGATCGCGGTGGAGGAGTTCATCGAGGGGCACGAGGGCTTCTACGACACCATCACCGTTGACGGCCGCCCGCAGGTCGACTTCGCCTGCCACTACTACCCTGGCGTGCTGGAGGCGATGCGCACACGGTGGATCTCACCGGTGTACGTCACCACCAACCGGATCGATGACGGCGGCCTGTACGAGGAGATCCGACAGCTGGGCGAGACGGTCATCAATGCCCTGGGGATCGGTACCTCCGCCACGCACATGGAGTGGTTCCACGGCCCCAAGGGTCTGAAGTTCAGCGAGATCGGGGCCCGGCCACCCGGGGTCGGCTGCTATGACCTGTACTCGGCCGCCAACGACATGGATACCTACCGTGCCTGGGCGGAGGCGATCGTGCACGGGCAGGTGCTGCAACGCCCCAGCCGCAGTCACTCGGCAGCGATCATCGCGCTGCGTCCGGACCGGGACGGGACCATCTCCGGCTACTCCGGGCTCGAGGACATCGAGAACCGCCTGGGCCGCTGGATCATCGACGCCCACCTGCCGCCGGTGGGCACCCCGACCCAACCGGTCGAGGCGGGCTACATGGCCAACGCCTACATCCGGATGCGGCACCCGGACTACGACGTGCTCCGGTCCATGCTAGACGAGGTCGGCCAGGTCGTCCAGGTCCATGCCAGCTGAGCCACCACCGGGCGGACACACGGCCTCCGTCACCCTGCTGGGCCCCCAACGCAACCCCCGGATCACCTCGGTGCTGGCCTCGTTGGGGCTGGACCGCGCCCGCACGGCCGTCATCAACGCGGGATGGCGAGAGCGCGAGCCGGAGGACGAGCTGTTGGTGAGCCTGACCTCCGGTGACACCGTCAACCTGCGGCTCTGGCACCGGATGCAGGAGGTCTGGGAGGCCGACCCCGAGCTGGCCGCGGCGGACCGGGCACGGCGGATGGTGCTGGAGGAGCTGCAGGACCTGTACGTCATCGCCCTGGACCACGTGATCTCGGCGCTGCGGGCGATGCGCGACCGGGTGCCGCGCTCGCCGGAGATCCAACAGGTGGCGTTGGCCGACGCTGAGCAGCTGATGCGGGAGATCGACCAACGGCACCTGGAACGGGTCAACGAGGTGCACGCCGACTTCTGGGACCGGTCGCCACCGCACGAGCGGCCCGCCGTGCACCAGGCCCGCGCGGTCATCAGCGCCGAGTTGGCCGACGCCGAGGTGGTGCTGGTGCCCGGAGGCCACGTCGGGGTGCTGGTCGGGGCACTGCACCTGTTCAACATCGCCCCGCAGCTGCGGGTGCCGATCGTGGCCTGGGGCGCCGGGGCGATGGCCCTGACTGATCGGGTGGTGCTCTTTCACGACCGGGCGGCCCACGGCCCCTCGGTCAGTGAGGTCTTCACCTCCGGCCTGGGCCTGGTCAAGGACACCGTCGCCCTGCCGGGCGCGCGGGAGCGCCTGGACCTGGGCAACCAGGTGCGCATGGGGCTGTTGGCCCGGCGCTTCGCGCCGGCCCGCTGCCTGGTGCTCAACGACCGGGCCCGGGTCGACATCCTGCCCGGCCAGGGCCTGCCGGCTGATGCGCCGGTGCTGGCCGCAGACGGCAGTCAGATTCGGTTGGACGCTCTCCAGGAAGCCCGATGAGTATTTCCCTCCCACCCCAACCGATGCGGGAGACCACCCGCGGCAAGCTGGCGATCAACGCCTTCCGGGAGCGCGAGCATCTCGATGAGGCAGCCGTCGATGCCTTCCTGCACGAGCGGGAGGTGCCGATCATCGAGGGTGCCAAGTGCACCTTCCTGTTCCGTGGGGAGGCCGACGAGGTCCACCTGCGGCACCGGATCGTGAACCAGCCGCAGCGGGTTCCGCTGCGGCGTATCCCGGGCACCAGCCTGTGGTACGTCATCATCGAGCTGCCGTACGGCTCCCGGGTCGAGTACCAGCTGGAGTTGACCCAGGACGGGCAGACGATCCAGGGCAACGATCCGCTCAACCCGTTGGTGGCCCACAGCCCGGTCGGCTCCTCCTCGGTCTGCCAGGCCGTGGGATACGAGACCCCGGAGTGGACCCAGCACGACCCGGAAGCCCGGCCGGGTGAGGTGCACGACCTGACCCTGGGCTCCAAGGCGTTGCGGCGCGAGACGCACAGCCGGATCTACCTGCCCGCCCGGTTCCGCCGCAGCAGCGCCTACCCGCTGCTCATCGTGCATGACGGGGACGACTACCTGAACTACGCCGCGATGCAGACCGTGCTGGACAACCTGATCCACCGGCTCGACATGGCCGAGACCATCGTGGTCTTCTCCAACCCCGGCGACCGCAACCGGGAGTACCCCAACTACGCCCCTCATGCCCGGCACCTGGTCGCCGAGCTGATCCCGCACCTGGAGGAGCACTACCCGGTGATGCGGCGCCCGGAGGGGCGGGCGCTAATGGGCGCCAGCTTCGGGGCGGTCGCGGCGATGAGCGTCGCCTTCCGCAACCGCGAGATGTTCGGCTCGCTGCTGCTGCAGTCCGGTTCGTTCGTCTTCACCGACATCGGCGACGACCACGGCGGTGGGCCGGTCTTTGATCCGGTGGTCAAGTTCATGAACCGGTACCGGGCCCGGCCGGTCAAGGTCGCCGACCGGCTGTTCGTCTCCTGCGGGGTGTATGAGCCGCTGATCGTGCCGAACCGCTCGATGGTGCCGGTGTGGGAGAGCACAGGGAGTACCGTTCGGTACGTCGAGGCGCGGGACGGGCACAGTTGGGAGAACTGGCGTGACCGGCTGCGCGATGGTCTGTCCTGGATCTACCCGGGACCCCAGAAGTTCGTCTACGAGTAGGCGAAGGAAGAGGCAACGTGGATGACCACACCCAGCCCACGGCATACCTGCTGGTGGACGGCGAGAACATCGACGCGACCCTGGGGACCTCGATCCTGGGCCGGCGCCCGGAGTCGCACGAGCGGCCCCGGTGGGACCGGCTGCTGCACTTCACCCGGGAGCGCTGGGGTGGTGCGCCGCGGGGGCTGTTCTTCCTGAACGCCTCCAGCGGGATGCCGATGTCCTTCGTGCAGGCACTGAAGGCGATCGGCTACCTGCCGGTGCCACTCTCCGGGCCGCCGGAGGAGAAGATCGTCGACATCGCCATCCAGAAGACGCTGCAGGCGATGGCGCACCGTGATGGTGACGTGATGCTGGTCAGCCACGACGGGGACTTCCTGGAGGACATCGAGCCGCTGCTGGGCGGTGGCCGCCGGGTGGGGGTCATCGCGTTCGCGGAGTTCCGCAACAGCGGGTTCACCCCGCTGATGGACAGTGGGCTGGAGTTCTACGACCTCGAGTACGACGTGCACGCGTTCACCGCGCCGCTGCCGCGGATCCGGGTCATCCCCATCGATGAGTTCGACCCGACCCCTTTCCTCTGAGACATCCGACCTTTTCCCGGTTGCTGAACCGTAAATTCTTGACCCTTTTCAAGGATTCACCAGCAAAGATTGACGCACTCTTTGCGCTGCCCTCGCACTATCCAGACCTACCCACCAGTAAGGTTCGGGTCAGGGTCACCGGACCCATCGTCTGGAGTGTCATCGGCGCAGGGGGACGAAGGAGTGCGGATGTCTGCGGACACCACCGCGGCCACCACCGGCTTCGCCACCGTCCTGCGGGAGGCGATCGAGGCCCGTGGTCTGGGCCTGGAGCGCATCGTGGCACGGCTGGCCGAGGCCGGCACCCCGGTCAGTGCCGCCACCCTCAGCTACTGGCAGTCCGGCCGCAGCCACCCCGGGCGCCGCACCTCGCTGGAGTGCCTGAGCACCCTGGAGCAGATCCTGGAGTTGGCACCCGGGCACCTGGAGGGGCAGGTGCCGCGGCCGGCGGTGCGCGGGCGGCACCCGCAACCGCCAACGTGGAGCGAGCTGTGGGACGAAGTGCCGGAGGTGGTGAGCGCCTTTGAACGGATCAACGCCACCGACCGGGACCACCTGACCCGGATCAGTTACCACGACCGCGTCTACGTGGGCCCGGATCGTACCGAACGCACCACCGTGACCAGCCAAATCATGCGATGTGAACGTGACGGAGTGGACCGGTTCGTGGTGATGCACGGCAACGACGACCCGACCTGCCCAGTCTCTCAGATCCGTGGTCTCAGCCGGTGTCGGGTGGGCCGGACCAGCTCGGAGCCTGGCTCCGGTGTCGTCACCTCCGAACTGTTGCTCCCCCGCCCCATGCGCCGCGGGGAGTTCATCACGATCGAGTACGAGTGCCGGCAGTCCCCGCCCTACCCACCGGCGGACCGTTATGAGCGTCGACGGCGCGCAGCCACGCGGCAGTACCAGTTGGAGGTGATCTTCGACCCGGCGGCGTTACCGATCTACTGCGAGGGGTATCGCCAGCCGGTCGACGGTGCGGAGCGCAGCGAGCCACTGGAAGTGGACCCTGATCACGGGTTGCTGCTGATCGAGATCGATGGTCGGCCCGGGGTCATCGGCGCCCGCTGGCAGTGGCCGGATGAGGCGGCCTGACGGCACCCCTTTCTAATTGTTAAACCTTGTGCCGGGACATTCTCTGGCCCACGGTGGTGACACCGCATCACCGTCGATGCGCACAGAGAGGAAACGATGTCCAGAACATTCATGCGACGTGCCGGTGTCTTTGCCGCCGGCGCACTCGTGGCACTGGCTCCCCTCGGGGCTGCCGCCGACGTCCCGGCACCGGATGCCCCCGGGGACCGTGGCGAGTCCTTCCAGAGCTCCGGTGCTCAACTTGCTCCGTTGATCGTGCCCGAGGACAGCCGCACCATCGAGGACCGCTACATCGTGGTCCTGAACAAGGACGCCTCCGGCACCGACCTGCAGGCAGCCACCCGTGCCATGGCCTCCGACGGGGCCCGGGTGCTGCAGACCTACGACACCGCACTGCAGGGCTTCACCGTCGAGGCGACCATCGACGACCTGCGGCAGATCCGCAGCAACCCTGATGTGGCCTACGTCGAGCAGGACACCGTCGTGACGCTGACGGGCTCGGGGTCCGAGCCCGGCGCGACCTGGGGCCTGGACCGGGTCGATCAGCGCAACCTTCCGCTGGATGGTTCCTACTCCTATGAGGCCAGTGGTGAGGGCGTGACGGCCTACGTCATCGACACCGGAATCCGCACCGGGCACCAGGAGTTCTCCGGTCGGGCCGTCGAGGGCTTCAGCGCGATCAACGATGGGCGGGGCGCCCAGGACTGCAATGGGCACGGCACGCACGTGGCCGGCACTGTCGGGGGGGAGACCTACGGCGTGGCCCAGGATGTTGACCTGGTCGCCGTGCGGGTGCTGGACTGCGACGGTCGCGGCAGCAACTCCGGCGTGATCGCCGGCGTCAACTGGGTGACCGAGCACGCCACGGACACCGCCGTCGCCAACATGAGCCTGGGCGGCGGCAACTCCACCGCGCTCGACGATGCGGTGCGCACCTCCATCAACGCCGGGGTGACCTACGCCGTGGCGGCCGGCAATGACAACGCCAACGCCTGCAGCGGGTCCCCGAACCGGGTGCCGGAGGCGATCACCGTCGGGGCCACGACCAGCAGCGACACACGCTCCTCCTTCTCCAACTGGGGCAGCTGCCTTGATGTCTTCGCCCCAGGCTCCAACATCACCTCGGCGTGGCACACCAGCAACTCGGCCACCAACGCGATCAGCGGCACCTCGATGGCCTCCCCGCACGTCGCCGGTGCGGTGGCGCTCTACCTGGAGGACAATCCGTCGGCCTCCCCGACCACCGTCGCTGCGGCCATCAGCGACAATGCCACTCCCGGTGTGCTCAGCAGCATCGGCACCGGCTCCCCGAACCTGCTGCTGCACACCACCTTCGACGGCAGCTCCAACCCGGACCCGGATCCCGAACCAGACCCGGACCCCGGTTGTGACCTGGCGATCAGCGAGTCGGGCACGCTCTCCGGCTCCGGGGACTACCTCTTCCACCCCGGCAGCAGCGGCAGCTACTACAGTGCCGGCGGCACGCACACTGCGTGCCTCACCGGCCCAACCGGGGTCGACTTCGACCTGTACCTGGAGAAGTGGGACGGCTCATCCTGGGTCATCGTCGCCCAGGGCATCAGCGCCGGTGCGAGCGAGGAGGTCTCCTACTCCGGGTCGGCGGGCTACTACTCCTGGGTGGTCCACTCCTACCAGGGGTCAGGCAGCTACCGCATCGATCTCGACCTGCCCTGACCGAGGCTGACGAGCTCCATCACGGGTGACCAGGAGGGCCGGCATCCCCGACGGGTGCTGGCCCTCCTGATCGTGTCGCTGCTCTGGCACGGCACGAGCGACAGCAGTGCAGGTCAACGGCCCACACCAAGGTCACATCGAGCTGGATAGGGTCGCCAAACCTTGCTAGCGCCGAGCGGGCCGGAGGGCTAGTTTCATCACTATGGCACTCACCGACACACTCCAGAAGGCACTGTCCGAGCAGATCACTCTCGAGCTCGAGAGCTCGATCGTCTACCTCCAGCTGGCGATTGCGCTGGAGGATCACGACCTCCCCGGTATGGCGAGCTGGATGCGGCTGCAGTCCGACGAGGAGCGTGACCACGCCGCGAAGTTCATCCAGCACGTCACCGACCGTGGCGGTCGCCCCCAGATCGGCCCGATCGGCGCACCGCAGGACGTGGGCGACAGCGTGCTGGCCGCGTTCGAGGCCTCGCTGGCCCACGAGGAGAAGGTCTCCGAGTCGATTCGCAATCTCTACCGGCAGGCCCAGGGCGAGGGCGACATCGACGTCATCCCGCTGCTGCACTGGTTCATCGACGAGCAGATCGAGGAGGAGGCCACGGTCAGCGAGATCGTCGGCCGCCTGCGGCTGATCGGCAGCGACGGCTCCGGCCTGCTGCGCCTGGACGCCGAGCTAGGGTCCCGCACCGCGGCCGAGTGACCTGGCTCATCCGGCAGGCATACGACAGAGGGCGGGGAGGCACGATAGCCTCCCCGCCCCAGGTGTCGTGCCTGTCGTGAGCACTCAGGCGACGGCCGTCTCGTTCAGGATCTCGTCGCTGCCGTAGAAGTTGTCGTCCCAGACCTGAATGGTGACGATGGACCCGTCGGCGATGTCCAGGTCCCACAGCCGGGGGGCGTTGGGTGAGTGGTGCGTCGTCTTGCGGGTGCCGTTCTCGTACCAGGAGACGGCCACATAGAAGCCGTCACCGTTGGCCTTGGTGTCATAGACCCACATCTGCTCGCCCCGGGGGTGGAACTCCACCTTGCCGACCATCTCCTGGCCGGAGTAGATCTCGCCCTTGTAGGCATAGCCCTTGGCGTCGTACTTGAAGTAAGTCCCGTCGTAGCTGTCGGACAGCCAGCAACCGCAGTTGTCGGTGTCCCGCCAGGTGCTGTCCACCCAGACGTTGCTGTGCGCCTGTGCCGTCGTGG
>CAYVEH010000130.1:0-7662 GCA_964450585.1 uncultured Ornithinimicrobium sp.
GCCCGAAGGTCGGCCGCGCCAGGTTCCTGGGCGTCTGGGCGATCTTCTCCAACGTTGGCGTGCTGGGCGGCCCCGGTCTGGTCGCCGCGGTCCTGGTCGTCTCCACGAGTCAGGTCGCGGTGATGGCGGTGGGCTGCCTGGCGCTGGTCGGTGCCGCCTGGATGAGCTTCTGGGCCAAGGAGATCGGGCTGCCCAGCGGTGGGCGGTGAGATCACTGCCTGAGGGAACGTTGCGGGCCCGCGCCCATCTGCTGATCTGCGTTCATCAACGCTGACAACTCGTGGTGTAGCGTCCCCATCAGGGCCGAAGACGGCGCCGCTCGCGTGACCAGAGACAACTGCGCTGTGCTGAAGGATGGTTCCACGAGATCGATCAGCACAATGTCCGGGGCTGCGGCCGGCAGCATGCATGATGTCGTAAATGACGCCAGATTTTCCAAGCGCACCATGGTCAACGCGAAGGACAGAGAGTCGGTCTCGTAGGCAGTCTTGAGTTGCACTCCTGCCCTCGCGCTTTCCCGGTCCACCTCGCGCCGGATTCCGAAATGAGTGTTTGGGAGCACGAAGAGCTCGGACTGCAGGTCCCCCATAGCGAGGTCAGTGCGCGATGCCAGATGGTGACCCCGACATACGGCGAGTTGGATGGGCATCGGGAAAGTGGCCAGTTCACGCAGTTCTGCACGGGCGACCCTGCCGAAGGTATAGCCGACGTCCGCGTCACCGCAGGCCACCGCAGCGGCTACGTCGGTCGAAGCCATCGCCTCCACGGTGAAGAGCACATGCGGATGGCGTCGGCGGAGCCTCGAGAGCCATCGTGGCAAGAGCTCTGGCAACATGCCTTCGACTGTGGCGATCTTTGCTTCCGATGCCTCGCTGCCCAGACCCTGCTGGAGCTGTCGCTTAAGGTCTGCAGTCTCCGCCTGCTGACGCAGGGCGAAGTCGTAGAGCACATGGCCGGCTGGGGTCGGTGACATGCCCCGCGAGGATCGCTCGAAGAGCTGAGCCCCCGTTTCGCGTTCGAGCAACTTGATCTGACGACTCAGGGCCGACGGGGCGATGACGATGTTCCGCGCGGCAGCCTGGACCGATCCAGCGTCCATGACCGCCACGAAGTAATGTAAAGAGTCGCTGTGCATGTCGATCCTGTTCTAAAAATTAGAATGGCACTTCTCAAACGTGTTCTATGCTGCTGATCGAAAAGTGAGTACGGTGCCCCGTGAGTGAGTTTCCCACAGACGTGAAAGGTGTACCGTGTCGAAAATTCAGACTGCTCCGTTCAACTACAGATACATCCCCGGTGTGGCCCAATACTCAGCAGGTGTCATGGCTGAGGGAGGCTATGAAATTGTACGCGCGCGACTAGCGCACACTCCCGCCCTTCCGACGGCCTTCGAGGAGATCGAATCCTACCTGGCAGGCAAGGGTCTGAGTCCGACGGCCGTCTGCGCCTTCGAGATGCGTTCGCCCGGCCAGTTCAACGAAGACACCTTCCGGGCGTTCAATGAGGCCTACATCGGGACTCTCGACGACTGGGGGATCCTCGCTGAGGGCCAGAACCCCGTGGCCCGTGCCAACGTGATCCCCAAGTCTAGCGCTCTGACAGAACCGGGGATCCACGCGTTCTCCTACGTTCGGCCAGTCACCGGTGAGCAGGCCAGTGACACCTTCATCATCGCAGGCAGTGGCGAGGCTCCGGAGGGGAAGGGAAACTATCGCGACAACATCATTGCCCTGAATGACACCAGTCCTGAAGGGTTCGCCAAGAAGACTGACTGGGTCATCGGCGAGATGAGCCGACGCCTCGGTGCCTTCGGGAAGAGTTGGGCTGACGTCAGCAGTGTTCAAGTCTATACGACTCTGCCGTATGAGGAGGCCCACGCGCAACTCGCCGCACAGGTGCCAACTTACGCGGACATTACGTGGCACTTGTGCGACCCGCCGGTGGAGGGCTTAGTGTTCGAGATGGATTGCCGTCGCGTGCACACTGAGCGGGTGCTGGGCTGATGAGTGGGTTGCGTTTGCTTCATGTCGAAGTTGCTGGACAGGAGCTCCCCGCGGTGCTGCGGGATGACGTTCTGCTCGACGCTCGCTCTTGGTGCAGCTCTTGGAGGGGGGAGGAGTTTGGCGTCGGTCGCTTGCAGGCGCTTCGAGATGCCCTTGACGCCTTCCCGCCGTTGGAGACGACGTATGACCGGATAGGCGCCTGTGTGAGCGCCCCAAGCCAGGTAGTCGCCGTCGGCCTGAACTACCGTAGCCACGCGGAGGAGTCACAGATGGTGGTACCTGCTGAACCGATTTGCTTCTCCAAGTCGCCGCACAGCCTGTCCGGGCCGAACGATGACATCGTGATGCCGCCGACCGCGACTAAACTTGATTGGGAGGTTGAGCTGGCGGTGGTGGTGGGGCAGGCCATATACCAAGCGGACCAAGTTGAGGCCGCGGCTGCAATTGCGGGTTACTGTCTAACCAACGATGTCTCCGAGCGAGTCTGGCAGCTCGAACGTGAGGGCCAATGGATGAAGGGCAAGAGCGCCCCCACGTTCTGTCCCACCGGTCCGTGGTTCGTCCCGGCGGCAGACGTGCCGGACCCTGATGATCTGATGTTGTCTCTGTCCGTGAACGGTGTGGTGCGCCAAAAGGCCAGCACCGCTTCCATGATCTTCTCGCCTGCAAAGATTCTCAGCAGCCTCTCGAAATACATGCCATTCCGTCCAGGTGACCTGGTTCTTACTGGCACCCCAGAAGGTGTAGGCATGGGCGCTGACGAATACCTGTCAGACGGCGACGAAATCGTCGCAACGATTGAATTCCTCGGGGAGCAACGCACGCGAGTCGTGCAGCAAGAGCGCTGACCACTACCAGCAACTGGAAACTCGAGAGGAAACGCAATGAAGCGTATAGCAATAGCCACAATGGCCGCGTCCGTCCTGCTCCTAGCCGCCTGCGGCGGCGGAGGCTCGTCAGATGGACAGGCTCTGAGGCTCGGTCATGGCGGCGCACCAGGGGACATCCTCACGCAGAGCGTCGAGCGATTCGATGAACTGGTGCAGGAGGGCACCGACGGCAGATGGTCGGTCGAGAACTACGGAGCAAGCCAACTCGGCAACGAACGTGACCTCGTGGAAGGCGTCTCGCTCGGGACGGTGGACATGACTCTGGTCACTAACGCGCCGATCGGAAATTTCGTACCGGAAGCGCTGTTCTATGACCTGCCGGGGCTCTATCAGGACCTTGACCACGTGCACGCCGTCGCCGAGTCTCCGATTATCGAGGAGCACCTTGCACCGGCCCTACTCGAGAAGGACCTGCGACTCCTGGGCATCACCGATGGAGGGTTCCGAAATATCACCAATAGCACGCGCGAGGTAAAGACGATTCAGGACCTCGATGGGATCAAAATGAGAGTCCAGGAGAGCCCGATGATTATGGCAACATACGAGGCGCTCCCAGGTGTTAGTCCAGTCCCTGTTCCTATCGGCGATTTATACACTGCTTTGGACCAAGGTGTGGTTGACGCCCAAGAGAATCCTGCTATCCTTGTGCGCGATTTCAAATTCTATGAAGTGCAAGACTTCATGACCCTAACCGAGCACTCCTACTTCCCCAGGCATCTGTTGATCAACGAGAGCATCTGGGCAAGCATGAGCGAGGAAGACCAGGAGGTGTTCCGGTCTGCCGCAGCGGAGATGGTTGAGTTCAAAAATGACTACTACGCTGAGGAAACCGAAGCCGCCCTCGCTGAGTTAAAGGAGAATGGCATGCAGGTGACCGAACCGGATGCATCTTTTAAAAACGAGTTCTCCGAAATTATGAAGTCTCAGGTGTATCCGGACTTCTACGAAGAGATCGGTGGCGGTGATGCGGCCAAGGGTGAGCAACTGATCCAGCAGATCATCGAGCTGGCTGACTGAACATGGCACCACTGCTCGCACGTGCGCTCCGCGCGGTTCTCATTACCCTGATGGCGACGATGACGATCTTGGTCGGCTCGCAGGTCGTGCTCCGCTATGTCTTCGACAACGCACTGTCGTGGGGCGAAGAGGTGACACGCTATATGTTCGTCTATCTCATCTTCCTCGGTGCGGCTACTGGGATCCACTACGGGATTCACGTGAGCATTGACGTTCTGATCCGACGCCTGCCCGCCCGTTACGGGAAATACGTAGATGTGGCCGCTCGGGGTGTAGTCGCCCTGTTCCTTGTATTCCTGTGCTGGTATGGACTGCAGTTGAGTCTGCGTACCATGGGTCAGGACTCACCTGCACTTGGAATTCCCATCGGGATAGCCTATCTGGCAATACCTCTTGGTGCGCTTCTCAGTATCGTCTTCCTGTTCGGCAAGAAAGAACGTGGATCGGAGGAGATGCTGGCATGAGTATTATCGTCATGGTAGCCGTCCTGCTGGTACTCTTCGCCATCAATGTGCCGATCGCCTGGGCGTTGGGGGTTGCGTCGCTTGTGACGTTGCTGCTGTTCGCCGATATCCCGCTGGAGGTAGTGCCACAGCGAATGTTCACAGGAACCGACTCGTTCACCTTGATCGCGATCCCGTTCTTCTTGCTGGCAGGTGAGCTTATGGAGAAGGCGGGTATCTCGGACAGGCTGATAGGTGTGGCTCGGGCAGGCGTCGGGCATATTCGGGGTGGACTTGGCAACGTTGTGGTGGGCAGTTCGATGATGTTTTCTGCGGTGTCTGGATCCGGTATCGCTGCGACCGCAGCGATGGGCAAGATCAACATCCCCGCCATGGTGAAGCGTGGTTACGAACCGGGGTTTGCCGTGTCCGTCCAGGCCACCGCCGGCGCCATGGGAATCATCATCCCACCCAGCATCGTGATGATCCTGTACAGCGTCATCTCCGGCGACTCTGTGTCCGACCTGTTCATTGGCGGGGTCATCCCGGGAGCGTTGATGGGTTTGGCCTTAATGGCCACCGGCTACGTTCTGTCTCGGCGGCGTGGCTACCCTACGGAGGCCAGGGTGCCCATGAGGCAACTCCCGCTGCGCATTCTGCAGGCCGTGCCGGCCCTGCTGATGCCGGTGATCATTCTGGCCGGAATCCTGCTCGGCATCGTGACGGCCACAGAGTCCGCGGTACTTGCCGTTGTGTATGCGGTCATGATTGGCCTGATCAACCGAAGACTCACCTGGAGCGGGGTTTGCGACGCGTTGCACAACACGGCACAGGCCACCGCCATGATCATGTTGATCGTGGCGAACGCCAGCGTGTTCGCCTGGGTGATTACGTCTGAGGGGCTCCCGCAGATGATGGCTCAGCAGCTGGCAGGGCTTGCGGCCAATCCGATGCTAGTTTTCGCAGTGTGTGGCGTGATCCTGCTGATCGCGGGTATGTTCCTCGACACGTCTGCCGCGCTCATCATCCTCATCCCGGTGATGCTGCCGCTGGTTCAACTCGCAGGCATCGACACGGTCCACTTCGGGGTGGCGGCCGTCGTGGCCCTAGCGATCGGCCTGGCCACCCCACCGGTGGGCCTGAACTTGTTCGTGGCAGCCGGAATCGCTGACATCGATCTCATCGAAGCCTCCCGTCTGCTCATACCGTTCGTCCTGGCTCTGATCGGTGTCCTCACGCTGTTGGTGATCTTCCCCCAGATCATCCTGTGGTTGCCCGATCTTCTCGGCTGAGCAGCTGGCTGGCTGGCTGGATCACCCACGCCGCGGCCAACCAGACAGCGCCCGCCGCCGAGGTCTCTTCGGTGTGCGGTGCCGCGGGAATCAGTCGATCGGGACCTGCTTCGGTGTGGTCACGTTGAGCACGTTGAAGGCATTGATCACCACGCCGGCCCAGACCAGCGCACCGAGCTGCTCCTCGGAGAAGACCCCGGCGGCTGCGTCATACACCTCATCGGGCACCTGCTGGGTCTGGCTGAGCCGGCTCATCGCCTCGGCCAGGGCCAGCCCGGCCTGCTGTGCGTCGGTGAACACCTCACCGGCCTCGCGCCAGGTGGGCAGCACGATGAGCTGCTGCTGGGTCACACCGGCGGCCAGCGCCTCTCGTGCGTGCAAGTCGGTGCAGAACGCGCACCCGTTGACCTGGGAGGCACGCACCTTGACCAGCTCCAGGACGTCGCGCGGCAGGCCCACTGCGTCGGCGGTGGCCTCCAACTCCTGGTTGAGCGCGAGCAGCCGCTTGTAGACGCGCGGGTGGGTCTGGCTGGCAATGGTCCGTCGGTCCATCAGGTTCCTCCTTGGTCAGACAGCCGTCTCGGAGCCGGCGCTTCTCACTGTGGCACGAGGACCCCACCAGAGCAAGCGAATTCGGCAACGGGGTCCGCGGGACCCAGCCGGACGGCATACGGTGGTCTGTAGTTGCCGGACCCTGATCGCCTCGCGATGGGTTCCGGGCGCATAGACCTGACCACCTGTCCCCGTCTCTTGAGGAGATCCATGAGCCACCCGCACCCCGAGTTGGGCGCCCCGCCCGCACTGCCCCGCAACGGACTGAGGGTGGTGGCGCTCGGTGGTCTCGGCGAGGTGGGTCGCAACATGGCCGTCTTCGAGCACCGCGGCAAGCTGCTCATCATCGACTGCGGCGTGCTGTTCCCCGAGGAGCACCAGCCCGGCGTCGACGTGATCCTGCCGGACTTCACGTTCCTGCGCGACCGGCTCCAGGACGTGGTGGGCGTCGTGCTCACCCACGGCCACGAGGACCACATCGGCGGGGTGCCCTACCTGCTCAAGGAGCGCCAGGACATCCCGGTCATCGGCTCGCGCCTGACCCTGGCCCTGATCACGGCCAAGCTCAAGGAGCACCGCATCAAGCCCAAGACGCAGCAGGTCGCTGAGGGCGACCGGCTCTCGCTGGGGCCGTTCGACTGTGAGTTCGTCGCGGTCAACCACTCCATCCCGGACGGGCTGGCCGTGGCTGTGCGCACCGCCGCCGGGGCGGTGCTGCACACCGGTGACTTCAAGATGGACCAGTTCCCCCTCGACGACCGGATCACCGACCTGCGTGCGTTCGCGCGGCTGGGGGAGGAGGGCGTGGACCTGTTCATGGCCGACTCGACCAACGCCGAGGTGCCCGGCTTCACCACCGCCGAGAAGGACCTGGCGCCGGCCATCGACACCGTCTTCCGGACGGCACCCGGCCGGATCGTGGTCTCCAGCTTCGCCAGCCACGTGCACCGCATCCAGCAGGTGCTCGACGCCGCCGCCGCGCACAAGCGCAAGGTCGCCTTCGTGGGGCGCTCGATGGTGCGCAACATGAAGATCGCCCAGGACCTGGGCTATCTCAACGTCCCGCGAGGGTTGATCGTGGAGGCCAAGGAGCTCGATAACCTGCCGCCGAACCGGGTGACGCTGGTGTGCACGGGCTCCCAGGGCGAGCCGATGGCGGCCCTGTCGCGGATGGCCAACCGGGACCACCAGATCCGCATCGGTGAGGGCGACACGGTGCTGCTGGCCAGCTCGCAGATCCCCGGCAACGAGAACGCCATCTCCCGCATCATCAACGGCCTGACCCGCTGGGGCGCTAAGGTCGTGCACCAGGGCAACGCCAAGGTGCACGTCTCGGGGCACGCGAGCGCGGGCGAGCTCGTCTACTGCTACAACATCATCAAGCCACGCAACGTCATGCCGGTGCACGGGGAGTGGCGCCACCTGCGCGCCAACGCCGACCTGGCCATCGCCACCGGCATGCACC
>CAYVEH010000131.1:0-7574 GCA_964450585.1 uncultured Ornithinimicrobium sp.
TGCGACCGTCGGTGCGGTGGGGTGTGCGGGCCCGGCGCGAGGGCACACGGTCCAGCAGGTCCCACCACCCCGGCCGCCCTCACCCGAACAGGATCGCGGCCTCGTCCCAGCGCTCCCGCGGGACGGACTTGATCTCACTGGTGGCGTCGGCCAGCTTGACCGAGATGATGTCGGTGCCTCGGAGCGCCACCATGGTGCCCCACTCCCTGCGGTGCACCGCGTCGATGGCGTGGGTGCCGAACCGGGTGGCCAACACCCGGTCGTAGGAGGTGGGCACGCCACCGCGCTGCAGGTGGCCCAGCGTCATACTGCGGGTCTCGATGCCGGTCAGTTCCTCAATCATCGGCGTGAGTTGCTCGGCGATGCCGCCCAGGCGGGGGCGACCCATGTGGTCGACCCCGTGCTTGGCGGAGACGTCCGCACCGGCCAGCCGGAATCCCTCGGCCGCGACCACCACCGGTGCCCGGCCCCGGTTGACGGTCGCCTGCACCCAGTCGGCGACCTGCTCGATGGTGACTGGCACCTCGGGGATCAGGATCGCGTGGGCACCGGAGGCGATGCCGGCGTTCAGCGCGATCCACCCGGCGTCCCGGCCCATCACCTCCACGACCATGCAGCGGTGGTGCGACTCGGCGGTGGTCCGTAGCCGATCGATCGACTCGGTGGCGATGGCAACCGCGGTCTCGAACCCGAAGGTCACATCGGTGGCCGACAGGTCGTTGTCGATGGTCTTGGGCACCCCGATCACCGGGACTCCGTCGTCGGCGAGCATCCGGGCGACGGTGAGGGTGCCCTCGCCGCCGATGGTGATGATCCCGTCCATGTCGTGGGCCTCCATCACCTCCTTGACCCGCTCGGCACCGCCGTTGCCCTCCTCGTACGGTGACGTGCGCGCGGTGCCCAGGATGGTGCCGCCCTGCTTGGACAGCCCCCGCACCTGTTTGCGCGGCAGCGTGAAGACGTCGTCCTCCACCAGCCCCCGGTAGCCGTCGCGGATGCCCACGAAGGTGTGTTCATAGACCTTGTCGCCCTTGAGCACGATCCCGCGGATCACCGCATTGAGGCCCGGGCAGTCTCCGCCGCTGGTCAGGATGCCGATCTTCACGTGGACAGTCTTGCCCCTCGCCCCTGCTCTGGGCCAATCGGCTCACCGAGACAGCAGTACCAGGAACTCCTCCTCATCACCGGTCACCGGGGCATCGTGGTAGTCGGTCATGGCCACCACCTGCAGGCCGGCCCGCTCGGCCAGCTCCCGAAAGCCACTCTGGGTGTGCCAGTGGATGATCCAGTCTGGCTCGTGTGTCTCGGTGCCCTCAGGGGTATGCCGTTCGTACCGGGTGTGGGTGGTCCGGGTCCGGGTGGCCGGGTCGTAGTCCTCACCCAGGACGGTGAAGGTTAGCCGCGTGCCGTCCTCCAGCGTCGCCTCCCGGAGGACGTTGAAGGACTCCGGCGGCGTCGGGGTCGCCACCCACAGGGGCACCAGGGCGGTGCCATCGTCACTGAGGTGCTCCCGGATGCGGCGCAGTGCGCTCAGTGCCAGGTCGTCGTCGGGGATCAGGTTGAAGGTCGGACCGGCCAGGAAGATCGAGCGGTAGGCGCGTCCCAGGTCCATCTCCTCGAAACGCTGGTGGTGCGTGACCACCTGCACCCCGGCCTCGGCGGCGCGGCGTGCGCACCGGGCCAGCAGGTCGGCCGAGGAGTCCAGTCCCTCCACGTCCAACCCGCGCGACCGCAGGGCCAGCAACGGGTCCCCGTCACCGCAGCCGAGCTCCAGGGCCGGTTCCCCCGAGGAGGTGATGAAGTCGGCGTACCGGTCCACGGGGAACTCCGTCGACTTCAGCAGGGCATAGCCCTCGGCGACGATTCCGGTGTAGAAATCTGCAGCGTCCATCCGGCTCACCGTAGTGCGGAGACAACCACGGGGCGAGGCGTTTTCGGATCGGTCGCGGCGTCGGGGTCCCATGGGCCGGCAGCGGGCGACGATCTGGCGCCCAGCGCCACAGAGTTGGCAAGAACTTGGGACACCGATGACCACTGTCATACCCATCCCTTAGGTTTCCGTGCATTGATCACCGGCTCGCAACGAGGCGAGCCGATCCGGAAAGGAGACCCCCATGAACAATGCACGGCGATACCTCAGCGCGGCCGCCGGGGGAGCCCTGGTGCTCTCCCTATCCCTGGTGGCTCACGCCGATGAGGTGCCACTGCCGCCGGGGACCACGCGGCTAGCTGGCGACAACCGGTATGAGACCTCGGCAGCCGTCTCGGCGGCCTCGTTCACCGCACCCGTGGACGCCGTCTTCGTGGCGACCGGCGCCCAGTACGCGGATGCCCTGGCGGCCGGTCCCGTAGCGTCCCGCCTGGGCGGCCCGGTGCTCCTGGTGCAGCAGGACCACATCCCCTCAGCGGTGCGAAAGGAGTTGCAGCAACTCCAGCCGACGACGATCTACGTGCTGGGCGGGTCGGGCGTCGTCAGCTCGGCCGTCACCCAGGACCTGGCTGGCTACGCAGAGCGCGTGCAGCGACTGAGCGGAGCGAATCGCTACGAGACCGCGGTGGCGGCCTCACAGGAAGCCTGGGATGAGTCCACCACCGTCTTCCTGGCCTCCGGCGAGCAGTTCGCCGACGCGTTGGCCGGCGGAGCGGCCGCGGCGACCCGGGAAGCGCCGCTGCTGCTCACGCCCTCAGGCAACCTGTCCGGGGCCACCCGTGCCGAGTTGGTGCGGCTCGACCCTGAGCAGGTCTTCGTGCTCGGCGGCCCGGCAGCGGTGGGGGCCGGCGTGGTGGAGCAGGTGCAGGCGGCCGTCCCGGCTGCCGCGGTCAACCGGCTGTCCGGGAAGAACCGGTATGAGACGGCGGCAAAGGTCGCCGACACCATCTGGCCGAACGGCTCCGAGGCGGCGTTCTTTGCCACCGGCCTGGAATTTGCCGATGCGCTCAGCGGAACCCCGGCGGCCGCGGTGAACTCCGCGCCGCTGTTGCTGACCAAGCAGGACTGCCTGCCCGGCGTCGTCTATGAGGCACGCACGGCACTGTCGCCCAGCCGCACTGGGATCCTGGGTGGTTCTTCGGTCGTGTCCACTGCCGGCGCCACGCAAGAGTGCGGGTCCTATCGGTACTCGGGCTCCGGCGACGATGTGGTCAAGATCAGTAAGCCCGGGAAGGCCTCGGACCCCGTGATCGTGACGGCGACACATTCTGGGAGTGGACATTTCGCGATCTGGGGGCTTGGGTCCGGCCAGAAGAAGAACGATCTTCTGGTGAACACCATTGGCCACTATCAGGGCAGGACCCTGCTCGATGCCGCGGTCTTTGACCAGAAGGTCACCTCCACACACCTGGAGATCTCCGCCAACGGGCCGTGGACTGTCGAGATCCGTTCCCTGGGAACGGCGCGGACCATGTCGACCAACCGGACGACCGGAGCGGGGGACGATGTCCTGCAGTGGAATGGGACGGGTGCGATCGCGACGATCAAACACAATGCCGCCGGACACGTGGGGGTGTGGGCGCGGGAGGCTGATGGTGACTACCTGGACCTGCTGGTGAATACCATTGGCCCCTACCACGGCACGGTCACAGTTCCCGCAGGAACCAGGGTTGTGACTCTGGAGGGTGAAGGCACCTGGTCGATCGAGGTCGATTGACCCGCTGGCGCCAGGGATCGGCAGGCCAGGTTCTAGAGTCACCTCCATGGAGTCCTGGGACCGTGCCACTGCCGGCCTGGCGCCACCGCTGTCGGTGGTGGACCTCGACGCGTTCGATGCCAACGCCAGCGACCTGGAGCGGCGTGCTGCCGGGACACCGATCCGGGTGGCCTCCAAGAGCCTGCGGGTCCGCTCACTGATCCAGCGGGCGCTGGACCGGCCGGGCTTCGCCGGAGTGATGGCGTATGCCGTGCGCGAGGCGCTGTGGTTGGCTCGCCCCAGCCCGTCAGCTGGCGCAGCCGACGCCGGGCCTGCCGATCCGGGCATCGAGGACGTCTTCGTCGCCTACCCGACGGTGGACGTGGCCACGGTGCGCCAGATCACGGCCGACCCGGTGGCCGCTTCACGGATCACCCTGGCCATGGACAGCCTGGAGCATCTGGACCTGCTGGCCGCGGCGGCCGGTGAGTTTCCGCTGCGGGTGGCCCTCGACGTCGATGCCTCTCTGCGCTTCGGCCGGGGGCGCCTGACCGCCCACCTGGGGGTGCGCCGCTCCTACCTGCGCGACCCCGATGAAGTGGTGTCGCTGGCCACCGCGGCCCAGCGTCGCGGCCTACACGTGGTCGGGCTGATGTTCTACGACGCACAGATCGCCGGGCTGCCGGACAGCTCAGCGGCGGTGCGCTGGGTCAAGCGCCGCTCCGCCGCCGAGCTGCTGACCCGGCGTGCGGCCGTGGTGGCCGCGGCCGGTGAGGTCGCCGACCTGGAGTTCGTCAACGGCGGCGGCACCGGCAGCCTGCACATCACCGGGCAGGACCCCGTGGTGACCGAGTTGGCCGCCGGCAGTGGGTTGCTCGGCCCGACCCTGTTCGACCAGTACCGCGACTTCACCCCACGCCCGGCAGCCGGGTTCGCCATCCCGGTGGTGCGGCGGCCAGGCCCGGGACTGGTCACCGGCTTCAGCGGCGGCTACCTCGCCTCCGGGCCCCCGGGGTGGTCTCGGGTGCCCTCCGTGCTGCACCCCAAGGGGCTACGGCTGCTGCGGGCCGAGGGGACGGGCGAGGTGCAGACCCCGGTGCGCGGCGACATCGCGAACCGGATGCGGCTCGGCGACCGGATCTGGCTGCGCCACGCCAAGTCCGGTGAACTGTTCGAACGGTTCGACACCGTCCACCTTCTCCGGGGCGAGGAGCTGGTGGAGACGGTGCCGACCTACCGCGGCGAGCAGCAGAACTTCGGATGAGCTCCCGTCGACGACAGCCGACCGACCAGGCCGATCGGGTGTGGCACAACTGGGCGGGCAACCAGCGTGCGACGCCGGCCCTGGTGGCCCGGCCAACCTGCACCGAGGAGGTCGCCGAGGTGGTGGCCACGGCCCGCGCCCGCGGGCAACGGGTCAAGCCCCGGGGTGCCGGGCACTCCTTCACCGACATCGCGGTCACCGACGGGGTCCACCTGGACCTCAGCGCGCTCAGCGGCTTCACCGCGATCGACCTGGACCGGCACCGGGTGCGGGTGCTGGGCGGCACACCCCTGCACGTGCTCAACCCGGCCCTGGAGGGCATCGGCCTGGCCCTGCCCAACCTGGGCGACATCGACCGGCAGAGCCTCACCGGTGCGCTGGCCACCGGCACTCACGGCACCGGGTCCCGGGCCCAGGGGATGGCCGCCGCGGTCACCGGGCTCACGCTGGTCACCGCCGACGGCACAGTGCGGCGCTGCTCGGCCGATCAGGATGCGGAGGTCTTTGCCGCCGCCCGGATCGGGCTGGGTGCCCTCGGGGTGATCACCGAGGTGGAGCTGCAGTGTGTGCCGGCCTTCCGCCTGCACGCCCAGGAGAGCGGTGCCTCGCTCACCGGCCTGCTCGCGGACCTGGACGGCCTGCTGGCCGCACACGACCATGTGGACATCCACTGGTTCCCGCACACCGACCGGTGCCTGCTCAAGCGCAACAACCGCAGCCCGGCCCCACTCCCCGGACCGGCGGGTCGGCCGCTGCCGGCGTGGCGGGAGGCCCTGGACGACCGGTTCCTGGCCAACACCGTCTTCGAACAGGTCAACCGGCTGAGCCGCCGCGCCCCGTCGCTGGTGCCGCTGGTGAACCAGGTCTCCGCCCGTGCGCTGGGCGCCCGGCAGTTCACCGACGCCTCCTGGCGGGTGTTCTGCTCGCCGCGGGAGGTGCGCTTCCGGGAGAGTGAGTATGCCGTGCCCCGGCCGGCCCTGCCGCACGTGCTGGCGGCGCTGCGGGACTGGATCACCGCACACCGGGAGCCGCTGCCGTTCCCCGTCGAGGTGCGCTTCGCGGCCGCTGACGAGGTCTGGCTGTCCACCGCCTACCAGCGGGACAGTGCCTACGTCGCGGTCCACCAGTTCCACCGGATGGCCCACTCCCGCTACTTCGCGGCGTTCGAGGCGATCGTCGCCGAGCACGCGGGGCGTCCGCACTGGGGCAAACTGCATACCCGCACCGAGGCCGACCTGCGCGAGCTGTACCCCCGGTTCCCGGACTTCCTGGCCGTACGGGACCGTCTCGACCCCGACCGCACCTTCGGCAACAACTACCTGGACCGGGTGCTCGGCCGCTGAGACCCCGCCCCATTCCGGTGGGGCCATCAGGGTCGTATCGTGAGGGCCGTGAGCCTCTTCGACATCCCACTGACGACCCTGGACGGCACGCCCACCAGTCTGGGCGAGTACGCCACCGGTGTCCTGCTGGTGGTCAATGTCGCCTCGAAGTGCGGCATGACGCCGCAGTACGCCGGCCTGGAGCAACTCCAGCAGCAGTATGCCGAGCGCGGGCTGACCGTGGTCGGCTTCCCGTGCAACCAGTTCGGTGGGCAGGAGCCGGGCAGCCGGGAGGAGATCGCCGCGTTCTGCGCCGCCACCTACGGCGTCACCTTCCCGATGATGGACAAGGTCGAGGTCAACGGCCCACGGCAGCACCCGTTGTTCGCCGAGCTGACCCGGGTGCCCGATGTCGACGGCAAGGCCGGCGAGGTGGGGTGGAACTTCGAGAAGTGGCTCATCGCCCCGACTGGAGCGGTGCTGGGCCGGTACCGGTCTCGCACGGAACCGACCTCACCGGAGCTCGTCGCGGCGATCGAAGCGGCACTGCTGCCGTCGACTGACTGAGCCGATGCACATCACCGAGCTGCGGATCTACCCGGTGAAGTCGATGGCCGGTGACCCGGTCTCCGAGATTGACGTCGAGCCCTGGGGCCTGGCCGGCGACCGCCGTTGGGCCCTGGTCGACGAGGCCGGCGAGAAAGTCACCGCCCGGGAGGTGCACGCCCTGCTGGGGCTGCGTGCTGAGCAGATCGATGAGGACACCATCCGGATCCACGACCGCGACGGCGACAGCATTCTGGTGGACACCCCGTTGGGGTTGGGCCCGGTGCCGGTCAGCCACCCTCGTCAGGGCTTCGCCAACCCCGCCGATGAGGACGTGAACTGGTGGATCCAGGAGCGGGTCGGGCACCCGCTGCGGTTGGTCTGGCAGGAGGACCCCACCGTGCGGCGGGTCTCCGGCGCCCACGGCGGTCAGGACGGTGATGTGCTCTCCCTGGCCGACGCCGGTCCGTTGCTCCTTGTCTCCCGCACCTCGCTGGACCAGGTGCGGGAGTGGGTCGGGGAGGCCTGGGCGCAGGAGGACCCGGCCACGAGCTTGACCCGCTTCCGACCCAACGTCGTGATCGATGGGCAGGAGCCGTTCGCCGAGGACGACTGGCCGACAGTGCGTCTCGGGGACGTCCGGTTCCGCACCGCCGAGTGCTGCGACCGTTGTGTGATGACCCAGATCGACCCGGAGACGCTGACCACCGGCAAGGAACCGATCGCCACGCTGGCTCGGCACCGCAAGTGGGACGGCACCACCTGGTTCGGCACCCGGCTGGTCCCGCTCGAGGAGGGCGTGCTGCGCGTGGGTGA
>CAYVEH010000132.1:0-7548 GCA_964450585.1 uncultured Ornithinimicrobium sp.
GGCAGCGCGTCGAACGCCTGGAACACGTCCGTCACGACCTCGACCCGCACACCCCGTCCGCGCTGCCCCCGCCGGTCGCGACGGCATACCCCTCGGCAGTGCCCCCGCCGGACACGCCCCCATCCCCCGCGGCTGCGCCCCCGCCGGACACGCCCCCATCCCCCTCCGCCGAACCGCGTTCGTAACAAACTTTTCAGAGATGGCCCTATTGACCTACCTCCGAACAGGATGTTTCATTGGGGTCCATGACTGACAGCAGGGTCGCCGGCGACCCCACCCCCACCGCACCGCCCACCCAACGGCTGCACCGGAACCTACGGGTATGGGAGGTCACCGCCCTCTCCGTCGGGTTCATGGGCCCGGTCATGGCCATGTCGCTCAACGGCATCGGAGTGGCCGGGCTGGTCGGCAAGGCGGTGCCGTTCACCTTCATGGTCGCCTTCGCCGGGACCATGCTGGTGGGGTATGCCTTCATCCGGCTGACCCGCTACTTCACCCATGCCGGCAGCGTTTACGCCCTGGCCGGGGCCACCCTCGGGCCACGGGCCGGCTTCTTCGGCGGGTTCGCGCTGCTGGGCACCTACCTCTTCTTCTCTGCCTGCATCGTGGGCGCCTGCGCGGTCTTCTTCGACGCGATGCTGACCGAGCTGGGCGTCAGCGTGCCCAGTTGGGGCTGGCTGCTGGTCGGCCTGGTCTCCGCCCTGGCGGCGCTGGCGCTGAACCTGCGGGAGTCCACCACGGTCACCCGGGTGCTGCTGGCGATCGGCATGGTCGGCATCCTCACCATGCTGGTGCTGTCCGCGGTCATCATCACCCGTGTCGGCAGCGGCAACGCCCCGGTCAGCACCGGTTTGGACTTCGGCACCCTGCTGCCCGGCGATGCCAGTTGGACCGCGATCATGACGGCCGCGGTCTTCGGGTTCCTGTCCTGGGCCGGTTTTGAGTCCGGCACCACCCTGGGGGAGGAGACCAAGAACCCCAAGCGCACCATCCCGATCGCGTTGACCCTGGCGATCGCGCTGGCCGGGGTGATCTACACGATCGTGATGTTCGCCCAGTCCGTCGGGTTCGGCACCGACCAGGCCGGGCAGGACGCCTTCGCCAATGCCAGCTCCACGCTCACCCAACTGAGCTCGACCTACATCGGCTCGTGGTTTGCGGTGCTGATCTCGATCATCGCCTTCTGCGTGGCCTTCGCCTCGCTGCTCAGCTGCTCGGCCGCCGCCGCCCGCCTGGTCTTCGCGATGGCCCGCGACGGGTTCGGCCCCGCGGCCCTGGCGCGCACCACCGCCACCACCGGCGCCCCGAGCACCGCCAGCTTCCTGGTGATCGGCCTGGCGATCGTGTTCATGCTGGTCCTGGCCGCCATCGGCGGCGGCCCGGTGGAGCTCTACTATTGGTTCGCCACCATCGCCACCCTCTGCATGGTCGTGGCCTACGGCATGGCCTCGGTCGGCGTCATCCGGCACACCTTCCGGCCGGGCTCCCCCATCCGCACGTGGGAGGTGATCATCCCGGTCCTGGGCCTGGCCTTCCTGGCCTACGTCTACCTGGTGCAGGTCGAGGGCCAGGAGGCGCCCTACACCTACTTCCCGTGGATGGCCGGCGCCTGGTGCCTGCTCGGCCTGGTGGTCATCCTCGCCTTCCCGCGGCTGGCGGAGAAAATCGGCTCCCGCATCTCCCAGGAGGACCTCGGATGAGCACCGAACAGCACAGCACGCCGAGCGCGCACGAGCGACGCGGCACCGACCTGGCACCGCTGACATTCGTCGCCACCAGCGACCTGGGCGCCATCACCAAGGGGCGCTCGTTGCCCACCGCCGACCTGGACTCCGGTGACACCACCGGGTGGGTCCCGGCCAACCTGGGCATTGGCGCCAGCGGGCACATCGTCGACGAGATCCCCTTCGGATCCACCGGTGACCTGCGGCTACGGCCCGACCCCAACGCCCGCCACCAGCTCCGCGGGGTGCCCGGCAAACCCGACGTGGAGTTCATCTTCGCCGACATGGTCACCCCGGACGGCAAGCCCTGGGCGTGTTGCCCCCGCACGTTCCTCCGCTCGGCAGTGGAGGACCTGGAGCGGGAGTTCGGGCTGCACGTCCGCGCCGCGTTCGAGCACGAGTTCACCGACCGCGACGCCACCGATGAGCACCACCCGTTCTCCTTCCGCAGCTTCCGGGCCGCCGAGCCGATCGGCTCCCAACTGGTCACCGCGCTGCGCGACAGCGGGATGGAACCGGAGAACTGGCTGCCCGAGTACGGCCGGCACCAGTACGAGATCACCGTGCAGCCCACCACCCCGGTCGCGGCCGCCGACCGGGCGATCCTGGTCCGGGACATGGTCCGCGATGTGTTCAGCGCCGCGGGGCACCGCACCACGTTCTCCCCCGTGGTGGAGCCCGGTGAGACCGGCAACGGCGTGCACGTCCACTTCAGCTTGGCCGACGCGGAGGGCTCCAACGTGCTCTACGACGCTGACCGACCGGGCCGGCTCTCCGAGCTGGGTGGCCGGTTCGCTGCCGGCATCGTGCAGCACGCCCGGTCCCTGGCCGCCATCTATGCGCCGTTGAGCATCTCCTACCTACGGCTGCAACCCCACCAGTGGTCCTCGGCCGGGGTCTTCCTGGGCCTGCACAACCGGGAGTCCCTGCTGCGGCTCTGCCCGACGATCGAGCTGGACGGGCGCGACCCCGAGCCACAACTGCACTTCGAGTTCCGCGGCGCCGACATCGGCGCCAACCCGTGGCTGCTGCTCGGGTCGCTGCTGCGAGCCGGGATGGACGCGCTGCGCCAGCAGGTGCCACCCACCCCGTTGCAGGTCGGCGAGGTCGACCTGGACGACCCGGACTGCCAGGTGGCCGAGCTGCCCAGCACGTTGGCCGAGGCCCTGGACCTGTTCGAGCAGGACGAGACCGTCACCGGGTGGTTCGACCCTGACCTGGTCGCCACCTACCTGCGGATCAAACGCATCGAGCTGGACGAGGTCAGCGTCCTCAGCTCCACCGAGCAGTGTGAGTGGTATGCCCGTGTCTACTGATCTGTCCGGATCTACTGGTCTGCCCGGGTCGGCTGACTGGATCCCGTCCCTGCACCTCGTCGACCACCACTGTCACGGCCTGGTCACCCAGGAGGTGGACCGGGTCGGCTTCGAGGACCTGATCACCGAGTCGGACGCGCCCGCGCCGGCCGGCACCACCTTCTTCGACACCCAGCTGGGCTTCGCGATCCGACAGCACTGCGCGCCGGTGCTAGACCTGCCGGCCTTCGCCACCCCGGAGGACTACCTGGCCCGGCGCGCCGAGCTCGGGATCAGCGAGGTCAACCAGCGGCTGCTCACCGCAGCGGGCATCGGCGACTTCATCGTGGAGACCGGCTACCGGCCCGAGGACATCCTCTCCCCGGCCGGGCTGGCGCAGGCCGCCGGCGGCGCGGGGTATGCCGAAGTGGTGCGACTGGAGCGGCTCGCCGAGCAGGTCGCCACCACGCTGGTGACCGGCGGCGGTGACCCGGCAGACTTCCCCGAGACCTTCCGGGCCCGGCTGGCCGAGCACCTGCAGACCGCCGTCGGCGTCAAGAGCATCGCCGCCTACCGCACCGGGTTCGACATCTCCCCGCAACGCCCGAGCGATAACCAGGTCCGCGCTGCGGTCGCCTCCTGGGCCCAAGGCGCCGAGCAGCCACTGCGGCTGGCAGACCCGACGCTGGTCCGGTTTGGGCTGTGGGAGGCGATCGAGCGCGCGGTCCCGATCCAACTGCATGTGGGGTATGGCGACCCGCACGTTGACCTGCACCGCACCAACCCGCTGCTGCTCACCGACCTGCTGCGCGCCGCGCGAGGATCCGGCGCCGACTTCCTGCTGCTGCACTGCTACCCGTTCCACCGCGAGGCCGGCTTCCTCTCCCACGTCTTCGAGCACGTCTACTGCGACGTGGGGCTGGCGATCAACTACACCGGGGCCCAGTCCGCACAGGTGATCGCCGAGTCGTTGGAGCTGACGCCGTTCCACAAGGCGCTGTTCTCCTCGGACGCCTTCGGGGTGCCCGAGCTCTATCACCTGGGCGCCCTGCTCTTCCGGGCCGGCCTTGCGCAGGCGCTGGCCACCTGGGGGCAGCAGTGGCCACTGGCCGAGCAGCAGCGCATCGCCGCGCTCATCGGCTCGCAGAACGCCCGGCGGGTCTACCGTCTGGACCAGGTGGCCACCAGCTCCTTCGGGCGGGCCAGCTCCGCGGCCGGCGAGGCGGACCAGGCCACCGGCACAGCGGCGGCCGGGCGGGACTCTTGACCACCACGGTGGCACGGTCCGAGCAGTTGGAGGCGCTGCGGCTCGCCTGGACCCAGGCGTTGCCGGAGCACCTGCCGGCGGCACGGGCGCTGCGGGAGCGCCTGCACGCCGACCCGCACGTCTCCGGCGAGGAGGAGCCGGCCGCGATCGCACTCACCGAAGCTCTCGGCATACCGATGGAGCCGGTGGCGCAGACCGGTCGGGTGGGGCGCCTCGGTCCGGCCGGGCCCTCGGTGTTGCTACGGGCAGAGCTCGACGCGTTGCCGGTGCGCGAGGCCACCGGTGCGGCGTATGCCGCGACGAACGGGCGGATGCATGCCTGCGGGCACGACGTCCACCAGGCAGCGCTGGTCGCGGTGGTCCGGGCCGCTGCCGGACTGTCCCTGCCGGTCGGTCTGGTGCCGCTGCTGCAACCGCGGGAGGAGACCTACCCCTCCGGGGCCCGGGACACGGTGGCCTCCGGGGTGCTCGACCGGCTCCAGGTCGCCGCCGCGATCGGTGCCCACGTGCACCCCACGGTGCCGGTCGGGACCGTGGCCACCGGCGCCGGTGTCGTCAACGCGGCAGCCGATGAGGTGGAGATCGTGGTCTCCGGTCACGGCGGGCACGGCGCCTACCCCCACCACGCCGCGGACCCGGTCGCGGCCATCTCCCACATCGTGCTGAGCCTGCCGGAGTTGCTGCGCCGCACCGGCAACCCGATGCGCCCCAGCACCCTGTCGGTCGGGCACCTGCAGGCCGGCGACCACAGTGCGAACGTGCTGCCCGATCAGGCGCTGCTGCGGGCGACGCTGCGCACCACCCACCGCGATGACCGAGCCGCCCTGCAGCAACAGATCCGCCACGTCGCCCAGAAGCAGGCCGAGGCCTTTGGGCTCGAGGCCCACGTGGAGATCACGCACGGTGAGCCGGTGCTCTACAACGACCCGGAGCTGGTCGAGCGGATGGACGCCTGGTTGGACCGCAGCGGGATGTCACCCACCGAGCCGATGCGGTCCCTGGGCGCCGACGACTTCTCCTACTTCGCCGAGATCGTGCCCTCGGTGATGTCCTTCGTCGGGGTCACGGTGGCGGGCCGGAGCACACCGCCGCCGTTGCACCACCCCGAGTTCCTGCCGACCGCCGAGGCTGTCGACGACGTGGCGATCGCCCTGGTGTCGGGCTACCTGGCTGCTGCTGAGCTCGTGCTCGCCGAACCCAAGGAGTGACGATGAGTTCCTCGACTGACCCCGCTGCGTCCTCGGCCTGGTCCGATGAACGCTGGTATGCCGAAGACTCCGCGGTGCTGGCCGGGGTCGAGAAGCTGCGCTTCTTCCCCCAGGTGACCGCCTCCGGCGCCGGCAGCGTCCTGACGACGCCCGCAGGGCGGCCGTTGCTGGATCTGAGCGCCAGCTGGACCGCGACCGGCCTGGGGCACGGGCACCCGGCGGTGGCGGCTGCGGTGGCCGCGGCGGTCGCTGCCCCGGCCGGCGGGTCCGTGCTGTCCGGGACGCACCCGGATGCCATCCTGCTGGCCCGCGAGCTGCTGGAGCTGGTCCCGACTACCGGCGCCGACCGCCGGGTGTACCTGGGTCACGCCGGGACTGACGCCAACGACGTCGCCGTGCGCGCCGTGCGGCATGCGACGGGTCGGCGGCGCATCGTCGCGTTCGAGCGCGGCTACCACGGTGGGCTGGGGCGGTCGATGGCCGTCTCCGGGTTGCACATCGCCGCCGGCGCCACACCCGACCCGGACCTGACCCTGCTGCCCTACCCCGACCCGTTCCGGCCGTGGACCGGCGAGGTCGACACGCTGCTGGAGGCCACGCTGGCCCGGGTCGAGGAGGAGGTCGCCGCCGGTGACGTGGCCGGCCTGGTCGTCGAGCCGATCCAGTCCGACGGTGGTGTGGTGCTCCCGCCGGACGGGTTCCTGGCCGGGTTGCGGGAGCTGACCGAGCGGCACGGCACCCTGCTGGTGGTCGACGAGGTCAAGGTCGGTCTCGGCCGCACCGGCCACCTGATGGCGCACCAGCGCGACGGCATCCTCCCGGACCTGGTGACCGTCGGCAAGGCCCTCGGCTCCGGGCTGCCACTGTCGGCCACCATCGGGCCCGCGGCCGCCTTGGACTCCCCGGCGGCCTCCGCGCTGATGACCACGATCGGCAACCCGGTCTCCTGCGCCGCCGGGCGCGCCGTGCTCGGGCTGCTGCGCGATGGTGCGCTGGCGGAGGCGGCGGTGGCCCGGGGCGAGCAGCTCGCTGGCCTGTTGCAGGAGTATGCCGACTCCACCCGCCCGGGGGCCGAGCGCGTGGGTGACGTGCGGGGTCGGGGCCTGGTGCTGGGACTGGAGCTGGTGCAGCCGGGCACCACTGAGCCGGATGCGGAGCTGACCGCCCGGGCGGTCTTCGCCGGGTGGCAGCGGGGCGTCATCGCCTACCCGGTGCGTGACAACGTCATCGAGATCACGCCGCCACTGACCATCACCGCGGAGGAGGTCACCGAGGCTGTTGCTCGGCTCACCGGGGCGATCGACGCGGCGGCTCAGGGTGAGGTGTCGGCCGAGGATGTGGCGCCGTACGCGGGCTGGTGAGCGCGGGGCATCTCGTTGCACGCCATCGGATCTGTCGGCTCCCCCGGTCGCCGCGAGGTGACCGGCCACCGCCCATCCGGTTCAGGCACGTCAGTCCTGCCACTCCAGGTAGAGCTGAGTCTGCGTGGTCGCCGAGACCTCCTTGCCATCCTCCCGCCGGGTGATCACCTGCACCACCACGGAGGTCCGCCCCGCGTGCAGCGGTCGGCCCTCGGCGGTGACGCTGTCACCGACGCGGGCCGCACGGAAGAAGTTGGTCTTGGCCTCCAACGTCACGGTCGTCTTCCCGGGCGGGCAGTTCGCAAACGCGACCGTGCCCGCGCAGTGATCGACCAGCGACATCAGGGCACCGCCGTGCAGCACACCGTTGCGGTTCGACAACTCTGCGGAGACCCTCATTCGGTAGGTCGCGTGCGAGTCAGCGACGTCGATCTCCTCGATCCCCAGGTGCCTGGAAAAGCTGGACTCATGGGTCATCGCACTCGGGGTTTCCATGAGCCGCGACTGTAGCGGACGGGCAGCACACCCTGCCGCGCTACGTGCGCATACGTCAGCCGACGTGGCTCAGCACGAACCGGACACTGATATCCAATCGGCCACTGACAGCCAACCCACCCCGCTGGTGCCGGTCACGCCGGCCCCAGCTGTCGGCATACGCCTCAGGTGTCGTGCGGGTAGGACACGTGCCCAGGA
>CAYVEH010000133.1:0-2468 GCA_964450585.1 uncultured Ornithinimicrobium sp.
CCGGCGAGGACGGTGCGCGGAAGGCGACCGAGATCGCGGACGCCATGCTGCACCGCGGGGTGTACGTCATCGCCTTCTCCTACCCGGTGGTCCCCAAGGGCAAGGCACGCATCCGGGTGCAGCTCTCGGCCGCGCACTCCGAGGAGGACGTGCGGGCCTGTGTGGCGGCCTTCGTCGCCGCCCGGGACCAGGTCGGCTCAGGGCTGCCGCACCGGTGAGGACCCTTGAGGTGAGGAGCCTTGAGGTGAGGAGCCTTGAACGGTCTCTGCTGGTGAGGGTGGCCACCACCATCCCGCCGCAGCCCTGGACCGGCAGAACAGCAGCATGGGGACCAAGACTGGTGCGCTGAGACCTCAGGCCCGCCGCTCGGCGAGCCCCATCACGGCGGTGAGCTCATCGCCGGGCTCGATCGCCTCGGCACGCCGGACCGCATCGCGCAGGGGCAGCAGGTAGCGCCCGTCCTTGGGGAACAACGCGGTGCTGAACGTGGTCGTCCCGATGCGGACCTCAACGGCCACCTGGCCCCAGTACTCCAGGCCACGCGCCGCCTCCTTGATGTCCTGGCTCTCCTCCACCGGGATGTCGAGAAACCAGAACGGTGCCGGCCCACGCCACTCGATGACCGGCCCGGTGCAGATGAACTCCACTGCTCAGGCCTGGTGCGCGGTGCCAGCCGGGACACCACGGAACATCAGTGGGGCCTGGAGACCGAGGAAGCGTGCGGGTGGGGTGCGGTAAGCCACCGGTCCACCCTGCCACATGCTGGCCACGGTATGGCGCCGAACTACCCTGAGGGGGTGACCGACTACTTCGCTGGTGACGATCGCACCCACACCGAGCGCATGACCGCCGGTGACCTCTCCACCGCTGACGACCTGCGGATCGTGGCCACGAACCGCCAGGAGATTGAGTGCGCCGCCGATGACGGCACGCCGGGGGTCATAGCCGGCGACAACTCGGTGGTCGGCACCGGGTCCGTGGTGACCACGAACGGCCCGGCCGACGGGGTGGTCGCCGGCAACCCGGCCCGCGTCATCACGCACCTTGATGCGAGTGCCTAGCCCCGCCGAGCCCCACCGCAGCGCCGCTCCGCTGGGCTCTGCCTTCGCCCTCGTGGCGATCATCCTGATCGCCGTCAACCTGCGCCCCGGAGCCTCCTCGGTGGGCCCTGTCCTGGAGGAGGTGACCGAGGGTCTGGGCATGAGCACCGGCGTGGCCGGGCTGGTTACCGCGTTGCCAGGGCTGTGCTTCGGGTTGGTCGGTGCGGTGGCCGTGACGCTGGCCCGGCGGGTGGGGATGTCCACCGGCATCGTCCTGGGCGCCATCGCCATCGTCGTTGGCCTGGTGAGCCGCGCCCTGATCGACAGCACCGTGTTCTTCCTGCTGCTGACCACGGTGGCGCTGGGCGGCGCAGCGATCGGCAACGTGCTGGTGCCGGCCTGGATCAAACAACAACCGGCCGACGCCGGCGTGCGGTTGATGACCCTCTACGGTGCCGGCCTGACCGCTGGCGGCGCGGCGGCTGCCGCCCTGGGGGCACCGATCAGCGTCCACTCCGACCTCGGCTGGCGTGCCGCCCTGGGCGTATGGAGCATCGTGGCGCTCACCGCCGTCGTCCCGTGGACGGTCATCGCCCTGCGGGAGCGGCGGATGCCGGGCGGCCGCGGCTCCCGCGGTGGGGCGGTCCACATCGGGCGCCTCACCCGCTCACCCACTGCGATGGCGCTGACCGCGCTGTTCGGTCTGCAGTCGATGAACGCCTACATCCAGTTCGGGTGGCTGCCCCAGATCTACCGAGATGCCGGCCTGCCCGCCAGCACCGCCGGCATTCTGATGTCGCTGCTGACGTCGTTGACGCTGATCGGTGGGTTGGTGATGCCGACGGTGATCGCCCGGTCGCCCTCGTTGCACCCGTGGATCTGGACGTTCGGCATCCTGCTGGTCATCGGCAACGGCGGCCTGATGCTGGCACCGGCTACGGTGCCCTGGCTGTGGTCGGTCATCCTGGGCATCTCCGGCTTCGCCTTCCCCACTGCGATCGCGCTGATCACGGCGCGGTCCCGGGACCCACAGGTGACTGCGCGCCTCTCCGGGTTCGTGCAACCGATGGGCTACCTGCTAGCGGCGGTCGGCCCCCTGCTGGTCGGTCTGATTCACCAGGCCACCGGCGACTGGACGCTCGTGCTGCTCCTGCTGATGGCCAGCGGGGTGGCGCTGATCGTTGCCGGTCTGCGTGTCTCCCGACCGGTCATGGTCGATGACGAGCTGACCAGGTGACCTCGACCGGTCGGATGACGAGCTCGACCGGTCCGACCGGTGGGCTCGACCCGGCTCAACTGTGGGCTCGACCTGGCCCAACCGGTGGGCTCATCCCGGTCAAGCAGACGGGCTCGACCCGGTCAGGCAGATGCCACCGGCCGGCGCGCGCGGATCAACCACCCCCGGCCCGGTGCGTACGGCAGGTCCAG
>CAYVEH010000133.1:2568-7448 GCA_964450585.1 uncultured Ornithinimicrobium sp.
CCGGCCGGCGCGCGCGGATCAACCACCCCCGGCCCGGTGCGTACGGCAGGTCCAGCACCCGCACCCGGTCAAACCCCGCGGCCGCCAGGGAGGTCTGGAACTCCTCCCGGGAGCGGAACCGCAGCGTCGAGGTGGAGATGACGTCCTGGCCGTCCGGGAACTCGTTGTGCGCGGTGAAACTCACCAGGAGCGGGTCGGTGCGCACCTCGGTCACCTCCATCCACTCGGTGAGAGGGCCCAGACCAGGCACCTCGGTCGTGGCACGGGTGCGTTCCGGCGTCCACCCCTCCCAGGCGCGCACCGCAGGCACCCGGCTCTCGAACGCCAGCTCACCGCCGGGTCGCAGCGCCGCGTGCACCGCTGCCAGGGTCTGGGCCCAGGCGTCGTCAGTGAGGAAGACCTGAGCGACGTTGGCCGTCATCGTGGCCAGGTCGACCTGCAGCGGCGGCAGCGCCGTGGCGTCACCATGCACCCAGGTGACGTGCTCGGCATACTCCTTGCCGCGGGCCACCTCAAGACTTGCGCCGGCCGGGTCGACCCCGGTCACCTGGATGCCTCGTTGGGCCAGCAGGATGCCGAAGGTGCCGGTGCCACAGCCCACGTCCAGCACCGACCTGGCCCCGAGTTCCTCAGCGACGGCCAGGTAGGTGTCCAGATCGCTGCGGTCGGGGTCCAGGATGTCGTACAGCGGGGCGAGGCGTGGGTCGTCGAACTCGGCGTCGGGCATGCTGTGGGACAGTACCGACCGCCCCCGCCGTGTGCGACAGGTTTTCGGGAGTGCCGGGTGCGGAAACCTGCTGCGGCGGTGAGGTTTCGGCGGTGCGGCCATCCCAGCCCTCGGGCCAGCCGGGCCGGCACATCTCAGGCTCCGGCGTCCTGGGCCAGCGGGGTCTTGAACCGGATCATGTTGCCGGCCGGGTCTCGGAACGCGCAGTCCCGCACCCCGTAGAACTGGTCGGTCGGCTCCTGCAGCACCTCGGCGCCGGCGGTCTGCACCTTCTCGAAGAGCGCGTCCACGTCGGCCACCTCGAAGACCAGCGAGGACAGGATGCCCTTGGCCATCAGGTTGGCGACGGCCGACTTGTCGTCCTCGCTCATCGGGACCCCGAAGGCCTGGTAGTCCTGAATGACGATCTCGATGTCCGGCTGGTTCGGTGGGGTGAACGTCAACCAGCGGAAGTCACCGTGGGAGACATCCTGGTTGACCTCCAGGCCGACGGCGTCGCGGTAGAAGCCGAGAGCAGCCTCCACGTCGTCGACGATCACAAAGCAGTTGTTGAGGATCGGGCTGGTACCCGTGCTGTTTGCCATGGTCGCAAGACTAGGTCGGCTCGGGCTCCTGCTGCTTCTCCGATCCTGACCGGTCCCGCCGCGGCCGGGTCGCGTGCTTGACGAAGCACCCCGGGATGCCGATCAGTTCCTCATGGCTGCGCGCCCGGTAGGCGCTGGGGCTCTCTCCGACGAGTTCGGTGAATCGGGCGCTGAACGACCCCAGCGAGGTGAACCCCACGGCCATGCACACATCAGTCACACTCTGGTCCCCCAGCCGCAGCAGCGCCATCGCCCGCTCGACCCGGCGGGTCATCAGCCAGGAGTAGGGCGTCTCCCCGAACGCCTCCTTGAACGAGCGCTGGAAGTGCCCCACCGACATGAGGGCCTCCCGTGCCAGCCGCGGCACGTCCAGCGGCTCGGCATACTCCCGATCGATCAGGTCGCGGACCCGGCGCAACCTGATCAGGTCCTCGCGCTCCACGCCGCCAGTATGCCGTGCACGGGCTCTGGGCCGGAACGCCCAGTTCGACGTGCTGGGTGATTGCCCGTCACCACGAAGGAAAGACCACATCCCACGAAGGCAGGGACTCACAACCATCCGGAGCGCTTGAACGCCCGATAGAGCAGCACGCACACCAGCACCATGAGCCCGATCACCAGCGGATAGCCGAAACTCCAGTGCAGTTCGGGCATGTGGTCGAAGTTCATCCCGTAGACCCCGGCGACCATGGTCGGCACCGCCGCCATGGCAACCCAGGCCGAGATCTTGCGCATGTCGTTGTTCTGCTGGATCGAGATCTGCGCCAGGTGGGCGTTGAAGACGTCGGTGAGCAGTTTGTCGTAGCTCTCCACGTGGTCACTCACCCGCAGCAGGTGGTCGCTGACGTCCCGAAAGCGCAGCCGCAGTTCCTCTGCGGCGATCGGTCCCTGCTCACTGGCCAGCCAGGCCACGGGTTGGCTCAGCGGAGCGGCGGCCCGGCGGAACTCCAGCACCTCTCGTTTGAGCCGATAGATGGAGCCGGAGTGGGCGGTGCTGTCGTTGCCGAAGACAGCCTCCTCGATGTCGTCCAGGTCCGCGGCCACCTCGGCATCGATGTCCAGGTAGGTGTCCACCACCACATCGAGCACCGCGTGCAGCACCCCCGGCGGGCCGAACTCGGCCAGGCGTTCCGGGTCGTCCTCCAGGATGCGGCGGACCGGCCCCAGCGGCGCGACGTCCCCGCGGCGCACAGTGACCACGAAGCTGTCGCCGATGAAGATCATGATCTCACCGGTCTCGATGTCCGAGCTGGCCTCGACATACGCCAGGGTCTTCAGCGCAGCGAACAGGGTGGAGCCGTAGCGCTCGATCTTCACCCGCTGCCGGCCGGAGATCGCGTCCTCCACGGCGAGCGCGTGCAGACCCAACTCCTGTTCGACCTGAGCAAACTCCTGATCAGTCGGGTCCTTGAGCCCGATCCACAGGAAGTCCCCCTGGGAACCCTCTCGGACCGCGGCAAGATCGGCGCGCAGGTCCCGGCACTCGTGCCGGTGGCCGTCGCGGTAGATCGCCCGGTCGACGATCAGGGGCTCAGCCCTTGTGGAAGGCGCGCCGCGCCAGCCCCAGGAGCACCGCGACACCGGCGACCACGGCCAGGCCGGTGGCCAGCCGGTCGTACCGGGGCTGACCGTGCTCGTCGTAGATGGCGCGGTTGGCGCTGGCCCGCAGCGCCTCGAGCTGACGGCGCTTCAACTCGGCAGGGCTGACACGAAAGGCCAACTCGTCGACGGTCCGGGCGAGCCGGACACGGTTGGCGGCCAGCTCAGCCTCGATCTCCTTCTGAGAGCGAGCTGCCTTCTTGTCAGCCATCTCTGCACGCCTTTCGCTGGTGACCATGGTCGCTTGAGACGATAACGCAGAACGCGACCCAAGACCTCAGGAGATGACATGACCCGACTCGAGCCTGGCCAGGCGGCACCGCAGTGGACCCTGCCGGATGCCAACGGCGATCAGGTGTCGTTGTGCGACTTCGCTGGCCGCAAGGTGATCATCTACTTCTACCCGGCGGCGATGACCCCCGGATGCACCAAGCAGGCCTGCGACTTCCGCGACAACCTGGCGGTGTTGCAGCAGCACGGGTATGCGGTGGTGGGCATCTCCCCGGACGCACCGGAGAAGCTGACCACGTTCACCGACCAGGAATCGCTGACCTTCCCGCTGCTGGCGGACGAGGACAAGACGGTACTGACGGCATACGGCGCCTTTGGTGAGAAGAAGCTCTACGGCAAGACCGTCACCGGGGTGATCCGCTCCACCATCGTGGTCGATGAGGAAGGGACCGTTGAGCTGGCGAAGTACAACGTCAAGGCCACCGGTCACGTGGCGATGCTGGCCAAGGCGCTCAAGATCACCCTCTGAGCGGCTCGGCTGCCGAGGTCACCCGGGCCCACCCTTTTTTGGGGAGGTTCCGTACGCTTCACACGTCTTTTTGGGGAGGTTCCGTACTCTTCCCACGCCTTTTTGGGGACGTTCCGTACGTTCCCTCCCTCAGTGATCAGCGCAGTAGTCCTCGGCCTTCTGCCGCATGGCCAGGAACCCATCCTCGGGTGAGTCGGGCGCCATCGGCAGGGACAGGATGCCGCTGAGTTCTGCATAGGCGGGGTCTTCCTTGGCTGCCAACTCCGCCAGGCTCAGCGCGGCCCACAGGCGATCGCCGTCTTCGACCCAGGCCTTTGTGGGCGCTTGGTCGTCGTCGAAACTGAAATCAAACTCCGCCCCGATTTCGCTCACGACGGTGCAGGCCATCGCCACCTTGGCCGCCGGACCTCCGTCCGGGCTGCCGACGCCCCCGGTGGCCCGGAAGAGCAGCAGACTCAGAGCAACGCAGAGCACGGCCAACCCGATGGCTACCCTGCGCCAGACCGTGGGGCGCTCCGAGAGTGGTGTGGGCGGCGTGACCCCGGTGGGTTCCAGGCTGAATTCGCTCATGCTGCCTTCCCTCACGTCGCGGGCACCGTTGCCGTGCGACTGGTTGCCAGCCCATCGTAGGTGGGGCACTACCATCGGGGGCGCACGCGCTCGTGGTGGAATTGGCAGACACGCAGGATTTAGGTTCCTGTGCCTTCGGGCGTGCGGGTTCAAGTCCCGCCGAGCGCACGTGACTGTCGCCTCGCATGCGGAGGATGCCGGTGACTGAGTTGCCACCGGCTGGCTACCCGTGGGCCGAGCCGGTTCGACCCGGTTTGCTCGTGCTCGATGAGTTCACGGAGACCGCAACAACGCTGAGTGAGACTACGGCCGACGAGGAGCTGTTGTCCGGTCGAGTGCCCGTCGCAGCCGTGGGCTCCAACGCCTCCCCCACGGTGCTGCGAGCCAAACTCGGTGCGCTGCTGCGCACCGGGCTCCCGGTCGCGCGGGCCACGGTGAGATACCTGGGGATTGGCCACTCTGCGCATGTCAGCACCCGCGGCTATGTCGCAGCGGCGCCATTTCGCCGCGCCGGCGCTGCACCGGTGACGGTGGCCTGGCTCGATGCCGCGCAGTTGGAGGCGATGGACGCGACTGAGCCCAACTATCGGCGCGTCCGGCTGCCACAGGACATGGTGTGCCGCCGCGGTGCGCCTGGGTT
>CAYVEH010000134.1:0-7428 GCA_964450585.1 uncultured Ornithinimicrobium sp.
GTACCACTCGAAGACCGGGCCGTCGGCGGCCTCGAACATCACGTTCTCCAGCCCGAGGCCGTTCATGATGGCCGCGGCCGCACCGGTGTTCCACTCCCGGACGTTCTCGGTGATGCCCTCGGACTCGATCATGATGATGTCCGCACCGGCTTCCAGGGCCTTCTGGCCGCGGTCGATGAGGTCGCCGATGTCCTTGGCTCCCTCGGCGGCCAGCTCGGCCTCACCGGAGTCGCCGCCGGAGCCGATCTGGATGCCCAGTTCCGGCTTGGCTTTCAGGCCGGCCTCCACGACCTTCTCCACCAGGCGCTGCAGTCCGGAGGTGGGCAGCATGATGAACCCGGTCGAGATCTCGATGACGTCGAAGCCGACCTCCTTGGCTTCCTTCAGGTAGTGGTCCACGGCATCCTCGCCGTAGCGCAGCACCGTCTCGATCCATCCTCCGGAGGAGACGTAGGCGTCGTGCTGGTGGGCGATGTCGCTGAAGGCGCGCACCTGCTCCGGCGGGACGAGGGCGAAGGAGCCACCCGCCCACTTGATGCCGTCGACCCACTGGCCCGCCACGTCGAAGACGTCTTGCAGGTGACGGGTGCCGAAGGTGCTGTAGTACGGCGCACGGATCTCGGTGATCCCGTGGCGGCGCGGCTTGACCGGCCGGGTCGCCCGCGGGACGAAGTTGAAGCTGACGTCGAATGGGATCTGGTTGCTCATGAGGTGTTCTCTCCTTCTCTGAGGTCGTGTGATCTCCTCGTGTGGTTGGGCCGACCGCCGCCAGCTCAGGTGTCGCCGGGCTCGTGGTGATCGATCGGGGTGATGCTGACTGCGGCCAACGCGGCAGTCAGCTCGGCCACGGAACGCTCTTCGAGGCTGGCCACGATGGCCGCGATCTGCTCGCGCTGCTGCCGGGTGGTGTATGGCTCGGTGAGCTGGTCGAACTTGGCTCGTGCGGTGCGCCAGCTCAGCGGATCGGTGTGGAAACCCTCGTAGGAGTCCTGCGTGGCGCGGAACACCGTGCCATCGCGCAGGGTCACCTGCAGGTCGGCCGGCATGGCCTCCGGGAACCGCGCGGAGAAACCCTCGTCGGAGATGATCTCCACCCGGGCCATCAGGCTCTGCACGTCCTCGGCGATGATCCGCTCGGGCGCGTACTGCGCCGGGGTGAGCTCGCCGTCCAGCAGAACCGCCGCCACCATCCACGGCAGCGAGTGGTCCGCTTCCTCCTTGGTGCGAATGGTGCGTTTGTCTCCCTCCTCACCGCCGCCGATGATCATGTAGGCGACGTCGAAGGTGCGCAGCCGGACCGACTCGATGGACCCGGCGTCAAATCCATCCTGGGACCGAATCACCTGCGCCGCATCCAGGGCCGACTGGGAGTGGATCTCGGCGTTGTGCTTCTTGATGATGGAGCGACGCACGCGTTCCAGGTCCTCGTTGGCCCAGTCGATGGTGAAGTCGCCGGCGATCGACTGCTTGAACCCCTTGTTGCCCTCGAAGACCTCCTCCGGGCCGGTGATGCCACGCGCGGCGAGCAGCGCGGCGAAGGTACCCTCCTTGGCGACGTGCGGGTACGCCAGGCCCTTCCAGTGGCTGAGGTTGCCGGTGCGGGTGACCCGCAGGGCGTTGTTGGCGGTGCCGGCGATCGCCACCGCGTGGGCGATCTGCTCCACCGGTAGCCGCATCGCCTTGGCGGCCGAGGCGGCAGCGGCGTACGCGCCCTGGGTGGTGTGATCGAAGCCGGCGTGCCGGACCGGCGCCTCATCGGAGAGCCGGGAGTGCACCTGGTAGGCCACCGCGAGGGCGGTGAGCAACTCGGCACCGGTTGCGCCCACGGACTCAGCGCCGGCGAGCACCGCGCCCAGGTTGTCGGACGGGTGACACGTCTCGCCGGGAGCAAGGTAGGAGTCCATGAAGTCCAGGTAGCGGGACAAGGCGCTGTTGTAGAAGGCGGCTCGCTCCGCAGTGGTCTGCCCGCCGCCGATCATCGTGGCTGACGGGGTGCCACCTTGCTCCTGCAGCAGGTCACGGATGGCGACCATGGGTGCGGCGTCGAGGGCGCCGATGGCGACGCCGAGGGTGTCCAGGACCCGGATCTTGAGCTGCTCGAGAGCCTCCGCACTCAGGTGCTCCAGCCGGGCCTGATCAACGAACTCCGCGAGACGGAAAACCTCGGGACGATGGCTGGTGGTGGTCATCGCGATGTCCTCTCTGTGGAACGACGACAACGAAGTCAGGTAAGAGTAGGCAAGCCTTACCTAACTGCGTTCAGTACACCACAGATTTATCTTGATGTCAAGATATTGTCGGGTCCGGGTCCTCGCGGAACGTCCACAGCGAGTTGATGAGGTAGTTGCTCAGCGGGATCAGTACCAGGGCAACCCCTTGAGCCACCAGGTAGTGGATCGAGAACACCTCGGTGCCTAGCGACAGCACCGCAGCGTTCAGCAGCATGGCGACCGTGGTCGCGCACAGGAATCGCGGCAACGTGGTGCGGTGGCGTGCGGTGGAGGAGAACACCCAGAGTTTCTGCAGGGTGTAGGAGACCACGATGCTCAGCACGAACCCGATGGTGGAGGCCACGACCGGTGCAGCCAGGCCGGTCTCCACCAGCAGGGTGAGCGTCCCGACATGCGTCAGCGCGCTCAGCCCGCCGGCGACCGTGTAACGCGCCAGCCGGCCAGGGCTGAGCAAGCCGTGCTCACGGCGCGGCATCGGGCCCCTGATCGGACTCAGCAGACGGTGTCGGCCGGGGCTGCCCATCCGGACCTGGTGCCGACCTGGGCCGCCGAGCCTGACGCGGCGCCACCCGGGCCACAACGAACCGCGGGCGGGCCTTGACCTCATCGTGGATGCGGGCGAGGTACTGGCCGATGATGCCCAGGCCCAAGAGGATGAACGTGCCCTGGGTGAGCAGCAGAAGGATGACGGTGGTGAACCCGGTGACGGCGTTGCCCTGCAGGAACCGGATCAGGGTCTGGGCCCCCAGCAACACTGCGAACACCGCAAACACTGCGCCACCGAGGGTGACCAGGTGCAGCGGGGCGGGGGTGAAGGAGGTGATGCCGTCCAGCGCCAGGCGGACCAGGGCCCGGAACCCCCACCGGGACCGGCCGACCGCGCGAGGGTCGACCCGGAACGGCACCCGCTCGCGGCGGAAGCCGATCCAGGTGCTGGTGCCGCGGAAAAAGGTCGTCCGCTCCGGCAACTGCAGCAGGGCGTCAACGGCGGGGCGGGCGAGCAGCCGGTAGTCGGAGGCGTCGACCAAGTCGACCCCGGTCAACCGCCGGAACACCCGGTTGAACATCCGGGAGGCGAGGCGACCACCGACGGACTGACCGGTGCGGTCGAGCTTGACCGCCTCGACCACCTCGGCGCCCGCACGCCACCGCTCCAGCAGCTCGGGCAGGAGCGCCGGCGGGTGTTGCAGGTCGGAGTCCATCACGATGACGGCCTCACCCTGGGCTGCCTCCAGCCCGGCGACGATCGCTGACTCCTTGCCGAAGTTCCGGGACAACCCGACCGCACGCACTCGTGGGTCAGCGGCCGACAGCCGCTCGATCTGCGCCCAGGAGCCGTCCTGAGAGCCGTCGTCGACCAGCAGGATCTCAAAGGAGGTAGCGGCCGGTTCCAGCGCCTGAATGGTGCGGTCGATGAAGTCGGTCAGACCCTGCTCCTCGTTGAAGACCGGGCTGACCACGGAGACCTCCGGCGCCGACGCAGCGTCCATCTCAACCTCCTGAGCGCCGCGGGTCGTCCGGTCGCGGGCAGTACTCGGGCAGTCCCGATGTCGGCGCCTGCCCGTTGTCGAGCACCACCGCATCCGGAACGGCATAGTAGGTGCGAAAGCCGCAGGCGATGCTGGGCAGACGGTACACCGGCTCCTTGCCGAACGCCGGGTAAGGCACCTCCTCGGGGAAGGTGATGGTGCCGGTCCCGGTCTGCTGGGTTGCGGGGATCTGCTCCAGCACCTGCTCGAAGGAGGCGTGGTTGGCGCGCAACGCCGGCTCTGCGATGGCGAGGAAGCGACCGGCCACCAGGACGCCGATGGCCGTCACCGTGATCAACAGCAGGACGGGTAGGTAGCGCCGGGTGACGAGCAGGGTTAGCAGCACGCCCAGCAGGGTCAGCGTCCAGACCAGGGGTGGGAACCAGACCCGGGTGGCGCACAGGCCGGTGATCATCGGGATGGGCAGGGTCGCCAGGGCACCGGTGCCCAGCAGTACCGGGGCGTCCCCCAGGGCGGTTCGGAGCAGCACCAGCACGACCCCGAGGGCCACGACCGCGAGCGCGGCCGAGGCCAGCATGAGCACCGCCGCGACGGCGTTGTCGTCGGCCAGCGGCACGACCTGGCTGCACCGCAGGTCCCCGGCTCGCCAGGAGCGTGCCAGCACCCAGGCGAGCCCACCGGCCAGCACGGCCACCCCGCTGGCGATGAGCAACCACTGCCGGTGCCGCACGTTCTGGTCCCGCCAGGTCGTCACGACCGCCACCAGCACTCCGAGCAGGAGCACCCCCCAGATCGGCCCGGCCTGCAGCAGCAGCTCACTGGTGAAGCGGGCACCGGCCGACACCCACCGGGCCAGCCCGGTCTCCTCCCCCACCAGGGCATCGACCCGGCGCCAGCGGCCCGGTCCACTCAGCCCCAGCAGCAATCCGGCATACGAGCTGACGATCAGCATCGCAGCGGTCCTGGTGACCGAGCGTCGGTTCAGCACCCACCACACGTGACTGATCGAGAAGACGGTGGCGGCCGCCAGCTCGTGCAGGGCCCCGGCCAGCAGGATCGAGGCGACCGCCACCAGCAGCATCCCGGGCGAACGCGGTGGTTTCGGCAGCCAACTGGCAGCCAGCAGGGCCAGACCCGTGGGCACCACATAGTTGCCGATGCCGGCCGCCCAGAAGACGGTGGTGCCCGAGACGCTGGGGATCGTCAGCAAGAGCACCGGAAGCACGGTCAGCAGCAGGATCATGGCCACGATGGACACACCTGGCCGGGCCCGGTCCCGGCCGGGTGCCCACCGCCAGATGGCTGCGCAACAGGCGGTGATGACCGCCGGCGCGATCCAGGTCATCGCGGGCACTCCCGGTCGCAGCAGCAGCCGGACCAGCGCATCGGCGCTGCGGCCGTTGCGCTGGCTCCAGTCGTGCCACCACCGCCAGAGGAACTCGCCGAGGTCGTACCGTCCGTACGGGTCGTCGGTGATCGAGATCAGCCAGAAGTCGTCGCGTTGCAGGAAGAACCAGCGCAGCATGAGGTGCCAGTAGGCGTAACAGACCACCAGTAGCCCGACCGTGAGCAGCACCCTCCGGAGCCGGTCGGTCATCAGGCGCTGCGTCGGGGCGGCAGATGCTGCCGGCATCGCCTCACCCTTCCCCGTCCGCTGACCCGTCTGGCGGAACCCTAGGGCACCTAGACCGTTGGGCCTGTCAACCCGCCGGCCGCGCGGCTCCGCTGCCCCGGGTGCTCAGGCCGATGTGCGCCGGAACCGTGCGATGGACAGCGGGGCGAAGATCAGCACGATGAGCACCGTCCAGATGAGGGTGTACAGCACCGGGTGCTGCAGGGACCAGGCATCCGAGGTGGCGGTCATCGGCAGGTTGTTGCCAAACAGGTCTCGGACGGCCTGGGTCACGGTGGAGACAGGGTTCCACTCGGCGAACACCCGCAGCGGGGTCGGGAACGTCTCCAGCGGCACGAAGGCGTTGGAGATGAAGGTCATCGGCATGATGACGATGAACGACGCGTTGTTGATCACCTCCACGCTGGGCACCAACAGCCCGACGTAGGCCATCACCCAGCTGAACGCGTAGGCGAACACCAGCAACAGCGCGAAGCCGGCCAGGGCGTCGAACAGCGAGTTACGGATGCGCCACCCGACGAGCAGCCCGGTCAGCGCCATGATGATCAGCGTCAGCACGTTGTAGACGACGTCGGAGGCGGTGCGGCCGATGAGCACCGCTGCGCGGGACATCGGCAGCGAACGGAACCGGTCGATGATCCCCTTCTGCATGTCCTCGGCGAGGCCGGCGCCGGTGAACGTCGAGCCGAACACCACGGTCTGGGCGAAGATGCCACCGATGAGGAACTCCCGGTACTGCTCCGGGTCACCCGGGGTGATGGCACCGCCGAAGACGTACGCGAACAGCAGCACGAACATGATCGGGCTGATCAGGATGAAGACCAGGATCTCGGGGACCCGTTTGATCTTGATGAGATTGCGCTTGGCGACCACCCAGCTGTCGGCCAACACGGTGAACGGGGTGTTGGGCCGCCGGGCAGCGTCCAGCGGGGCCTGGGTCGTGGTCATCGGGACACCTCCTGGGTACCGATCAGCTCACGGTCATCGGTGTCATCGGTCTCCTCGGCGACGTGACCGGTCAGTTCCAGGAAGACATCATCGAGCGTGGGGCGGCGCAGGCCGATGTCCAACACCTCGATACCGGCTTCCGCCAACCGTTGGAGGACGTCCGCGAGCGCCCGTTGACCGGTGTCCACCCGCGCACCGAGGGTCTTGCCACTGGCGGAGCGCTGCACCTCGCTGGTGGCGACTGTCGCCAGCGCCGCGAAGGCTGCCCGGCTGTCTGCCGCGTCGCTGAGCACCAGCTCGACCCGCTCGCCACCGACCTGGCTCTTGAGTTCGTCAGCGGTGCCGTGGGCAATGGCCTGACCGCGGTCGATGACGATGATGTCGTCTGCCAGGTGGTCGGCCTCCTCCAGGTATTGCGTGGTCAGCAGGAGCGTGCTGCCGCCTGAGACCAGCTCCCGGATGACCCCCCACATCTCCTGCCGAGCGCGCACATCCAGCCCGGTGGTGGGCTCATCGAGCACCAGCACCGGAGGTTCGGCGACCAGAGCCGCGGCCAGGTCCAGCCGGCGTCGCATGCCCCCCGAGTAGGTCTTGGAGGGCCGGTCCCCGGCGTCGGCCAGGCTGAACCGCTCCAGCAGTTCCCTGGCCCGCGCCCGCGACCTGGCCCGCCCGAGCCCGTAGAGCCGCCCGACCATGTCGAGGTTCTCAAAGCCGGTCAAGTGCTCATCAACGGCTGCATACTGCCCGGACAGCCCGATCCGTGAGCGCACGCTCTGCGGGTCACGCGCCACGTCGATGCCGGCGACGGTGGCCTCTCCCTCGTCAGCGCGCAGCAGGGTGGTCAGCACGCGCACCGCGGTGGTCTTGCCGGCCCCGTTCGGCCCGAGCAGGCCTAGGACGGTGCCCTCAGGCACCGCCAGCGACAGGCCGTTCAGCGCGGTCACCTCTCCGTAGCGCTTGACCAGACCCCTGGCCTCAATCATGTCGCTCATTGGCGCTCCCTCGTTGTCCCAGTGCTCCAGTAGACCTGGGGCGGGCCGGAAAGTCATCGGGTTTTCAGCTCGCCCGGACCCGGCCGACCGCCAGGATGTGACGGCCGGAGATCCATCCTTGCTGCAGTATGCCG
>CAYVEH010000135.1:0-7362 GCA_964450585.1 uncultured Ornithinimicrobium sp.
TGACCTCCTCCTCGGACTCGAAACGCATGACGGCCGCCACCGGACCGAAGATCTCCTCCCGAACAACCCGCATAGAGTTGTCGACATCGGTGAGAATCGTCGGCTCGTAGAAGTAGCCCCCAAGACCGCCGTCGGATGGCTCACCGCCGGAGAGAACGCGCGCCCCCTCCCGACGTCCAAGCTCTACGTACTCCGCAACCTTGGCTCGCTGCGCCTCAAAGGCGAGGGGTCCGATTTCCGTCTCGTCCAGCAGCGGGTCGCCCATCACGATCCGCTCAGCCCGATCCTGGACCTTCGCGAGCAGTTCGTCGTAGACAGAGGCATGGGCAAAGACCCGACTGCCGGCGATGCAGGTCTGACCGGCTGCCGCAAACACTCCGGCGATGACACCCATGGCGGCGTTCGCGACATCGGCATCATCGAAGACGATGTTGGGAGACTTGCCGCCCAACTCCAGCGTCGATCCGACAAACCTCGCAGCAGTCGTCGCGGCAATCCGTGATCCGGTTGCCGTGCTGCCCGTGAAAGAGATCTTGGCCAGCTGAGGATGCTCGACGAGCGCCTGACCGGCCTCAGCTCCGAACCCGGTAACGACGTTAACGACACCAGGGGGAAAACCAGCCTCGTCGGCTAGTTCAGCCAGGCGCAGGATACTGGCCGAGGTGTGCTCCGACGGTTTGACCACGACCGTGTTACCAGCGGCCAACGCAGGAGCCAATTTGCTGGTGCTCAGGGTGAGCGGCGAGTTCCACGGCGTAATAGCGCCCACCACACCGAGAGGCTCACGGACCGTGTAGTTGAGGATCCGTGGGTCGGTCGCGGGAATAGTCAGGCCCTCGATCTTGTCAGCCAGGCCAGCGAAGTAGTAGAAGTACTCTGGAACATTGCGTGCCTGAGCCCGCATCTCACGCAACAGTTTGCCGTTGTCCATGACCTCGGTGCGGGCAAGTTCCTCGGCATTCTCGCCGATGAGGTCGCCCAGACGCCGTAACAACCTACCTCGCGCAGTCTGGCTAAGGTCGCGCCAGCGAGGGTCCGTGAACGCCTCGTGCGCCGCCCGCATCGCGCGGTCCACATCCTCAGCGCTTCCTCGAGCCGCCCGGTAGTTGATCGCACCCGTCGCCGGGTTGCTACTGTCAAAATACTGTTCGTCGGCGGGGCCCACCTTCTCCCCAGCGATGTGGTGTTGATGGGTGTCGGGGGTGATGCCGTCAGTCATCATGGTGCTCCTTCACAAATGTGCTGATCAAGCGGGCCAACTCGGCAGGCCGTTCCTCGGGCAGCATGTGACCGACGCCGGGAACAACGCGCGAGCGTCCGTGCGGAACGGCAGCGGCTAGGTGCTCGGACATCCGAGGGGTGGATCCCTGGTCCAGGTCACCGGTCACGGCGAGAAGTGGCCCGCTGAAGGCGGAAAGGTGCGCCGTCAACTCCTCGTCGGCAGTAGCGAAGACCCGGTAGGCACGCAGATAGGAGTCGCGGTTGTTCGCCAGCAGGACCCGACGAGTCCGTGCGACCAGGCTCGGGTCAACGTTCCGCTCTGGAGGGAACCACCGCTCCACAGCCGCGGCTACTGCGGCCTCAAAGTCCGTGCTGGCCCGTTGCCATCTGCTCAGAACGGCCTGTTGCTGGGTGGGACTGCGGTCATACACAGTACTGACACAGGTCAGAGATCTCACTCGTTCTGACTGGCGCAGGGCCAGGGACTGGCCCACCATGCCGCCCAGAGAAAATCCCACCACGTGCGCTGACCCCTCAAACTGCGCCATCGCGTGGGAGACAAGATCTGCCAACGTGCAGCCCGAAGGGGCCGGAGGCGCGGTTCCGTGCCCAAGGAGGTCCGGCGCCACGACGTCCAGACCCGTGCCCAGCTCACGGCGAACCGCATCCCACATGGTGTGGTCCAGGCCGACGCCATGGAGCAGGACGAGCTGGGGCGCGCTCACTGCTCTGTCTGCAGCGCCGCCAGTCGCTGTTGTGGTCGACCCTGGCTCGCCACCGCCATAGCGACCAGTATCTCGCCGGGATGCGGCGCATCCGGCACCCGCACTTCCACGGTTTGGTGATGAGACCGGATCGTGGCATCGGTGATGTGTTTCAGCGGAATGTCAAAGATGATTCCAGCGGGACCCCGCTTCTCCACCGCCGGCAACAGAGTTGTGGCCGAAGCTGCTCGGCGCAGATGGTCGCCGAACTTTAGGGTATGAATCAACGCAGAGCCATGTTCGATCTCACCATCGAGGCCGACGATGGCTGCCTTGCCGTACGCCTCGGCTGACTGACCCAGCGCTGCGACGACAGCCGGAGCCAGCAGCTCGCCCAGTGCTGAGGCTGTTGCATCGATACCAGCCGATAGGTCCTCGACAAATCCCTGACCTGCCCATGGGTTAGCGATGACCGCACCCACGACAGCCACCCGAGCGACGGGATCGACCGCACGCCCACCCTCCTGGTGGGTGTCCTCGGTGTAGGTGAACATCTTGCGGACCTTCATCGGGTTGCCTCCTGCAGTTGTGCCACTGTTTGGGACGTAACGACCGGATCAGTGCTGCGGTCGCCAATGCGGGGATGGGGTCGTGGCCCGGTGGACGCGGCGACCACGACGACGATCTCGTCATCTCTGGGTGCATCGGGCACCCGCACGGCGACCGTTTGATAGTGGCTGCGCGTTGTTGCCGCCACCTTGTGCCACATCGGCACGGTGAGAGCAGAGCCGGCTGCCCCCCGGTCGTCGCTGAAGCAGATGACCGACTCGCCATGCAGGAACTCGCGGACCAGGTTGCCGAAGTACGGAGTATGGATAAGCGCTGCTCCATGCTCCAGCTCACCTGCTGCGCCGACGAGCGCAGCCTTGCCAAACGCCTCGACAGCCTGGGCCCCACCGACCGCGTGCATAACCTGGTCGGTAAGAATGCGGGCAAGGTCCGGAGCAATCGCACGTGTCGCCTCGCTGAGGTCAGCGGTCGCACCGGTGCCGATCCATGGATTGCGGATCACCGCGGCAGCCGTCGCCCGGACGGATCGAATCCGTGGGGGTTCACCACCCTCGCTCATGGTCTGCTCGGTATAGCGGACGACTTTTCGTGGGCCGTCCCACGGCACGGCGCTCACCCAACTGCGGTGGAGGCGCCACCGCCGGCGAACTGGGGCATGACCTTCTCACCGAAGAGTTGCAGGCTCCTCATCGCATGCTCGTGCTTAAGACCGGGATGGGTTGTCCAGAGCATCATGTGCTCAAGCCCGATCTCCCGTCGCAGCTCCTCGATCTTCTCCGCCACAAACTCCGGTGTGCCGACCAACATGTTGCGATCCATCAGGAAGTCGAAGGACAGCTCGTGCTCGTCGGTGAGCTCCTCTCCCTCCTCCATGAGGTTGGCCAAGCCACGCCAGTGGGTGATCCAGCGGTAGGTGTTCAGGACCGCCTCCTCGAACTCTTCTCGCGCCTGCTCCATCGAATCCGCGACGTAGACGTCTCGAACCAGTGCGATCCCCTCGCCCGGCGCGTACTCGCGCCCATGAGCTTCCGTCGCAGTGCTCCGATAGAGCTCAAAGCGTCCCTTGAGCGCGGACACAGGAGGCAACCAGAAGATGCCCTGCATCCCCGCCCGAGCAGCTGATTGGATCGAGCGAGGGCTATCGATCACCTGCCAGACAGGCAGGCGCTCCTGGAGCGGCTTAGGCACAACCGACATCTTCGTGATCACGCCATCGTCGGTGAAGTCTGGAGTGGCCGGAGATAGTGGATGGTTCCACTTCACGCCCGGCACAGGGAACTCATAGAACTCACCCTTGTGGTGGAAGAAGTCCTCGTACCAGGCCTTCTCCAGGATCTCGAGGGTCTCGGCGAACAGCGCCCGGTTCTTCTCCTGGTCCCGTGGGTCGGCAGCGGCATTAAGGTTTAGCGCCTCCCGCCCGTACAGGCCTCGGCCAACGCCGACCTCCAGGCGGCCGTCGGAGAGTTGATCCAGCAGGGCAAGGTCCTCCGCCAACCGCAATGGATGCCAGAAGGTTGCGATCGCCGCTGCCTGCCCGATTCGCAATCTCGTGGTCCGAGCAGCGATGTCAGCACCCATGAGGATCGGGTTAGGAGTGAGCTCCTGCCCCTCGTGACCGAAATGGTGCTCGGTGTACCACGCCGACCAGAACCCGTAGCGCTCTGCCGTCATCGCGTACTCGCGGGCGTCCTTCATGTGCTGGTTGTAGTGCTCCAGGTCGCCGGGAGCACCCAGACCGTGGAAAACCGAGAATCGCACTCTTGCCTCCTTGGCGGAACGTTGAGCCATTGCGACGCCGACAGCCGGCGCTCTTGCACACAAGGTAGGCCATCTAGGGGTCTCTTGCCAAGGGATTCCGGGGAGCACTCGGGCGAGACAGCGCCTCCTAAGTCCACATGCAATCACCTGACCTGCACTGACAGTGATTTTGATCGAGAAGCCTTGACATGCATACATCGCGTCGCCTACCTTGCACTGGTATGCAAGCGCACCGTTGCGCGGCCGTCGCGCTCAGCTCGGTGCCCGTATCGCCGAGAGGAGACTCGTGGACCAGTCCACTGTCAAGGCCCGGATCACGTCGGCTTGGGAGGCGCTGTGGGACAGGGGCGAGTTCAGCGCCCTGGACGGGCTCATGAGCCCAGACTTTGTCCGAACCAGCCGCTCAAGCGGGACCAGCATGAGTCTCGAGGAGTTGAAGGAGTCGGTCCGGCTCACGCGCGAGGCGTTTCCTGACCTCACGACCACCATCGACCACCTCCTCATCGAGGGTGACAAGGTCGCCATTTTCTGGCACAGCACCGGCACCCACCAGAGCCAGATCTATGGGGTGCCCGCCACCCATCGGAAGGTCACCAGCTACGGGTGCAACCTGGGTGTCCTACGGGAGGGGCAGCTGGTCTCTGAGGAAGTGACCTGGGACCCGCGCCAGCTTCTGGGGGCCATGGGTATCACCACACTGGGTGATGGGCTGTGAACGCGGTGCCAGCGGCCCCCGAGGACCCCTCGCTGGAGAGCATGAAGGCCTTCAACCGCAAGTTCGTCACGGGCGTCACGGTGGTGACGACCATGGACGGTGACACGCCTCGCGGACTAGCCGTGAACGCCTACTGCTCGATCTCCTTGGAACCACCCCTCGTGATGGTGTGCGTGCAGTCCAGTTCAGCCACCTACCCGGCGTTGTTCACGTCCGACTACCTAGGAATCAATATCCTCGGGGCACAGCAAACCGATGTGGTTGCGACATTCGCGACCAAGGCCGCTGACAAGTTTGCCAACTTGGAGTGGCGGCCCGGCGTGCATGGCTCCCCCCTCATCACCGGCGCCGCTGCGAGCCTCGAGGCTGAGATTCGCGAACGGTTCCAGGCGCGCACCCACAGCATCTTCATCTGCCGCGTGCGGCAGGCAACGGCCGGCGCCGCCGACCCAATGGTCTATTCAGACGGTCGCTTCTACGACGGTTCCCAACTCGTGCCGCTCGAGATGTAGTGCGCCTTCCGTGATGTGCCAACTGAATCTCTAGCCCTACCCACCTCTCCGACAGGACGGATCCCCTGATGTCACAGGACGTCACCGCCCCCGCGCGGCCAAATCTCTCTCCCCCACCTTCGACAGGTATGTCACGTGATGCGGTGTTCTACGCATCGGTCGCGATCATCGTTGCCTTCATCGCGCTCGCCGGGCTCTTCCCCGAACGCATGGGCACGATCGCGAGCAATGCGCTGTCCTGGGTCACCGAGTCCCTTGGATGGTCGATGTTGGTGATTCCCCTTGGGCTCATCGGGCTCTTGGTCGTGCTGGCCGTGACGAAGTATGGGCACATTCGCCTCGGCCCGGACGACTCCCGCCCTGAGTACCCCACCTACGCCTGGATAGCCATGCTCTTGGGGGCAGTGATGGGCATCGGGCTGATCACCTACGGCGTCGCACAACCGGTGTCCCACCTTCTCACCCCTCCCCACGGCTTGTCGGAGCCCTACACCCAGGAGGCGGTGATCGATGCGCTCCGGTTCACCTTCCTTGACTGGGGGATGCATGCCTGGGCCATCTTCGCCGTCTTCGGTCTCGCGATCGGCTACTCCACCCACCGGTTAGGCAACAAGGGACTTGTCTCACCGATCTTGCGGCCGCTCATCGGAAGGCACGCCGACGGACCGGTCGGAAAGGCGATCGATGTACTCGTCATCGTCTCCACTCTGTTCGGCACCTGCACGTCTCTGGGTCTCGGCGCCGCACAGATCAGCGAGGGGCTGTCCCAGGTCTTGAACACTGAGTTGAACTCAATTCCGGTGCAAGTCGTCATCATCGCAGTGATCACGCTCATCTTCACCGCTTCGGCCATGAGCGGTGTTGGCCGTGGGATCCGGTACCTGAGTCAGATCACCATGGTGATTGCTGCGGCGTTCATACTGTTCGCGATCGTCAACGGGCCGACCACGTACCTGGCCAACATCTTTGTTCGGTCGGTCGGAAGTTATCTGGGCGACTTCTTCACCATCAGCCTGATGACCCCCACAACCCCAGACGAGGTCGTCTGGATGCAGTGGTGGACCTACTTCATGATGGCGTGGTGGATCAGTTGGGGAGCCTTCGTGGGCATCTTCCTGGCGCGGATCAGCCGTGGACGCACGATTCGGCAGTTCGTAGGTGTGGTACTCCTGGTGCCAGCGGTCGTTTTCGCTGCCTGGTTCTCCGTCTGGGGTGGCAGCGCTATGTACTCGGACATGAATAACGGAACGACGATTGGGGAGGGAGCAGTCGAGGATGTCAACACAGCCTTCTTCGGACTCCTCGACACCATGCCCTTCTCACTGGTCACTTCGCTGATAGCGATTGTGCTCGTCGTGCTGTACTTCGTGACCGGTGCCGACTCCAACACCTTTGTCCTGGGCGTCATCTCCAGCGACGGCAACATGCAGCCGAGCCGCCCGACCTTGGCCGTCTGGGGAGTGCTGACCGGTGCGACTGCAGCGGTCCTGCTGTATGCCGGCGGGCTTGAAGCGCTCCAGACAACAGTCATCCTGTCGGCGGCCCCGTTCATCTTCGTGATCCTCGCGCTCGCCATCTCGATCGTCGTCCTGCTCCGGCGCGACCCACTCGTTCAGGGAATGGTGGCGCCTGTGCCCTCTCCTAAGAAGCACGCAACCAGTACGGATGCAGTTGATGATGTAGCGACCAACGGAGGCCCACCACGACCGCGTCTTGGCGTTACCGAGGATGTCCGGTAAGGCGGTGTTCGTCGCGTCGGGATGGACGTAATGGGCAACAACCACGACGCAGTGCCGCCTCCGGCGGCACTGCCTCCCGCCCAATAACTCTGGGGTTGACCCCGTTTCGTGGACATCGGTTAAGCGGCTTCTGCGGCCACGGT
>CAYVEH010000136.1:0-7356 GCA_964450585.1 uncultured Ornithinimicrobium sp.
CTCCCAACCCCCCCCCGCGGGCGAACCCAACCACCACCAACCCGGGGCGCCCGCCGCCACCCCCCCCGGGCCCCGCCTCACCCTGCCCACTTGACGCTGATAATGGAGATGCCTGGGAGCCGGGGTGACCCGCATCTTGACTGACGGCCCCGTAACGGGGGTCTGTCCTTGGCTTGATCTGTCCTCCGGCTCCCAGGCACTGGATCGGCTCGCCCGGGGTCCATGACCTCATAGGAGCGTGACCGACACCTGAAATCGGCATTTCGAGTGTACGCGTCCCGTCAGCGTCCTGTCTGTTCTCCAGGCGACCGGCTGCACATGTTCCGGATCCCGATGGAGGAAGACCACGATGCCTACGATGCTCCGTCCGACCGGCCCCGTCGCCGGGGTCGATACCCATGCCGACACCCACACGCTGGCCGTCGTCACCGCCCAGGGCGCGGTGGAGTTCACCGAACAGTTCTCTGCCGACAAACGCGGCTACAGCGCCCTGATCGAGCGCCTGCAGAACGTCGAGGACCTGACGACGGTCGGGGTTGAGGGCACCAACTCCTACGGCGCCGAGCTCACCCGCGCCCTGCTGTCCGCTGAATGAGCGTTCGCGAGGTGCTGCGGCCGACGCGGCAGGTGCGACGCATGGACGGCAAGTCCGACCCCGTCGACGCCATCGCCGCCGCCCGCCAAGTGCTGACCGGCGACGGGACCTCGACTCCGAAGCACACCGACTCACCCGTCGAGGCGCTGCGCTACCTGCTCACCGCCCGCCGCAACCTCGTCCGCGCCGGTACCCGGATCGTCACGGTGATCAAGTCTCTCCTGGTCACTGCCCCCGAACAGGTCCGCGCTCCGCTGCGCGACCTGGACACACCGGCGCTGATCGCCCGGCTCGGCGCATGCCGACCGGGCGACGACATGACCGACCCCACCACCGCGGCCAAGCACTCCCTGAAGCTGTTGGCCCGCGACTACCAGCACCTGCACGCCGAGGCCGACGACCTCGAAGACCGAATGACCGAGCTGGTCACTGCCATCAACCCGGCCCTGCTCGAGGTGTTCGGCGCCCGAGCTGTCACTGGCGCCCAACTGCTGGTCACCGCCGGCGATAACCCCGACCGGATCACCACCGAGGCCCAGTTCGCCCACCTGTGCGGGGCCGCTCCGATCCCCGCCTCATCGGGCATGACGCGCCGGTTCCGCCTCAACCGTGGCGGCGACCGCCAGGCCAACTCGGCCCTGCACCGAATCGCACTAGTCCGCATGCGCCATGACCCCCGTACCCGCGCCTACGTCGAGCGCCGCACCCAGGAGAACAAGTCGAAAAAAGAGATCCTACGCTGCCTCAAACGCGCCATCGCCCGCGAGATCTACCGCGTTCTGCTCGATCCGGCAGTCGAGGTCCCGAACGACCTGCGAGCCCTGCGCACCCAGAAGGGGATCACGCAGACCCAGGCCGCCCAAGCACTCCACACCCAGCCGGCCCGCATCTCCGACATCGAACGACGAACCCGCCCCCTCCCGGACCTCACCGACCGCTACCGAACCTGGCTCACCGCCGCTTGACACACGATAGGAGCATCAAGAGACCACAACATATCAGCTGTAGCTGGAGGCATCGACCGCACCTAGCGGGGCTCCTCCCTTCGCTCCCTGCCGGGCCCTCGGCAGCCTGGCTACCGGGGTCACCGGTCCGTTCCCAAGACAGCATCTACATAACTCTTGTAGTTGGACTACATCTACCGTACAGTCACACTACCGGAGCGCAGCAGTGGCGTAACGACAGCCTCAGCGCCCGTCAACGTAGACGCGGGCCGCCGGGCCCAAGACCGAGAGGGAAGCCTTGACGCCCACATCTCTCCAAGGGGAACAACAGGCAACCGATCGAGCCGAGCCAAGCGCGCCGCTCGTAGTGCCTCTGAAGAACCACGGCCGGCGCGCCATCGCGATCGTCGCCACGCTGCTTGCGGCCGCCTTTATCTACACGCTTGTCACGAGCGACAACCTCCAATGGGACGCCGTGGCGCGCTACATGTTCGACCCGGTGATCCTCAGCGGCGTGCTCCTCACCGTGCAGCTGACAGTCTTAGCGGTGGCTATCGGAATCGTCATCGGCATCGTCCTCGCCCTAATGAAGCTCTCCGAGAACCGAGTGCTGACGCTCCTGGCGGATCTCTACCTGTGGTTCTTCCGTGGAACCCCGCAACTCATCCAACTGATCTTCTGGTTCAACCTGGCCTTCCTCTACCCCACAATCAATTTGGGGTTCAAGAGCTGGGACACCAACACCCTGATTACTCCGTTCATCGCCGCGCTCGTCGGGTTGAGCCTCAACGAGGGCGCATACATGGCAGAGATCATCCGCGGCGGAATCCTGGGAGTGCCCCGAGGGCAACGCGAGGCAGCCATCGCGCTCGGGTTCACCCCACTCAAGATGATGCGCAAAATCATCCTCCCCCAAACCATGCGCATGGTCATTCCACCAACAGGAAACCAGGCAATCGCCATGCTCAAGGTCACCTCCCTCGTCTCGGTCATCTCTGCACGCGACCTATTGACGAATGCGCAGATGATCTACTCGCGGAACTACCTCGTGATCGAACTGCTGATCGTCGCCAGCATCTGGTATCTGTTCCTGACCACGGTCTCCACCTTCCTGCAGGGCCGCCTTGAGCACCGGTACGCGGCGAAGGGGGCGCGCGACGGCGCACGAGATGGGCAGCGCGGACTAGTCAAGCGCCTTACCCAGATCGGAGGACAGCGCTGATGTTAATAGCCACCCAACGCCAGGTCGAGACGACCCCCATGGTTGAGGCCCTGGCGGTGAAGAAGAGCTTCGGACACAACGAAGTGCTTAAGGGGCTCAGCCTCACCGTCAACCCCGGCACCGTGACTGCCCTCATAGGCCCCTCTGGTTCCGGCAAGAGCACCTTCCTGCGATGCATCAACGACTTGGAGTCCTTCGACTCCGGCGACATCCTCGTCGACGGTGAACGAGTGGCGTATCGCCGCGAAGGGAACAAGGCCTTCGAGCTGCGCCCCCGCGAGGTGGCCAGGCGCCGCGCCAAGATCGGCATGGTGTTCCAGAACTTCAACCTGTTCGGGCATCTCACCGTCATGGAGAACGTGACCATCTCCCCCGTCGAGGTCCTCAAACACCACCGTAAGGATGTAGAGCAGCGGGCCTTGAACCTCCTGGAGAAAGTCGGTCTCGCCGACAAGCGCGCAGTGTACCCAGACTCGCTATCGGGCGGGCAGCAGCAACGCGTCGCAATCGCCCGGGCACTCGCGATGGAACCAGCGCTCATCCTGTTCGATGAACCCACGTCAGCGCTGGATCCCGAAACCGTCGGTGAGGTACTCGAAGTCATGCGCACCCTTGCCCAGGAAGGGATGACCATGATCGTCGTCACCCACGAGATAGGTTTCGCGAGGGAAGTCTGCGACCAGGTCGCGTTCTTGGAGCAAGGCGTAATCGCCGAGATCGGCCCGCCTCACGAGGTGCTCGACAACCCGCAGCATGAACGCACCCGACGCTTCCTGCGTCGCGTCCTCTGACCCCCCTCAAACACCCAAGCACCACATCGTAAGGAGTAGAAGAGTGCCATCACGCCTCCACATCCCAGCCCGTCTCATTGCGCTCGCAGCAGCAACCGCGTTGGCGGTAACAGCCTGCGGATCCGCAGACGCCGACTCGAAAGCAGCAGAAGTGGACCAGAGCAAGGTCGTCGCTGAAATTCGTGAGCTGCTCCCCGAGGACATCCAGAAGGACAACAAGGTCTCCGTCGTCACAGACCCGTCGCAGGCCCCGTACGAGTTCGTCGACGAGGAGGACCAGATCGTCGGAATCAACCCAGACCTGGCGGCTGAGGTCGCCGCTGTCCTCGGTGTAGAGTTCACATGGTCGCGGGCAGACTTCGGTGGATTGATCACCGGCGTGACCACGAAGCGGCACGACATGCTGATCGAGGCGATGTGGGACACCGAGCAGCGGCGCGACCAGATCGACTTCGTCGACAACCTGATCTCCCCCAACAACATCATCGTCCCCGAAGGTAACCCTGCCGGCATCAAGGACCTACCGGATCTGTGCGGCAAGAATGTGTCCACGCTCGAAGGCAGCATGATGGTGGAACTGTTCGATGACTACCAGTCCAAGTGCGGCGACAGCCCGATCAACGTCATGATCGCCCAAACCACCGCAGACCAGCTCCTGTGGCTGTCTACAGGCAGGGCCGAGGCGACGATCGCCAACCCCACCGTGACCCAATACAGCCTCGAATCGGGCACCGCCAAGGGTATCGAGGTCGTCGAGGGCGAAGGCTACCTGAAGAACAACTACGGTTGGGGCTTCCACAAAGACAGCACCGAGCTCAGGAATGCCGTGGCCGCGGCCCTGCAGCACCTAATGGACACGGGCGTCTACGACGAGATCATGACGAAGTGGAACGTGTCTGAGAATAGCCGTCTTGATGCGGTCGAGATCAACAGCGAGCCCATGCAGTGACCTCGCCCAGCAGAACCATCCGCGATTACGGGCAGATCCACACCCTCACGCCCGACACGCACCAGCAGGGTCCAGTCCCACTAGACGAAGCCGTCACGGTACGCACCCTGGACTCGTCCGGAGGTCAGATCAACGTGACTGTCCCCTATGACGAGCTCGACCGTGGCAAGTTCTTCCCAGTGACAGGCCCCATCGCCATCGAGGAGGTGCGGGCCGGCGACGCCGTCGGTATCGAGATCTTGGAGATACGCCCCGACGAGACCGCCCACACGTGGACACGCCCGGGTCTGGGTCTCCTTCCTGATCGCAGGTACTCCGTCCTCCAGCTGGACACCTCGACGCTGGAGATCCGGAGTTCTGACTCGACCAGCCAACTGATCGCCACCGCGACCAAGCATCCCCACGTAGGGGCCCTCGGCCTCCTGCCCGACTCCACGCAAGCACCACGCACCCTGGGTAGCTGGGGCGGCAACGTCGACTTCAACGCCATCGAAGCCGGCTCGACCCTCTGGCTGCAGGCGAACGTGGATGGGGGCGGGTTCTTCATCGGTGACATTCACGCGGCCATCGGGGATGGTGAAGTGTGCGGCACCGGCGCCGAAACCGGCGCCGTGGTGACCGTCCGCTTCCACCGGTCCAAAACGTGGAAACCGACACTTCCGACAGTGATCGACACGAACGGCCACACTTGGCTCATCGGGGTGGGCGACACCGTCGAGGAAGCACTGAGGCAAGCCACGCAAGAGTGCGTGACGCTGCTTGCGCGCGTCAAGGGCCTGAGTATGGAGGACGCCTACCTGGCGGCAGGCCTGCTCCTCAGGGTGCGGCTCTGCCAGATCGTGAACCCTAGAACGAGCGTCGCTGTCACCCTTAGCGGCGGCGCCGACCAAGTTCTCCGCGAAGTTCACCCCTAGCCGGACGACAATAGGACGGAAGCAGTATGTTAAGAACTGTTCTGGGCGACATTCAACCAGAGTCGATCGACCGTATCCTCCCCCACGAACACCTCCTTTGCGATTTCAGTCGAGTGACCAACGACCGCAATCATGTGTTCAACAATTCTCATATCGCGATCAGCGAACTTAAGCACCTGAACGATGACGTCCCCCCAGCGGCAGGGCGGAAGCACGCACTAGTGGAGATGACACTGTCTGACCTGGGCCGGAACCCAGCAGGGCTGAAGCGAATCTCCGCCGCTGCTGACGTACACGTCGTCATGGGCACGGGCTGGTACCTGGAGCCGTATTACCCTGACCTCATCCACACCACCCACACAGGTGATCTAGCGGACGGCATGATTCGTGAGATCCGAGAAGGCGTCCAGTTGGCTGATGGGTCCACGATCCGTGCTGGCGTGATCGGGGAGATCGGCACACATGGTGACAGCTTGTCTCCCGCGGAGGAGCGCGTGCTGCGAGCCGCGGCTCGAGCCTCCAATGCGACCGGGGCGGCGATCTCGACACACGCCTTCATGTACCCGACCGGCCGCGACCAGCTCCGCATCCTCGACGAGGAGGGCGTCGACACCAAACGGGTGGCCATCGGGCACGTGGACACCTTCCTTGACTACGAGTACCACTTGGAAATCTTGGAGCGGGGCGCCTACCTGCAGTACGATACGTGCGGCCGGGAACATCTTATGCCTGACGCGCTCCGTGTCGAGATGCTGCAGCGACTGGTACAGGAAGGCTGGGAAGAGTCCCTCCTCCTCTCCAGCGACCGGTGTCACATGACCGATCTCAAGATGCGTGGAGGCCTCGGCTACTCATGGACTTTGACCGGCTTCTGTGACCTGCTGCGAGACGCAGGCATTACGGACCGAACCATCGACCTCATGACTCACGAGAACCCGCTCCGGCTCCTGTCTGGAATGAGTGACGACCAGTTAAGGGCTGCCGGATGACCACTGAGTCGACCCTCCGTACGCACGACCAGCAACCCAAGGCGCTCGCGCGAAGCGGGGTAGCCTATGCGCGCCTAGAGATCGGATGAATCATGGCTGAGGAAGTCATCGAGGCGAGCGGTGCACCCGATTCCGCTCTGGACCTTGGGCAGCGTGTGCGGCAATTCCGTAAGGCTCGGCGGCTATCGCTATCAGAACTTGGTTCTCGCGTCGGACTGAGTGCAAGCTTCCTCAGCCAACTGGAACGTGGAAAATGCAATGCAAGCTTCGGAAGCCTGCGTAAAGTCTCCGATGCACTTGGCGTTCCCCTGGCGAGCCTGGTCAGCGACCAGCAGCCCTCAGGGGAGCGGCTCGTACGGAAGAACGAGCGGGCCATGCTGATCTCGGGAAGCGCCCGCAAGTTCCTCATGTCGCCACTGCCTATGGAAGCCATGGAGATATTCCTCGGCGAGTTCGACCCAGGCGCGTCCTCGGGTGACGAAGCGTACTGCCACGGCGACTCACAAGAGTTCCTGTTCGTCTCCAGGGGAACAGTGGCGATCGAATTGGACGGCAAGACCATCCTTCTCGAGGAGGGCGACATCATCGAGTACCGAAGTTCCCAGATGCATCGTACGTACAACGCTGGCGACACAGTCGCAGAGGTGCTCTGGATCGTTAGCCCAGTCACCGTCAGCAGTTCCGAACTTCAGGTCGTGAAGTAGACACCGGCGACGCAGGCTCCAAGAGCAGCATCACCCGTGGGGGTCAGGTGTCCTACGTCGAGGGCGGTACGGCCTCGCGAGTTGCTCAAGCCGCTGCTTCCCGGCTCTTCACAATCCGGGGTGTAGTTGGGGTCTGAATCCGCCGGCTTCCAGGGGTGCTCGGGCGATGTAGTGGGTGGGGTTGCGGAAGCCGAGGGTGAGGTTGACCCCGTTCGGTGGACATCCTGATCGCCAGGTTCGCCCTGGCA
>CAYVEH010000137.1:0-7108 GCA_964450585.1 uncultured Ornithinimicrobium sp.
CGGGGAACGTGCGGGGCCAGGTGACCGAGCACCTGCTGGAGCACCTGGAGCACACGGTCGTGGCCTCCTTCGACATGGACAGCCTGATCGACTACCGGTCCCGGCGTCCGATGATGACCTTCGACCGGGACACCTATTCCGCTTTCGAGGACCCCTCGCTGGTGCTGTACCGCGTGATCGACCGCTCCGGCGAGCCGTTCCTGCTGCTGGACGGGCTGGAGCCGGACTTCCACTGGGAGGCGTTCGCCGAGGCCGTGCACCAACTGTGCCTCGGCTTCGGGGTGCGTCGCATGGTCTCCGCCAGCGGGGTGCCGATGGCGGTGCCGCACACCCGCCCGATCGGCGTGACCCGGTTCGCCAGCGACCGGGAGCTGATCGGCGACGTGGAGTCAATCTTCGGTCGGGTGCAGGTCCCCAGCAGCGCCGAGTCCCTGCTGCACCTGCGGCTGGGCGAGGCCGGGGTGGAGACGATGGGCGCTGCCGTGCACGTGCCGCACTACCTGGCCGAGGCCCGCTTCGGGGACGCCGCCGTGGCGGCCCTGGACACGTTGGTCGGGTTCACCGGCGCGGACCTGCCCCGGGACGAGTTGGTGGCCGCAGCCAGTGTCAACCGTGCCGAGATCGCCAAGGAGCTCTCCGAGAACGAGGAGGCTGCCGAGGTGGTGGCGGCACTGGAGCAGCGGTACGACCGGTTCGTGGAGGGCCAGCGCAAGCGCAGCCTGCTGGCGGCCGAGGTTGCCGAGCTGCCCACCGCTGACGAGATCGGCGCCCAGTTCGAGGACTTCCTGCGGGAGCAGAACGACGACGAGGCCTCCGAGGAGCAGTAGCCCGACCGCCTCGGGACACCACGGCCCCGGCGTGCACGTGCACGCCGGGGCCGAGTTGTCTGCAGCGATGCTGCCGCCGGGCCCTCAGGTGTCGCTGGGCGGCGGGGGCGGGGGCGGGAAGCCACCGTCCCGACGCCGGGCATCCTCATCGGCCTCCTGCTGGTCGCCCTCCGGTGCCGGCGCCGCGGCCTCCGGGGCAGCGGAGTCCTCGGGTCGCCACACCGGCGGACCCGTCGGCGGACCCCAGTCCTGCGGGGTGGACGGGCCACCAGCGGCGGCCGGCTGCTGGCCGTAGGAGGGCGGTGGGTACTGACCCTGGGGCTGCGTCCCGTACGGGTACTGCTGCGACCGGGCGTCGCCGCCCTGCTGCCCGTAGGACTGGGTGTCGCCGCCCTGCTGGCCGTAGCCGGAGGGCTGCTGTCCGTAGCCTGTGGCGTGCTGGCTCGGGTCGGAACCGTAGGGCTGACCGTAGCTGCTCTGCTGGCCGTAGCCGGAGGACTGCTGATCCGGTCCGTAACCGTACGGCTGCTGCTGGGCTGGGTGCTGCCCGTAGCCGCCCTGGTGGGCCTGACCGTAGCCGTACGGCTGCTGGCCGTAACTGTCCTGCTGACCCTGGTCGTAGCCGGGGGACGGCTGCCCGTACCCGTAACCGTAGGGCTGCTGGCCCGCGGCCGGTGGGGAGGTCTGATCCTGCTGGTAGGCATAGGGCTGCTGGCTGTAGCCACCCTGCTGCCCCGGGCCGTAGGAGGTCTGCGTACCGGCAGCCCCGTGTCCGAAGCCGCCCGCCGGCGGGTAACGCTCGGTCTGGTCCGTGCTGTAGGCCGACTGCGGCGAACCGACCGGCGGCGGTGGATTGCCGTGCGAGCTGTACGGGTAGGCGGACTCGGCGCTGTCCGACTTCTGACGCCGGGTGATGAGCGCGCCCAGACCGAGCAGCACGGCCACACCCAGGAGGATGCCACCGATGACCAGGCCAAGTTGCCCGATCAGACCGGGAGCGGTGGTGCGGGCCGCGTTCGGGCCCACGTAGATCGCCGCGTCAGTGCCCTCGCAGCTCACCACATAACTGCCCGGGTCCAGGTCAGCGGGGGTGCGGGCGACCTCAAAGAACTGCCGGTCCTGGACGTCGACGGAGTAACTGGAGGTCGGCCGCTCCATGACCGCATCATCGACCTGGCAGACGACCTCGGCCCGGATGTCCTCCTCGGCCCACAACGACATGCCGGAGTCATAGATCTGCACCGACTGCCCCGAATTGATGCCGGTCATGTTCGGCGTGGCGGTGTTCAGCACCCCGAAGAGTCCCAGACCCAGCAGCACCAGGCCCGCGATGGCCGACAGGGCGGCGAGAGCGCCTAGCGTCTTGGAGGGACCGCCGGACTGCTGCTCACCTGTGCTCATGGGCGGAATCTATCGCACCAGACTGAGCCATCGTAAAGCCAGGCAGCAGGCCAGAACCGGTGGCAGGATGGGGATGCCAGCGTCGCGACCACAGCCGCGGCCACGATCACTAGGGAGGCTCCGGTGGGTCTGTTCAGCAGGGGCACCAACGACGCAGACAAGGCCGCGGAGGACGCCAGGTCCCTCAACGAGTCGGGCATCGGTGTGCAGACGGCCAACGCCCTCATCGGCAAGTTGATGGACATCGGGCTCGATGGGTTAGGCCCGCTGGACTCCGTCCAGGAGGTCGTCACCGCCGCACGCAAGGAACAGTCGGACCCGGAGAAGGCGATCACCGCGATCGTGCGCGACCACATCAAGTGGGGGGCGGCTGGCGGGTTCCTCACCGGCATCGGTGGTTTCGTCACGATGATCGCCTCGATGCCGGCTAACATCGCCGGCTTCTACGTGCTGGCCACCCGGATGGTCGGCAGTATCGCCACCATCCGCGGTTACGACCTGTCCCGCACGGAGGTGCGCAGCGCTGTCCTGCTGACCCTGGTCGGTGCGGACGCCCGCGAGCTGTTGGCCAAGGCGGGTCTGGGCGGCACCGGCCGGATCGCGCAGGTGGCGATGGGCAAACTCCCCCGGGCGGCGGTCATGGTGATCAACAAGGGTGTGGGGTTCAAGCTCGCCACCCAGTTGGGCAGCAGGACCCTGAGCCGTCTGGGCCGTTTCGTCCCGGTGATCGGCGGTGGCATCGGCGCCGGCGTCGACGGTTTCCTGATGAACCGGATCGCTGACCATGCCCGCGAGGAGTTCCCGCAGGTCTAGGCGCTACGCCGCACGACTGCCCGTCGGCGCGACGGACGGAGCGGACCGCACCGCCTCATCCCCAGGGGAGCCGGCCGCCGGAACCTTCTCCACAGGCCCCGCCGGAGCCCTTCAGTGCCGCCGGCCTCCGGCGGCAGGCTGCTGGCATGAGCACCTCACCGATCCGAGTCCGCGGTGTCGCCGAGCTGATCGCGACGCTGCCCATGCAGATGGGTTACCGCCCCGAGGACAGCCTGATGCTGGTGCTGCTGGGAGCTCCGGAGCAGGACGCGACAGCGGCTCGACCGGCGGGGGCCGTGCAGCAGCTCTGCCGGATCGACCTGCCGCACGATGCCGGGGGCTACGAGGAGATGCTGGCCGCCGTCGACACGGTGCTGCGCCGTCAGACCGCGGTCGTGGCGGAGGTGGTCGCCTTCGAGGAGAGCACAGACAGCACCGAGGTGCTCCACGCAGTGGTGCGGCTCTGCCGGAGCCAGGGGCTGGAGGTCCACCATGCCGTGCGGGTGCGTGAGGACCGGTGGCTGGACGTCCTGGGCGACGAGCAGGCCGCGGAGTGGGGCCTGGTCCCGCAGGTCGTCGATGTCCCGGCAGCCGCTGATCTGGCCCTGCACGGGGCGGCCGAGGGGCCGCGGCGCTCCGAGCTGGCCCGCCGCATCACCGAGGGGGATGAGGCACGCCGCATCGAGGTGTATGCCGAGGTGCTGGCCTATCTGGACCGAGTCCACGAGGCAACGGTGTCGGGGGAGGGGCCGGCACCGTGGCCGCGGTTCGTGGAGCGGGGCGCGCGGGCCTGGCGCCGGATCCTGGATGACACCCCCGGAGGCCCCGCCGTCCAGGATCTGGCCCCGGCGCTGCTGGCTCAGGCGGTGACCATGCTGGGCGACCGGGAGTTCCGCGACGGTCTCATCCTGTGGCTGGCCCCGGGCACCCTCGGTCCCGGCATGCTGTCGGCGGGTTGTGCCGAGGCCTTCGTCCGCCAGTTGCCGATGTCGCGGTGGGGCGGCCCCGGGGCGGTGGACCGGTTGGTCCACCTGTGTGCCCTGGTGCCCGACGACTTCGCGGCGCCGGTGCTGACGGTCACCGCGCAAGTGGCGTGGGCCCGCAACAGCGGCACCATTGCCAACCTGGCCATCGAGCGGGCCCTGGAGGTCGATCCCGGCTACTACCTGGCCCGGCTGACGGACACCTTGCTGCAGCACGCGGTGCCACCCCCGGCCGGGCCCTTCGGCGCGGTGGCCTAGCTGAGGGTGTTCCGGCACCGCTGTGGGCAGCCGGGGAGGCTGTGGTGCGTGTAATGTCCCGTGTCAGGAAGGCTGCACCCGCACAGAGAGTGATGAGATGACGATCATCGTTGGATACGTGCCCACCAAGGAGGGCCGCGCGGCCCTGCGTCGCGCCGCCCAGGAGGCGTCGCTGCGTCACCTGAAGCTGATCGTGGTCAACTCCCACCGTGGGGGTCGTGACTTCGACGCCAAGGAGGCCCAGCGGTTTGAGACCGAGCTGTCCCGGGTGCAGGACCAGCTGGACTCTGAGGGGATCGAGCACGAGGTGCGTGCCCTGGTCCGCGGCAACGAGCCCAGCGAGGACCTGATCGCCATCGCCGAGGAGACCTCGGCCGACTTCATCGTGATCGGTCTGCGGCGCCGGACCCCGGTCGGCAAGTTGATCCTGGGCTCCAACGCCCAGCGGATCCTGCTCGACGCCACCTGCCCGGTGCTGGCTGTCAAGGCCGACGAGGACGACAGCTGACCTAGACGGTTCGGTGTCTCCTCAGGAGTCCTCGCGGCTCGTGACGGGACGGACCGCCCGTGATGCGGTGGCGCGCGGTGCGGGCGCCCTGCCCAGTCACGAGGGAGCAGCCGCTCAGGAGGCCTGTTCGCAGACCCAGTCTGAGGGCATCGTGCCCTCCTGAAGGAACGCGTGCAGCTCCTCCTTGGCCTCCGGGGAGAGGACCACATCGCCCTGCGGGTAGATGATCGGCTCCTCCTTGGCGTTGTGCCTCGCCAGTGCCTCCAGCAGCTCTCGGCACCGCTGCAGGGCCGAGTCCGCTGACAGAGCCGAGTCCGCCGGTAGGGCTGGGACCGCTGGTGGGGCCGAGTCCGCCGGCACGGCGGCGGCCTCCTGCTCCAGGGACTCCAGCAGCCGCCAGATCTCACCGTGCTCGCGCAGCATCACCAGCACCGGCGCCAACATCCCCGCCGCCCGCAGGGGCGGGAAGAGGAACTCCTCCTCCAGGTAGATGTGCCGCCGTAGCGCGGTGGCGGCGCGTGCCAACTCCGTGCTCCGGCAGACCCCGACCGCCAAGCCGTCCGCGCAGGCCTCCAGCCCGGCGTCGATCTCGTGATGCTCCCGTTCCAGCGCCTCGGTCAGCGTGTCCTCCACCAGGGCTCCCTTCCACCAGCACCAGGCCCCGACCATCCAGGCCGTGCCGAGCCGGTTGCCACGCAGTTTCCCCGAACTGTATCGTGATATTGAGCAGGGTGCGATGCCCCCACCGCGGCATCCGGGCGTGCACCGTCGGCCCGGCCCGCACCCTGGTCGCGGACAAAGGTGCAGGTCAGCGGTGATTGACGGACCGTGGGAACATCCCGGGGAAGTTCCTGGTTCTATAATGTCGTAGGCGCACATCCGCTCCCGAGGATGGATCGCCTGGAAAGCCGACACTCTCATACGTTTTGGGCGCTCCGCCGTGCCCGGCGCGCTGCTTCAGTCCGCCGCCTCCGAGCCCCCACGAAAGTAGCTGGTGCAACCCGTGACAGCCCACAAGGCCAACTCCGCAACCACGACCGTCGACCTGCCCGCCGAGTTCAGCAAGCCCGAGCTGGAGACCCTGTTCAAGCGGGGCAAGCAGGCCGGTGAGCTCCCCCTCTCCGAGGTGCGGGAGGCGCTGGAGGCTGCCCAGTTGCCCAACAAGAAGACCCAGACCAAGGTCCTCAAGGTGCTCTCTGACAACGCGATCCACGTGGTGATGGACGGCACCGAGGTCAAGCCGGCCAAGCGCACCGCGCGGAAGACCACGGCCCGCAAGAGCGCCCCGGCCAAGACGACCTCGACTAAGACCACCGCTGCCAAGACCAGCTCGACCACGAGTTCCACCAGCAAGAGCAACGGCACCAAGAGCGCCTCCGCCACGGAGGCCGCAACCACGGAGGCCAAGTCCAAGGGCGCCAGTGCCGCGAAGACCGGCACCACCGCCAAGGCTTCGAGAACGGCGAAGAAGTCCAGCGCCAAGGCCGCCAGCACGACGACCGACGAGCCCAGCACGGCCACCGCGTCCTCGACCAGCAAGACCGGCAGCAAGACCGCGGCCAGCACGTCGGCGACCAAGAAGGCCACCACCAAGGCCACCACCAAGAAGGCCGCCACCAAGAAGGCTGCTGCCAAGACGACCACCGCCAAGGCAGCCAGCAAGACCGCCGCCTCGACGGAGGAGTCCACCGAGTCGAAGAGCAGCGCCAAGCCCGCCCGCAAGAGCGCCAGCAAGGCCTCCACCACCCGCGGTGCGGCCAAGGCAGCCTCCGGCGGCACCAGCAAGGCCAAGAAGACCACCGCCCGCAAGGCGGCCAAGCCGAAGAAGTCGGACCCGACCGCTGAGGCGCTGGCCGAAGAGGACGTCGAGCCCGAGGAGGAGGAAGAGGAGGAGAAGGGCGAGAAGGAGGTCGTTGCGACCCCCGCACCCGCCGCTGGCACCTCCGACACCGACGAGGGAGGCTTCGTCCTCAGCCAGGGCGATGACGAGGACGCTCCGGCCCAGCAGGTCGTGACCGCGGGCGCCACCGCTGACCCGGTCAAGGACTACCTCAAGCAGATCGGCAAGGTCGCCCTGCTGAACGCCGAGCAGGAGGTCGAGCTCGCCAAGCGCATCGAGGCCGGGCTCTTTGCCGAGGAGCGCCTCAACTCCGGGGACAAGATCGAAGCCAAGCTCAAGCGAGAGCTGTGGTGGATCGCCTCGGACGGCAAGAACGCCAAGAACCACCTGTTGGAGGCCAACCTGCGGCTGGTCGTCTCGCTGGCCAAGCGCTACACCGGCCGCGGCATGCTGTTCCTGGACCTGATCCAGGAGGGCA
>CAYVEH010000138.1:0-7091 GCA_964450585.1 uncultured Ornithinimicrobium sp.
CCCAACCCGTGGGAGGTCGCCTGGGTGCTCTGGAACTACCAGGACAACGAGCACTTCTACGCCGTCGCGCTCAAGCCCGGCGGCTGGGAGATCTCCAAGCAGGATCCCGCCTACCCCGGCAACCAGCGTTTCCTGCTGACCGGCACCGAGCCCCGTTTCCCGATCGGCGTGGACTACCGGGTCGAAGTGAGCCAGTCCGGTGGCGCGATGACGGTCAGCGTCGACGGCGTGGAGCTGGGCACGGTCACCGACGCCGAGCAGCCTTACACCGAGGGCGCCATCGGCCTCTACACCGAGGACGCCCGCGTCCGCTTCGCCAACCTGACCATTGACACCCCGGAGGTATGACGTGCCCTTGCTGAGATCGCGAGCGGCCACTCTGGTGCTGGGTGCCACAGCGACGGTGGGCCTGGTCCTGTCGGGCTCGATCGTCTTTGGCCTGACTGACGACACGCTCCACCAGGGGGAGGGCTCGCACTGGGTGACCACCTTCGTCGACCCGGTGCGAGGTGACGCGGACCCGGACACCATGGAGCAGGCGATGCTCCCGACCACCTTTGGTGGCGACGGCCCGGCTCACACCCTGGTGCTCTTTGATGGCAGCGGCCCGGGCCGGGCCGCTGCCGAGTTGGACGGCCTGGCGGCAGCGCACCTGGCCACGCACTTCGGCTCCGTCCAGCTGCTGCCGGTCGCCGAGTACGCGGACCGTCAGGGGCAAGAGGTCGATGCCCTCATCTATGTCGGCACCGCAGAGTCCGAGGTCCTGCCACAGGCCTTCCTCGATGACGTTCGTGCCGGGGACACACCCGTGCTCTGGGCTGGTGCCAATATCAACGAGCTCGCCGGAGATACGGGGAGTCCGGCCGCGGACGAGTTCATCGCCACTCACGGCTGGGACGCCAGCGCGTCCGTCGCCAACACCCTCGATGAGGTCCACACCATTCGTTACCGCGGCCAGGCGCTGGTGCGGGACGAGCGCATCGTGGACGGACTGATCCGGCCGGAGATCATCGACCCGGATCGCGTCGAGGTCCTCGGCACGGCCCTGTGCGGTGACCCTGCCGGTGCGCAGGACTGTCACGGCGCTGCCGGCACGGGGTTCCCCTGGGCTATCCGCTCGGCTCACCTCACCTACGTCGGCGAGGTGCCCTTCGACTACATGGAAGAGTCCAGCCGCTACCTGGCCTTCGCCGATCTCTACTACGACCTGCTGGCCCCCGACACCGAGCCGGTGCGCTCTGCCGCGGTACGGCTGGAGGACGTGGGCCCGGAGGCCGACCCGGCCGACCTGCGGCGCATCGGGGACTTCCTGCATGAGCGCGGTATCCCCTTCCAGGTCGCGGTGGTGCCGGTGCGCATCAGCCCGGTTCCGGGCACGGACGGGGACCGTCACTACGGCATCAGTCTGCTGGACCGGCCCGCTGTCGTCGATGCCCTGAAGTACCTGCAGGAGCGGGGCGGCACGCTCATCCAGCACGGCACCACCCACCAGTACGGCGAGATCAAGAACCCGTACAACGGTGCGACCGGTGCCGACTACGAGTTCTACCGCGCGGGGTGCAGCGCCACCGAGGTGCCGCCCTTTGTGTGGGAGGACTGTGTCCAGACCTCCTGGGTGCGGTTGACCGGGCCGGTGAGTCAGGATGCCGTGGCGGACCACGCCACCCGACTAGCCGCTGGGCGGCAGGTGATGGTGGAGGCGGGTCTGGGCGAGCCGACCATCTTCGAGGTTCCGCACTACGCCGCCTCGCCCAATGCCTACCAGGCTATCGATGACGCCTATGAGACACGTTACGGGCGCGCCATGTACTTTGCTGGCCTGACCACCGGGGAGACTTTCCCGGACTTCCCCTACTTCACGCAGTTCTTCCCCTACCGGGTGTCTGACGTCTATGGCAGCGAGGTCCTCCCGGAGAACCTGGGCAACGTGACGACGGAGATGCAGAACAACCACCCGGCCCGAGGCGCCCAGGTCCTGATCGACAACGCGAGGGCCAATCTGGTGGTGCGAGAGTCCACCGCGAGCTTCTTCTTTCACCCCTTCCTCGGCACGGAGTACCTCGAGGAGGCCGTGACCGGCATCGAGGACCTGGGTTACAGCTTCGTCCCCGTCGACGAACTCCCTTAGGCCCTGGGTCTGCGGTCGCCGTTCCGGGCCGTTGGCAGGGTCTGCTCCCGGGCGTGGAGTCCGACCCCCTGACCAGTTGGATCTGGGCCAGGTCCGACGGATGTCCCAGGTCTTGACGCGGCAGGTGGTCAGGTGCCGTCGCCAGAGAACCGTCCCCGCCCGGCCTTGATCTGCGATCGATGCCGCTTACCGGCCAGTCGTCGCCGTTGGCTGGCTCGGGTCGGCTTGGTCGCACGCCGCTGCGGCGGTGGTGGAGCAGCCGCGGAGCGGAGCACCTCAATGAGCCGCTGTCGCGCGGCCAAACGGTTGTGCCGTTGCGACCGGTGCTCGGAGGCGACGATGACCACCTGGCCGGCGACCAGGTGTGACTCCAGCTGCCGCAACAGCCGATCGCGGGCGACCTCCGGTAACTCCGCGACGGCGATCGAGGCCACCGGTCGGTAAGCCAACTGGACCCGACTGTCGGTGGTGTTCACTCCTTGGCCTCCTGGCCCGGAGGAGCGGGTGAAGCGCTCCAGCAGCTCACCGGCGGGGATCACCATGCCACCTGGCAACCCCGGTCCGGGTGGGACCACGAGGTCGGCGCCCGGTGCTGAGGGCCGAGCCACGGTCAGTCCTGCAGAGCGGACCAGAACAGTGCGCGCCCCACCAGCGAGTACTGGCCCTTGGGATGGGCACGGAACAGCGGCTGACTGCCGAACAGGACGGCGGCCCCATCACGGTCGGCGCCGCTGACGATCACCGGTTGACCTGCGGCCGCCTGCGGCCCATCGTCCTCGCCATCACCGGCCCAGTGACCGCTGACCAGCACGTCCTCTGCCGCATACCGCTGGTCAACGGTGACGTCATCACCCACCTCGGTGAACCAGGCCGGGGAGTAGACGAAGGTGTGCTCGGTGGCACCGTTGCCGATGGCCGTGGCCATGGTGTCGACGGACACGACGCCGTTGCCGCTGCTCGGCCCCCGTTCCAGGGTCACCTCCAGCAGGCCCAGGGCATCGTTCAGCGCCTCGCCGTGCACACCGCGACCCACCAGGCCGCCGCCGTCACTGATGAACGAGGTCAGCGCGTCCTGCGCCTCAGCCTCCAGAGAGTCCCAGGCGATGGCCGACGTGGAGACATAGAGCGCGTCGATGCCCTGGTAGTCAAAGCCGTCGTTGAGTACCTCGGCGTCGACCTCACGCACCTCGAAGCCCATCTCGGCCAGGGCCCAACGCTCCTCGGGGGTCGCAGCTGCTGCCACGGTGAACTCCTCCACCGGCTCACCGTCGGCCCCCGCCGGAGCCTCGGTGAAGGTGACCCCAAAGGCCTCGGAGGTCGCCTCCGCCCACTCGGTCGACTCCTCCGGGACCAGGATCGATCCGTCGGCGAGCCACTCCACGTCGGCGTCGGCGCGCGCCAGGTGGTTCAGCGCGGCCAGGTCGGCCGGGTCCTGCAGCTGCAACAGCAGGTCACCCTCGCCGCTGACCTGACCAGTCGGCTCGGCGGCCTCGATGGGGTGGCCGGCCCTCGGCATACGGTCGCCCTCGGGAATCGTGACGACCTCAGCACCCCACAACAGGCCCAGGCTCCAACCGGAGATGTCATACATCGCGTCCACGCGGTCACTGATGTCGGTGCCGGGGCCCAGGATGGTGTTGGCCAGGCCGCGGCGCGCCTGGTGCATGTCCACCAGGTAACTGCCGGCGGCGTAGGTCTGGCCGTCCACGGTGACCGGCGTGCGGGTGGTCCGCACCTCCACACCGTTGGCGATGAGGTGATCCACCAGCCGCGCTGTTGCTGGCATGGATCGCTGCTGCTGGCCGGTGGGGAGCAGGTAGGCCCGGGGGTACTCGGTCAGATACACATCCTCGGGACCGATCTCCGGGAAGAGCTCGTCGGTCACCTCGACCGGCTCAGCACCGGTGACCCCCCGCCGGAAGATCTCGATCTGGTCGGCAAGCAGCTCCTGCCGGTGCTCCTGCAGGTAGGCGATCGAGGACGTCATGGCGGTGTAGGCGATGTCCGTGTTGATCGCCGAGCGGCGCTGCAGCTCCTCCTCGGGCAGGTCGTAGGACGAGCGGTTGACCCGCAGCGGAATCTCGACGGTGTGCGCCACCGCCCCGTGGAAGGCGGCGTACTGCGGAGTGAAGATCGGCGGCCAGTCATCCCAGCCCTCGTCCCAGTCCCGGAACGGGATCTGCGGGGGGTTCACCCCGTCGTCCTCGGGGGTGTAGCCAAGATCGAGAATCGCCTGCTCCATGCCTAACCCGTTGGGGTAGGCGTGTTTGATGAAGAGGTCGTACTCGTAGTTCTCGCCGTGCGGAGGGGTGGTCGGCTCGATGAGGGTGCCGTTGACATAGCCGTGCAGGTCCAACATGACCATGGGCTGCGTCCGCACCAACGCATCCCGTACCGCGATGACCTCTGGCTGGCTCGCGGTGAGGAAGTCGCGGTTCATGTCGAAACCGGAGGCGTTCGCCCGGGTGTTGTCGTGCCGGCCGTCTGGGTTCATCGTCATGACGATGTAGATGCGGCTGTGCTCCAGCGTGTCCACGACCTGCGGGTCGGTGCTGGTGGCGTACTCCTCGATGAGGCGCAGCGCGGCGTCGGTGCCCTCCCACTCATCGCCGTGGATGTTGTTGTTGATGAAGATAGGCGTCTTGTACTTGCGAGCCAGACCGCGGTCCTTGGCGGCCTGCTCAGGCTGCCGCAGGATCCGCTCGCGCATCCGGTGCTGCTGCTTGGTCTCGGCGGCCGACTCCGGTGCGGTGAGCGTGACCAGATAGAGCTCCCGGCCCGTCACGGTCTGACCGATGACCTCCGCGCTGACCCGCTGCGAGCTGCGCTGCAGGTCATTCAGTTTCGGCGCGATGGCGTGATATGGCGTCAGCCCCAGCTTGATCGCCGCGTCGTCGCTGTCGGCCGGCGGCTCGACGAGCATGTTCTGCCGCGGGTACCCCTGGTCCTCGGCGGCACCCGAGTCCTCGTCCCGTGTCAGGCTCTGGCCCGCCAGCGTGCCCGGAGCTGCCAGTGCGTGGTGCCCGGCCGAAACGGCGGAGGCTGCCACTGCCGACTGGTCCTTGACCGCAGTCCCCGGCGTCTCGGCATACGCACCGGGCAGGCTGGCGCCGACGACCAGGGCGGTCGCAGCAGTCACCCCCAGCAGGCGGGCCGGGACGCGAGGCGACATAGCAATGGCTCCTCACAAGAGCGGAAGGGCGTTGGGCCGAATTTCCAGGATATCTGGATGACGCCCCAGGACCGCAAGAGGTTGCATGGATCCTGTGGATGACTCGGGTACCCACACCCGGGCGATGACGTGCACTGATGTGTCGAGTCGGGTCCCTGAGGGGCGCCAGACTGTTGTGGGATGGGCGGGAACAACCACGGCCTCCCATTCGCTCTACACTGTGAACCAACGACACGAACGTGCCGCTAACGAGGAGATCCGAGATGGCGACCAACCCGGTCTTTAACCGCATCGACAAGGAAGCCCAGCAGTATGCCGGCTTCCACCAGGCACCACCACAGGGCCAGGCGGCTCCTCAGGGGCACACCCAGCAGGGCTACGGGGCGCCGCAGGGCTATGGAGCACCGCAGGGCCAACCGCAGATGCCGATGGGCTACCCCGGCGCCTCGGAGTCCATGAGCCCTGAGCAGTTGGAGCAGATGTACCGCCAGGCCCCCGCGGGCCCGGCGCAGACCGGTCGCCTGACCCTGGACGACGTGGTCATGAAATCCCTCGCCCTGTTTGGGATCGTCGTCGCGGTCGCGGCGGCCACCTGGTTCTTCGTAGACCCCAAGCAGACGTTCGGGTTCGGCAACCCTGAGCTGGCGATGCCGATCTGGCTGGTGGGTATGTTCGGCTCCCTGGGGCTCAGCTTTGTCATCGCGTTCCAGAAGAAGGTCAACGTCCCACTGATCGTGGCGCACGCCGTGCTGCAGGGGCTCTTCCTCGGCGCTGTCAGCGTCACCTTCAACACCATGTGGCCGGGCGTGGTGACAACCGCGGTGGTCGCCACCATGGGCACGTTCGCCGGCATGTTCATCGCCTGGAAGGTCGGCTTCATCAAGGTGACGAGCAAGTCCCGTCGCATCTTCGGGATGATGGCGATGGGCTATCTGGTCTTCCTGCTGATCAACATCGGCGCGAGCTTCCTGGGTGTCGGTGACGGCTGGGGCGTCTTCGGGATGGGCGCACTGGGCATCATCATCTCCCTGCTCGGTGTGGCGCTGGCCTCCTACTCGCTGGCGGTCGACTTCGACTCGATCGACCGCGGGGTGGCTGCGGGTGCCCCCGAGAAGTACTCCTGGCTGATGGGCCACGGCCTGGTGGCCAGCCTGGTCTGGCTCTACATCGAGTTCCTGCGGTTGTTCGCGATCCTGCAGAGCGACTGAGGCCTGCCGAGCGACTGAGCCTGCAGGCGACTGAGGCATCGAGCGTTCCGGTTCGCACGTGAACTCTTCAGAACCGTGTGCTCAGCGCCTGCAGCGGGCACGTGAGGAGATCGGCACTGAGCTCCGGCGCGTGGTCCGGCGGTGGCAACAGCTGCCGCTGGACCACGCGCTTTCTGTCTCCTCCAGGGTGCACGCCCTGGTCCAGTCCGTGGCGGACTGCGTTGCCGCGGCCCAAGGTATGCCGAGGGTTCCCGTGCCGGACCTCGGGCCGGCAGTGCTGATGGACCAGTTGCAGGTCATGGTCTACGACTACGGCGAGGCGGGTCTGGACCCGCTGTGGCTGGCCGCTGAGCTCACCGCGTTACGCCGTGCGCTCTGACGTCGAGACCGCCCCGTCGGACGCTTGAGCCCCGGCACTCCAGCTCTGACTCCCGAGAACCGTCGCCTGGTCCTAGAAGGGCGGCGGGGCCTCGGGGTCTACTGACCAGACCGTGGTACTTCCATCGCCCGGGCTGCTGCTGGCCTGATTGTCCTTGCTGGGAGTGTTCTCGCTCGGCTTCTTCCCGCCGGGGTCGCTTGCACC
>CAYVEH010000139.1:0-7033 GCA_964450585.1 uncultured Ornithinimicrobium sp.
CGATACGGGCAATCTGAGACGTCCTCCGATGCGGATTCCGAGACACAGCGACACAACACCCACTCGCGGACGGCGACGACACTCGGCGCTCCAGTGAGCACTACCTATCGCCCACTGTGGCGCCCCACTTCGCCCAGAATGACGTGCCCTCCACGTGTATCGGTAGGAATCCGCCTGCGGGTTGCGCCCACTCGTCAGCGGAGTCGAGTGGTTCCTCACCTCGCCCAGACAGATGCATCGGAAAGCGAAAGGACCGGGCGTGGCCTCGACCCGTTGGCGGCTACCACGACTCGGCCGCGTCGAAGCCAGCTACTCGTCAAGCAGCTGAAGGGCCACGGCCGCAGTATCGCCACCTGCGGCAAGCCCGTCGACCACCCGATGGAACGGACCGACGACTGAGCCCGTGACCGCTCCAGCGGCACGGAGCTCACCAAGCCAGTTCGTCACGAACCAGACCCGGTTCGCGAACTCGACATGACGTCCATCGAGGATGGTCTCGAGCCAGTCGATGCCTGTGGTGGCCTGCCAGCCGATCGGGGCAGTTCGGGCAAACTGAGCGACAGCGTCTGCGGCTTTCGGCTCTCCCTTGGCGAGCGCTGCCCACCGATCGAAGAGGTCGGCGAAGTCGTCCGGATCGGCCCAACTCTCGCGGCACCGGTTCAAGGTCGCGTCCGGGTCGAGGTCGGCGGATTCGACCTTCGGAGTTGGCAGCAGCGAGGCGACGGCCCAGTCGAACCAGGAGTGTTCGTCTCCGCGCAGATCTGCGCCGGCGTCGATGGCGTCCAGAACGGTCCGCAGCGACGGGACCCAGACCGTCGAAAGTGAGGGGCGAAGACGGTCGTCATAGCTAAAGATCGTCGCGAAGCTGTCCATGAACATCTGGAGCGCGTGCGAGTTGGATGCGAACGTGCGCAGATGGCTGTCTAGAACGGTTCGGTCACCACGGATTGCCGCCTCCATGAGCACCCGTGCGACCGGCTCGTGGTGGCGCTGGCTGAGGTGGTCGTAGCCCTCACGCCACCAGCGGTCCAACGCGCGGCGGTGCGCATCCCACAACGGGGCGGCCAGCGCTTGGGTTTCCGCAACGAGGCAGACAGCGTTCGATGCCCCAGCAAGACACACCACCGGCATCCGGAGCCGGTTCACCAGCAGATCGTCATCCGGCACCGCTGGGAGTGATTCCCGGTAGGGGGGTTCGAGGGTTGCCGGCTGTCGGCGTTGCTGCTCCAACTCCCACGGTCCGAGCACGCAGTCAGCCAGCCCTTGTTCGACCGCGACCCAGGTGGCCGAGTGCCTGCGACAGTTGCTGGCCTCGTCCGTGTCGCACGGAGTGGCCCACACCAGGTCACAACCTCTGGCGAAGGACATGCGGACCTCATCGAACATGCTGGTTGCGACCGCGTGAAGTGCTTCGTTCACGAGGCCAGGATCGAGGTCGAGCGGGTCGCACGGTGCGAGGAGCAACAGCGGTACGGCGACCGCCGCAGCTCGATCGCCGCCCATGGGAAACACGCTGTTGGAGCTGCTCATGCCGTCGATCCGCGGGTTCTGGGCGGCGTGAAGGACGCCGCCGGCCGCCCATTCAAGATCTTCGAGATCGAGCTCGACGGCGCCGGTCACGTGGGCGTGGATAGCGGCGGCGGCGACGGCGACAAGCGGGTTCTCTGGCCACATGAACGACTCTGGCGGTCCAGCTTCGAGGATGGACCTAGCGGTTGCGATGTCCTCGCTCAGAGTGTCAGTCGGCCACTGATCGGGCGTTTCGTTCTTCTGGGCGTACCTGTTGGATAGCCCGTAGAGAGTCTGCGTGGTTTCGAGACGGCTCATCGATGGGGCAAGCGCCTCAGCGATCTCGACAGGGCGCTCGAACTGAATTACGACCTCGTTGTCGGTCTGGGTCACCTCGTAACTGTCAATGCGGAACTCCGCGGCCCAGCTTTGTGCGACCGCGAGGAACTCGGCGACCTCGGTCGGCAGATCCTCGCTGGGGTCTCCGGCGCCTTCTCTCCCGGCCCCGTCACCGTCGGTCTCGCTCGCGTCGCTCCCGTCCTTGCCGTTCGCTTCGGTGTAGTTGACGACAGCTGCTCGCGCGGAGTCGACGAGGCGTTCGCCTACCTGCTCGAGTTCCTCAAGCCGCTTCTCGTCGCCCCGAAAGCGTGCGTTCACGACGAGGTACCCGACGACCTCGTGGGGCGTGAACCGTCGACGCTCATGGCCAGTCAACGCGTCAGCGTCGCGGTCGCGGACCCGGAACCCGTACTCGCCAGTGCCCCGGGCGGTCTCCAGGTGCCACACCTCGACCTCGGCGAGGTACGGGTCGAGCAGTGACCCGGCACCGTCGAGGTGACGGATGAGGAATCCCGCCAGCAGACCTGGCACGGCCAAGTTGTGGCAGTCCTTCAGGAGGAGATCGCAGATCGTCTTAGCCGGCACGTCGAGCGTCTCGTGCAGGTGGTCGATGAACCTCTCGAGAGCGAGTAGGGCGCTCATGCAGGCGTACGGGCCGACGGTGGTGCCGCGGTACCAGCTCCACACGTGTGAGTCACCGACGTAGCGACGCCGACCCGTCGCATCGGTGAGCTTGAGGGTCATGCCCTCGTAGTCATCCCAGCTGTCGAAGCCATCCTCGCCGAGGTCACGTGGCGGATTGTCGGTGACCCGGTAGATGGCCGCGTGGTTCAGCATGCGGTTGATGAACGCGATCGACTTCAACGGCGAGACGTTCAGCAGCCGGAAAAATGGCCCGTAATACCAAGCGGCCTGCGGCGGCCCGAACCCGAACTCGAGTCCATGACGGTGATCGCGGATGCCGTCCTCGAACGGACTGCCCCGCCAACCGAATCGGTCCGCTTCGCGGTGCTCGATGTAGTACGCCTCGCTCAGCTCAAGAAGCAGGTCTGGGTTGTTCTGCGCCATGCTGACCACGGTGATCGGCGCCTCCGTCACCGGATAAAGCGACGACGGCCGGTCGTCCGCAACCTTGCGCAGCCACTGTTCTGCTCGTTCATCTAGATCTGTGCCAAGAGTCGCGAGAGCTTCGACCGCGAAGTCGTCGTAGAGGGGGCGATCCTGCTCAAGGATGGTGTTGCGCACGCGCTGGCGCAGGGGGTCGGGTCCGCGTCCCTCTGTTGCGACGCCGCGCAGCCAGGCGAGCACAAGCGCAGCGACCTGCTCCTGGGGAGTGCTTGCCGAACCCCGCCGGCGCCTGCCCAGCATGCGCCGGTCGCAGAACGCTACCTCGACGACGGGCGCTAAAGCGTACGGGTCCCCGATCGAGCCCTTCGCGTACCGGGCGTCAGCTAGTCGCAGGAGCGTGGCGATTCCGTCGTCGGCATCGAGTGCTTCCCACAGTACGCCCATCGCGACTCGGGCATTACCAAGAGTTAGGAGCGCCTCGTAGGGCACCTCCAGCCACCGGGCACCGTCGATCGCAGCGAGCTCGCCGAACTCCGACATCAGCTCGCGCCACACGCCGACAAGACCGCCTGGCCCAGCGACCGAGAGACGGGCCTGGCAGGACAACCGAGCTGCTCTGATGGGCCACCGGGGCAACTCAGCGTCCTTCAAGGGCTGCCAGCTGGACTCCAAGAACAGCCTGCACAAACCGAAGTCCCGGTACAGGTCCGTGGCGAACTCCGGGCCCACAGCGAACGCAGGGTTCGACTCGGCCCGAAGTACGCCATCCGACCGGAGCTCACGAAGCGCCTGGCCGTTCGCGCTGCCAGTACCACCGAGCCGACGGCCGGCGAGGGCGACGACTGTGGAGGAACGGTCATCGGGACTGGCCGTACCTGGCGGCTGAGTGTCATGACGTCGGATCAGGCCATTCCACACAGCCGAGTACACGTCGGCCTCACACAGGAGTTGACCGGGTTCCAGCGAAGCTTCGGACCGCATGAGCGCATCGACCAGGCCTGGTCGACCGAGCAGCCAGGCTGCGCGCGGGTCGGCCTGCAGGCGGGCAAGACCTTCGACGGCTTCCACCAGTTGTGCACGTTCCGGCGTGGACAGCTCGTCGACCACGTGCTCAACCACGTCACTGCGTTGTCGTCCCGACTGATCATCGAGACCTGGGCCCGACACACTGACGGACGAAGACCCCCGGGCACGCCTGACCACGTCGCGCACGTACCGCGAACCGTCCACCCGAGTCACCGCTGCGACAGCGAATCCCGCCCGGAACGCGGCCGTAGCCAGCGCCACGAACACCGCTTCCTTGCCTTCCAATATCGCCTCGCAGCCATCGACAACCAGCAGTCGGACGGCTCCGGTCGCCGCTCCCCCAAAGAGTTCGGACAGCGACACTCCGCCGAAGGCATGCTCCAGGTCCAACGCGGTTCCCGGCAGGTCACCCAGACTCAAGGCGAGGACCACGGCATCCGCGGAGCGCAGCTCGTCGACGACCCGAACCGTCAGCGCGGACTTGCCGACGTCGGGCTCCCCCGTGATGACCAGCGCGCCGCCGGTCCTCCCGGCAGCCTCGACGGCCGCGCGCAACGAGTCCGCTGCATCGTCACGCTCGAGCTCAAACGGTGTGCCAGTGGTCGTGATGGTCGATCGTGTCTGGTCCCGGAGCCGCTCACTCAAACGGTCGAACACCTGCCATGCCGGCTCCTGCGTGCCGAGCCGCTTCAGCGCATGAGCGCTCAGGTCCCGACGCAACATCCCCCCGGTGACCCGGCCGCCCCGGGTCGCGTACGCGCCGGCGAGCTCGCAAAGACCGGAGAAGACGCCATCTGCCGCCGAAGCCGTGCCATCAGCCACCGAACGCTGAAGCGTCGCGACAGCCGCGGTCCGGTCAGGGGTGCCCGCGCCCTCCAAGCGCAGGACTCGCACCGTGAGCGCCGACAACCAACGCCAGGTCAGCTCATCGACTCCCACCGCGGTCAGAGCCGCCTGTCCGGCCAACGCCTCCGTCACCAGATCACCCAGATGCTTCAGGCGGCCTCGAGCAGGAGCGTTCAACGCTGCCGGCCGGGCGACAGCCTCGGCGAACGCGGCCGCGTCGGGCACCGAACGAGCCAGCGCGGCAAGCTCGCCCACCTGCTCAAACACCGCACGCGCCTTCGCAACAGCCAACGTCAGCGACCAACGCCCCGTCGACACTTCGGCCCAGTGTTCGGTCACAACCTCCAGGAAAGTCCGGACCAAAGGAACGGACTTCGCGTCCTTCGAGGTCAGCTTGGGGTCGCGACGTACTCCGATCGACGCGCGATGGGTCACACCGGAAGAGTCAACCCCCTCCAGAACGACGTCATCGACCGCACTCACATCACTCGCCTGTAACCGGACCGTCCTCAAGGCAACCCGGTCACCGAGCTCGACCGTCGGATCGCCGACAAGCAGCGCCGCGAACAAGGTCGCCACATATTGGTGCTCGAGGGTCACTCCCCCGCCACCAGTTGAGTAGCTGCTAGCTTCGTTGCTGGACACAGCAGGAGCGTAGTTTCTTCCGCAGACAGTCCACGCGACCCCTCGCCGATGCCGATCCACACGCCGCCATGCGGACCTGCCGCGTTGCACGAGCGTCCGCGCGCACGGACCTGCAGTTGGCAGTTCGTGCAATCGACGGATGCGTCTTATCGCCGCGTTCTGCCCAGGTAGACGGTGCGCTGGGAGCCGAGCCGGAACCTGCCTTCGCTGGTTCTCGTCGGTGGCGACGTTCGGCACCTCACGCAATTGAGTTTCCAGGTGCCGCAGCCGTGGCCTCATGAGGATCTGTTGCAGACCGACAGCGGCAGCCACATGGGACGCGACTGCTGCTGCGGGGACCACGGGGTCGAACAGGCTCCACGGCATGCCACGTGTTTTCGGGATGCACTCAGGGTCCGAGCAGTCTGGCGATGCCGTCCTCGTCGGTGAGCACTACGCAGGGCACGCCCTCGCTGTCCCTGCCCGGTGGATCACCTCGCATGAACCAGGCCGAGATCGTCTCGCCCGAGTCCAGGCGCTTTGCCAGCCTTCGGGCCAGGCCCCTATTCACGTGCCCAACCTGCAACCTCTCGCCAGGTCGGCCCTCCGCATACACGGCAACGGCGTTGGGGTCGTGCTTGTTGTCAGGGTCCCGCACGAGGATGGCAGGTTTGCCCGGACGGGTGTCCGCTGCCTTGCTCTGGTAGTACGCGTTACCGCGCACCTTGAAACTGATCAGCCCGTGAGCGTTCAGTGTCCGGTTGGCAGCGGTGACCCGCCTGCCGGTCGGGACGTGCTGAAAGAATCCGTCACGGATTCGCACCGGCAACTGCCCGTCATCGCCGGGCACCAGCAACTCGGCCGCCTCCTCCGCGCTGAGATACTGCCTCTCCTCAGACGGCATTGGGCGGTGATACGGCCCAGTCGAGCGCTCCACAGTGATCACGACTTTGGGTGTTGGCGCCTCAGCGGGCGGCGGGTCGGCTGGCCCGACCAGTCGGCGCAATCTGTCTAGTAGGCCCATGCTCCGCAAGGATGCCAGTTACCCGGCGCTACGGATAGGGCCAGTCACGGATGGCGCCGCGGGCCACTCCGCCCCAGACGTGGTCTGTCTCGCGGGCGCTGTCGCCGTGGCAAGGGCAGAACGCAACGACTGGTACCGAGTGTGGCACGTGGCTGAAATCTCCCCCCGCTGAGGTGATTGCGCTGCATGGTGAACGGCTGGGTCCCGCCGGCGGGCCGTGACGCCGCGCGCCCCCGCCCGGGAGTAGGGGGAGTCCACGTCGCGGAGGCACTGCTTATACCGGTGGTCGGACCCCATCGGTGGGTGTGACGAGGTGTAGGCCATCGGGAGCGACTGACACACCTCAGCGCCGTCGCCATGCTTAGTACCCGTCCGCCTGCGCGCGGAGGCGCCACAGTCGGCACCTTTCTACCCCGTCCAACACGTGGCCGACGTCGAAGACGATGCCGTCGAGGGCTGACTGGCGGATGACGTGGAGCACGGCTTCGTAGGGGTGCGTCAAACCGCCGCGATCGGACGGGGCCTGCTGGTGCGGGAGCGTCCTAGGTGTACTGACCGGACAGGTTGGTCGAGTCGGTGTGACGACACGGTGTGAGA
>CAYVEH010000140.1:0-6910 GCA_964450585.1 uncultured Ornithinimicrobium sp.
GCGCGGGTCGCGGAGACCGCGTCCTCGATGCGGTGCTTCTTCTCCTTCAGCTCCACCTCGGTGTGCGCACCCACCTGGATCACGCAGACACCGCCGGAGAGCTTGGCCAGCCGCTCCTGCAGCTTCTCCCGGTCCCAGTCGGAGTCGGTGTTGGCGATCTCGCTGGTGATCTGGTCGACGCGGGCCTGGACCTCCTCGGCCGAGCCCTCGCCGTCCACGATGACCGTGGAGTCCTTGGTGGAGACGATGCGCCGGGCCTTGCCCAGCACCTCCAGGCCCACCTGGTCGAGCTTCAGGCCGACCTCCTCGGCGACCACCTGGCCGCCGGTGAGGATCGCCATGTCCTGCAACATCGCCTTGCGGCGGTCCCCGAAGCCGGGGGCCTTGACGGCCACCGCGTTGAAGGTGCCGCGCATCTTGTTCACGACCAGCGTGGACAGGGCCTCGCCCTCGACGTCCTCGGCCACGATGAACAGCGGCTTGCTCTCACCCATGACCTTCTCCAGCAGTGGCAGCAACTCCTGCACCGAGGAGATCTTGCCCTGGTGGAACAGGATGTAGGCGTCCTCCAGGACAGCCTCCATCCGCTCGGCGTCCGTGACGAAGTACGGCGAGAGGTAGCCCTTGTCGAACTGCATGCCCTCGGTGAAGTCCATCGCCATCGCGGTGGTGGAGGACTCCTCGACGGTGATGACACCGTCCTTGCCGACCTTGTCGAACGCCTCGGCGATCAGCTCACCGATCGTGGTGTCCTGGGCGGACAGACCGGCGACCTGAGCGATCTCGTCGCGGCCCTCCAGCTCCCGAGCGTTCTCCAGCAGGCGGTCGGAGAGTGCCGCCACGGCCTGGTCGATACCGCGCTTGAGCGCGGCCGGGCCGGCACCCGCGGCGACGTTGCGCAGGCCCTGGTGCACCATGGCCTGAGCGAGCACCGTCGCCGTGGTGGTGCCGTCGCCGGCGATGTCGTTGGTCTTGGTGGCGACCTCCTTGGCGAGCTGGGCACCCATGTTCTCGTAGGGGTCCTCCAGCTCGACCTCACGGGCGATGGTCACGCCATCGTTGGTGATCGTCGGGGCGCCCCACTTCTTGTCCAGCACGACGTTGCGGCCCTTGGGGCCCAGGGTCACCTTGACGGCGTTGGCCAGGGCGTCGACGCCCCGCTCCAGCGCCTTGCGAGCGTTGTCGTTAAATTCCAGCTGCTTGGCCATCAGGCCGGATCCTTCCGTAGCGGTGGGTCACTGTGCGACACCCCGGCGGCCCCTGCGCGAGGCGGGGACCCCGGGGCGTCGAAGGTCAGTTGTCAGCCTGGTCAGCCGACGATGGCGAGCACGTCACGCGCGGAGAGGATGAGGTACTCCTCGCCGCCGTGCTTGATCTCCGTGCCGCCGTACTTGCTGTAGATCACCCGGTCGCCGACGGAGATGTCCAGCGGGATCCGCTCGCCCCCGCCGTCGTTGTACCGACCCGGGCCGACGGCCAGGACCTCGCCCTCCTGGGGCTTCTCCTTGGCGGTGTCCGGAATGACCAGGCCGGAGGCGGTGGTCTGCTCGGCCTCGACGGCCTTGATAACGATCCGGTCTTCGAGCGGCTTGATAGAAACCGACACGTTGGGACCTTCCCTTCGCGAGTTCGACTGTCAGTGTCTGGTCCGGTCGTGGCCGCCGTCGCGGGGGTCGGCTCGTTCCGGGCATTGGCACTTGCAGGTGCAGAGTGCTAACTCCGAATCTATGCATCGTTTAGCACTCGGTCAAGCCGAGTGCCAGATGTGTCGGGTCCGGACCGCCCCCACCACTCTCAGAGCAGGGGGTGCAACGGCTCCAGGATCCACTCCGCGGCCCGGGAGAGTATGCCGCGCTGCTCCCACTCCGGCAGCGTCAGCTCCCGGGAGTTGGCCAGGTCGCGACGGAAGATCTCCTCCATCCGCGCAGCCTGCTCGGTGTCATGGATCTCCAGGTTGACCTCGTAGTTGCCGATCAGCGACAACCGGTCGATGTTGGCGGTGCCGACCGTGGTCCAGGTGCCGTCAACCGTGGCGGTCTTGGCGTGCACCATGACGTCCTGGTAGAGGAAGATCCGCACCCCACCACGCAGCAGGGTGCTGTAGTGCGACCGGGCCACCCAGTCGGCGACCACGTGGTTGGAAGCCTCCGGCATCAGCACCCGGATGTCCACCCCGCGCTGGGCAGCTGCCAGCAGGCCACCGAGAATCTCCCGGTCCGGGATGAAGTACCCCTGGGTGATCCAGATCCGGTGCACGGCCCGGTCGATCGCCTCCAGATAGATCCCACGGACGGGGAACACCAGGCGGCTCGGCTCGTTGCGCGCAGCCAGGATGCGCGAGTTCCACACCGGCGACCCGCTGTCCGCCAGGACCGGGTGCCGCCGTCTGCGGTGCCGGTTCCAGAAGTCCACAAAGGTGTTCTGCAACTCCCACACGGCCACCCCCTGCACCCGGATGTGGGTGTCCCGCCAGCGGTCGGCATACAGCGAGCCGATGTTGTAACCACCGACGAAGCCCACCGTGCCGTCGACCACCAGCACCTTGCGGTGGTCCCGACCGGTGCGCCGCACGTTGATCAGGAAGCCGGCCCGGATCGTGGGGAACTGCAGCACGTGCACCGAGTCGGGGAAGTCCTTGAACTCCCGGGGCACGACCAGGTTGGCGAATCCGTCGAAGACGACGCAGACGCGCACCCCCCGCTCCGCGGCACGCACCACCGCATCCTTGAACGCCTGGCCCACCTCGTCGCCCTTCCAGATGTAGGTCACCAGGTAGACGTAGTCGGTGGCGTCCTCGATCGCCTGCAGCATGTCCCGGTAGAGGTGTTCGCCATAGGTGTAGGTGGTCAGCTCGTTGCCGTCCACCTCAGCCGGCAACGGGTCGTGCGGCGGCACGGAGTGCTTGTTCGGCGTGCGTGCCTTGCGCATCTTGTCGGCGATCGTCAGTCCCACGGCCAGACTCACCGGCGTGGCGAGGCTCACCACCCCCGCCGACACCATCAGCCGGCGGGTGCTGCGCTGCAGTTCGCTCCATCGGCCCATGCAGACGAACTTAGCCCGTCCGTCTGTCGGATCCCACCAGGAATCGTTCCGTCGGGGCCGCCCCTGCTGCGGCCGGCCGGCCGTCGGTGACAATGGGCTGATGGATCCGCAGACCGCTGACCGGCTCAGCGACCCGGCGGTTCAGGCGCTGCTGGCCTCGCTGCCGGAGTACCAGGCAGAGGCCGCCTTGCCGGTGGCCACCCGGCTGCGAGCGGCCGGGCACGACCCGGAGCTGGTGGCCGCGGTGCTGACCCAGTCCCGTCTGCGTTCCCGAGCACGCGCAAAGTTCGGCGACCAGGCTGCCCAGATGCTGCTCACCCCCGATGGTGTGGAGCAGGCGACCCGGTGGCAACTTGCGCAGCGGCACGCCGCACGCTTCGCCGAGTGTGATCTGGACCTGGTCTGGGACCTGGGGTGCGGGTTGGGTGGCGATGCCCGGCAGCTGGGCGCCAACGGCCAACCGGTCGAGGCGGTGGATGCTGACCCGGCGACCGCCACGTTGGCCGCGGTGAACCTGCACGACCTGCCGGCCGTGCACGTGCGGTGCGCCCGGATCGAGGAGGTGGACCTGCAGGCCTGTCGAGGCCGGTGCGGCGCCTGGCTCGACCCGGCGCGACGCAGCAGCCACCGCACCACCGCCCAGGGCCGACCAGTCCGCACGATCGCCCTGGAGGAGTTGTCCCCCACCTGGCAACAGGTCCGGGAGATCGCCGCCCAGGTGCGGCACGTCGGGGTCAAGCTCGCCCCCTCCTTCCCGCACGAGGAGATCCCACCGGGCACCGAAGCCCAGTGGGCCTCCTTCGACGGTCAGGCCCTGGAGTGCACGCTGTGGTGGGGCGACCTGGTCCACCGCCCGGGCCGTAGCGCCCAGGTGCACCGCGTCGGCCAGGGCGGTGGGCAGTGGCTGGAGGTGCAGGACGACGGTGGTGGGCCCGCTGCGACGGCGACCGGCCCACAGGACATCGGTCCCTGGCTCTACGAGCCGGACCGGGCGGTGCTCCAGGCGGGTCTGACCGGCGTCCTGGCGCGCCGGGTGGCCGGCACCGAGACCGCGCCCGGGGCCGGGTACGTCACCGCAGCCGAGGCGCACGAGGTCCCGTGGGCCAGACGGTTCCGGGTGCGGTCCCAGCACCCGCTGGCCATCAAGCCACTGCGCCGCTGGGCCCGGGAGTGCGATGTGGGCCGCCTGACGATCAAGAAGCGCGGGGTGCCGGTGGACCCGGACCGGCTGCGCCGGGACCTGCGGCTGCGCGGGTCCCGCGAGGTCGTCGTGGTGCTCACGCCACTGGCCGGGCGGCCGGTGCTGCTGGAGGTCGAGCCCGCCGACCCCTGAGGTGGTCAGCTGCCGGGCGGTCAGCGCCCGCAGCCGGCGCCGACCGGGAACTCACCGACGGCCACCGGCAACTGCCCGGGGGCGGTGTGGGCACCGGTGAGCACCTGGACCAGGGCCTCCATCGTGGCCGGGTCGCTGCCGTAGGCAGCGATCAGGGCCGTCTGTGCGGTGCTGTCGGCCAGCGGGTAGGGCCGGTCGGTGGCGACCACCACGTCCCCGGAGCCGGTGCCGGGCCCCCCGGGCCCACCACCGGCCTGGTAGTCGGTGCCGCCGACGAGCACGACCGTGTCCCCGCCCCCGGTGCCCAGCCCGGCCACCTGGGCGGCCGTGGTCAGCGCCGCCCGCGCGGCCTCGGTGCCGCCCTCGATGCTGATCGACTCGCCGACCAGCGGCTGCCCACAGGTGCCGGTGAGCTGGGTGATGCCCGCCGCAGCGGCCTGCACGGACAGCTCGTGGGAGTCACCGATCGTGTCCAGCCCGAGTCGGTCCACCTGACCCTGGTGGCGCAGCATCGCCACCATCCGGGCAGCGGACTCCTCCAGTCGGTCCCGGTCCAGGGTGCCGTCACCGAGGGCAAAGACGATCGCATCGATGGTGCCGGCCGGGTTGGGCGGCATCAGCAGCACATCCACCCCGGCCTGCAGCGCCGCCACCGCCGGATGGGCGCCGGTCTGCGTGATCGCGTCCATGTTCAGGGCGTCGGTGACGACCAGGCCGGTGAAGCCCAGGTCCTGTCGCAGCAGACCCGTGATGACCTCTGGGGACACGGTGGCCGGCCGGGTGGCGTCCAGGGCCTGGACCACGATGTGGCCCGGCATGATGGCCGGCCCACCAGCCTGGATCACCTCCTGGAAGGGCACCAGGTCCCGCTCACGCAGCACCTCCAGGTCGGCGGGCTGCTGGGCCGTGCCGAGGTGACTGTCGGCAGGGATGGTGCCGTGGCCCGGGAAGTGCTTGGTGACCGGCAGGATGCCTGCGGCGCTGAAGCCGCGCACCTGGGCCAGGGCGGTGTCGGCGACGATGACCGGGTCGCTGCCGGGTGAGCGAGCTCCGATGGTGGGGTCCTCCGGGCCCATGGTCACGTCCGCGACCGGTGCGAACACCACGGTGTACCCCAGCGCACGCAGTTCCTCCCCGGAGGCGTGCGCCACCTGCTCAGCCAGCTCCGGGTCCCGGGCCGCGCCCAGGGCCATGCCGGCGGGCCAGTGGTCCAGCGGCGCCGCCACCCGGGTGATGGGCCCGCCCTCCTGGTCGATGGCCAGGAAGGCCGGCCAGTCCCGACCGTCCGCGGTGACTGCCTCCTGCACCGCCGAGGTCAGGGTGGTCAGCTGGGGCACCCTCGCCTGCACCGACTCCGGGACGTTGGCCCCCAGGGTGATCACACCGCCCAGGTGGTAGTCGGTGACCAGCTGCGCCGCGGCCCAGGCGTCGGTGCCGTGGTAGGCCGCGACCACCAGTTGGCCGGCCAGCTCTCGGTCCGACAGAGCAGCCACGTCAGCCCGTGCGGTGGCCAGCTCCTCGGCACTCGGCAGGCCGATGCCCTCCGGGCCCGTCGGTGGCTCGGCCGCCGCTGGGTCGGTGGGCGTCTGCGGGTCCTCGGTGCCCGGGGTCTGCCCCTCAGCTCCCTCGGTCGCGGTCTGGTCATCGGCCTGGCCACCGGCGGACGGGTCCGGTGCTGCGGTGCTGGGGGCGGCCGCATCGGCCCCGGTGCTCGGCGCGGCGGTGCTGGCCGATGGGTCGCTGTCCGCATCGGTGGCGCCGCTACAGGCGGTGAGCAGCAGCGCCAGCGCGGTCGCCCCCAGCAACGGCACCCGGCGCCAGGCAGGCCCGGCCCCGCGTCGCCGGGCGGGGCCTCCGCCGCTCCCGGCGGCCATCAGGAGGCCACCCCGTCCAACGGGCGGATCTGGCCCACCGGTTGGGAGGAGTCCGTCGGCAGGTCCAGCCGGGAGGGCTGGTGCCCCTTGGCGATGAGCAGCGAGCCCAGGGCAGCCACCATGGCGCCGTTGTCAGTGCACAGGTCCCGGCGCGGCACCCGCAGCCGGATCCCGGCCTCGGTGCACCGCTCCTGGAGCAGCGCGCGCAACCGGTTGTTGGCCGCCACTCCCCCGCCCAGCTGCAGGTCCAGCACACCGTGCTCGGTGCAGGCCAGCACCGCCTTGGCGGTCAGCACATCGACCACTGCCTCCTGGAAGGAGGCGGCCACGTCGGCGACCGGGACGGGCTCACCCGCGCGCTCGCGGGCCTGCACCCACCGCACCACCGCCGACTTCAGCCCGCTGAAGGAGAAGTCGTAGCGGTGTCGTTCCAGGTCCTTGCGCGCGGTCAGCCCCCGGGGGAACCGGATCGCGGTCGGGTCCCCGTCCTGGGCCGCCCGGTCGATGTGCGGCCCGCCCGGGTAGGGCAGGCCGAGCACCCGAGCGACCTTGTCATAGGCCTCCCCGGCGGCATCGTCGATGGTCTGTCCCAGGGAGCGGATGTCACTGGTGATGTCCGGCACGTGCAGCAGGTTGGTGTGCCCGCCGGAGACCAGCAGCG
>CAYVEH010000141.1:0-6860 GCA_964450585.1 uncultured Ornithinimicrobium sp.
AGTGCCTCCCAGTTGTAGATCAGCTGGGCCTCGCCCACCTGCTCACCCATCCTGGCACCCACCATATGCACGCCGACGACGACGCCGTCGGGGTTGCGGATCAACTTCACGAAGCCGGCCGTTCCCAGGATCTGGGACTTGCCATTGCCCCCCAGGTTGTACTCGTAGGTGGTCACCTCGCCGTACGTCTCCCGGGCCTGGGCCTCGGTGAGCCCGACCGAGGCGATCTCCGGGTCGCAGTACGTGACCCGCGGGATCCCGGCCTCGTCAATCGGCGTCGGGTCCAGGCCCGCGATCTCCTCGGCGACGAAGATGCCCTGGGCAAAGCCGCGGTGGGCCAACTGCAGACCGGGCACGATGTCTCCCACGGCATACAGGCCCGGCACCCCGGTGCGGCACCGCGCGTCGGTGGTGACGAAGCCCCGGTCCAACTGCACCCCCGCCTCGGCATACCCCAGGTCATCAGTCACCGGGCCGCGGCCCACCGCCACCAGCAGCAGGTCCGCCTCGAAGCTCTCCCCGGACTCCAGGGAGACGTTCACCTGCTGGTCGTCCTGGGTGGCTCCGGCGAACCGTACCCCGGTCTTTACCGTGATCTTGCGCTTCTTGAACGCCCGCTCCAGGGTCTTGGAGACCGCCTCGTCCTCGGCGGGCACCAGCCGCGGCAGCGCCTCGATGACCGTCACCTCGGCCCCGAACGAGGCGAACACCGAGGCGAACTCCACCCCGATCACCCCGCCGCCCAGCACGACGACCCGCTGCGGCAGCTCCGCGAGCGTCATCGCCTCGTCACTGGTGATGATCCGACCGCCGACCTCCAGACCGGGCAGGCTGCGAGCGTAGGAGCCGGTGGCCAGCACCACGTTCTTGGCCGTGAGGGTGCGATCGCCCACCACGACCTGCCCGGGACCGGCCAACCGGCCGTGGCCCTCGACATACTCGATCGTGGCCGAGCTGACCAACCCCTGCAGGCCCTTGTGCAGCCGGCTCACCACCCCGTCCTTGTAGGAGTGGACCTTGCTGACGTCGATGGAGTCCAGCGTCGCGTTGATCCCGAACCTGGCACCATCGCGAGTGGCGTCAGCGACCTCGGCGGCGTGCAGCAGCGCCTTGGTGGGGATGCAGCCTCGGTGCAGGCAGGTGCCGCCCAACTTGTCCTTCTCGACCAGGGCGACCTTCAGACCCAGCTGGGCCGCCCGCAGCGCACAGGAGTATCCGCCACTACCACCGCCCAGGATGATGACGTCGAAGGCACTGTCTGCATCGGGTGGGGTCGAAGCCATAGGGGTCATCTTGTCAAACCCCGTGACCCCCGACCACCGAGGGGGCACGACGTGTCGGCGGGGCGCGATACCCTCCCACCTATGGCGTGGTGGAGGCGACGGAAGAATCAGGGCGCGAGCACAGCCGGTGGCACCGTTCGAGGGCGTACCGACGGCCCCGAGATGGCCATTGATCACAAGGCCGTGCGGGCCTACGCCGAGCAGTGGGTCGCCAGCCACAAAGGCGTCGAGGCCTACGTGGAGCCAGCGACCAATGTCAGCACCACGACAGTCATCCTCATCGCCACCGACGGCGAGTGGACCCGGCGCGCGGTCGGCACCCCCAAGGCCGGGTTCGAGCTGGGGCGGCTGCTGGCCATCCCGGTGTATGACGTCAACCAGACCGGCTATCCCGCCCGGATGCGCGAGTGGAACCGCCGGCACAAGGGGTCCTGAGAGAGCAGTGCCCGCCGCCACGAGCTGACCCGCGGGTCTGTTCGTTGGCGCAGCCGGCGGGCCTGGACGTGCCCTGGCTGCCTCTCCGGTTCGGGCCCAGGAACAGCTGTCGTGCAGAACCCAGCGGTCGTCACCCTGGGCGCGTTCACCGGCGCCCTGAGCGAGGGAAAAATGGGCTCGTGCCGCCCGGCTCGGCATGGCAGGCTGGGGTCACGGACCACGGGAGGTGGCTATGACCGACGAGAAGCCCACGCCAGCGGAGACCAGCGCCAGCGACTACGTCGAGGACGACGTGAAGCGCAAGTTCCGGGAGGCGCTGGAAAAGAAGCAGACACACAGCGGCCGGGACGTCTCGGATCACTCCGAGCACGGCAAGGTGGACCATGCCGCCCGGGCCAAGACCTCCGGTGCCCAGCAGATGTTCCGTCGCAAGAGCGGCTGAGCACACAGCTGACAGCACCCAGGATGCCCCGGGCCGCACGGCCCGGGGCATCCTGGGTCAATCGTCCCGGTCCTGGCAGCTGTGGCGCCGGTGATCGACCGGTGGGTCAGCGTGGCTCGGTGCCCGTCTGGGTCAGCGTGGCTCGGTGCCCGTCTGCGCTGAGCAGGTGACAGCACCACGCTGACGAGGTGACACCACCGCTACGCGTAGGAGCGTGCGAGGGCGATCAGCGCCCGCACGCCGGCGCCGGTCCCGCCGACCGGGGTGTAGCCCCACGCGCTCTTCTCGTTGAAGGCGGGGCCGGCGATGTCCAGGTGGGCCCACCGGATCGGCTCGTCGGCGGAGTTCTTGCCGACGAACTCCTCCAGGAACTTAGCGGCGACCATCATGCCGCCGGCCCGCTCACCGGTGTGCTTCAGGTCGGCGACGGGGGAGTCCATCGAGCTGCGGATCTCCTCCGGCAAGGGCATGCCCCAGGCCGCCTCACCGGCCCCCGTGGCCGCGCTGGTGACCCGCTCGCGCAGCCCGTCATCGTTGGACATGATGCCCATCGTGCGGTTGCCCAGCGCGATCACCGCGGCCCCAGTGAGCGTCGCAATGTCCACGATCGCGTCGGGCTGCTGCTCGGAGGCCAGTGCGATCCCATCGGCCATCACCAGCCGGCCCTCGGCGTCGGTGTTAATGATCTCCACGGTGCGACCACCACGCATCGTGACGATGTCCCCGGGGCGCTGCGCCAGGTCGCCGGTCATGTTCTCGGCCAGGCACAGGTACCCGGTCACTGCGACGGGAACCTTCAGCTCGGCCAGCGCCAGCACCGAAGCAGCCACGGCGGCAGCCCCGGCCATGTCGCACTTCATGGTGACCATGCCGGTGCCCGGCTTGATGCACAACCCACCGGAGTCGAAGGTGATGCCTTTGCCGACAAAGGCCAGGTGCGCCTTGGCGCCCCGCGGCTTGTAGGTCATCGTCACCAACCGCGGGGGACGGCCCGAGCCCTGCCCCACACCGAGGATCCCGCCGCAGCCCTCGGTGCGCAGCTTGTCGGTGTCCCACACCTCGAGCTTGACCTTGCTGCTCTTGGCACGCTGCGAGACCGAGTGCGCGAAGCTCTCCGGGAAGAGCACGTTGGGTGGGGTGTTCACCAGGTCACGGGCATAGCTGACCGCGCCGGCGACAGTGGTCGCCTCCCCCAGGATGTCGTCCTTGTGGCGTCCCTTGAGGTAGACCTGCGCAGTGGCCAGCGGCTCCTTGGCGCTGGCTGCCTTGCCCTCGCCCAGGAAGGTCTGGAAGGCATAGCCGCCCAGCAGCACCCCCTCGGCGACGGCCCGCGCGATCTCCACCCCACTGCCCAGGGCGAACAGCGCCGTCTTCTGGCCGGCGAGCGCCCGGGTGGCCGCACCTGCTGCCCGGCGGTACCGCTCGGCGGCCTCCGGCAGGGCCTCGGTGGCGGAACCCGTGCCTACGACCACCACCAGCGTGGCCTGCACTCCTGGCACGGCAGCCAGCTTGACGACCTCGTCCGCCTTGCCGGTGGCCCCGGTCGCGGCCAGGTTCTTGTTCACATACGTCAGCGCACCCTTGGGCAGGTCCGTGCCCTCGGCCAACACCGCGCTGTCCTCGGCGCAGGTGGAGGCCAGCACCAGGGCGTCGACCTTGGCGCTCGCGGGCTTGCTGTCAGTGAGGGTGAGTGTGGTCATCTTCGTCCATTTCAGTTGGTGACAGTGCATGTGGGGCCGCGTTGAGCCTAACGGCACAGGGCGGCTAGCGTGTCAGCCATGTCTGCCGAGCCCTTGAAGACCTCACCTGCGCACGACCGTCATGTGTCCCTCGGGGCCAAGATGGGCGACTTCAGCGGATGGCAGATGCCCATCGAGTATGCCGGGGTGCGGGCCGAGCACACCGCCGTCCGTGAGCGGGTGGGACTGTTCGATGTGAGCCACCTCGGCAAGGCCGTGGTCCGCGGGCCGGGGGCCAAAGACTTCGTCAACCGGTGCTTCACCAACGACCTCAACCGCATCAGCCCGGGCAAGGCGCAGTACACCATGTGCTGCAACGACTCCGGGGGTGTGGTCGACGACCTGATCCAGTACCTCCGCTCCGACGAGGAGATCTTCCTCATCCCGAATGCCGCCAACAACGCCGAGGTGGTGCGCAGGCTCACCGAGGCCGCGCCGGCGTCGATCGAGGTGCAGAACCAGCACACGGACTACGGGGTGCTCGCCGTCCAGGGCCCGCGCAGCGACGAGGTGCTGACCGCCCTGGGGTTGCCGGTCGGGCACGAGTTCATGAGCTACGTCGAGGCGACCTGGGAGGGCCACCCGGTCATCGTGTGCCGTACCGGCTACACCGGTGAGCGTGGCTATGAGTTGCTGCCGTCCTGGGCCGCGACGGCGGACCTGTGGGATGCCTTGTCGATGGCGATGAAGCCGTTCGAGGGGATGCCCGCGGGCCTGGGGGCCCGGGACACGCTGCGAACGGAGATGGGCTTTGCGCTCCACGGCCACGAACTCTCGCCGGAGATCACACCGGTGATGGGCCGCTCAAGTTGGGCGGTGGGCTGGCGGAAGGACACCTTCTGGGGCAAGGAGGCGCTGCAGGCGCAACGCGAGGCCAAGGAGTCCCGGCTCTCCCGTGGTCTGGAAGTCACCGGCCGAGGCATTCCGCGTGCCGGGTGCCCGGTACGGGCCAGCGACGGCACAGAGGTCGGCACGGTCACCTCCGGGACCTTTTCGCCCACCCTGGGCCACGGCATCGCGCTGGCCCTGGTGGACCGTGCGGTCACCGAGGGGGATGACGTCGTGATCGACGTGCGGGGTCGTGACGTCACCGCCGTGGTGAAGAAGCCGCCGTTCATCGAGACGGACCAGGGCTAGGGCGTCAGCCGGTCCAATGGTGCACGGCACGCGCCGTCACCTCGCGCAGGCTGTCCGCCGGGTGGGCCAGCGCGGCCTGGGCGCCGACCTCCTCGGTGAGCGACCAGACGCCAGCGAAGTCGCGGCGCGTCCGCGCCTCAGCGGCCACGGTGCCCGCTATCGCCAGGGTGGGCACCCCGACTCGGCGTGCCAGGGTGGCCAGCGCCACCGGGGCCTTGCCGTCGCTGCTCTGCGCATCCAGTCGACCCTCGCCGGTGATCGCCAGGTCGGCGCCGGTCAGCGCGGCCGGCGCCCCGATCTGCTCCATGATCAGCTCAGCGCCGGACTGCACCTGGGCGCCCAGGACGACCATCAGGGCCCATCCCAGGCCGCCGGCGGCTCCGGCTCCCGGCCGATCACGCAGACGGCGGCCGGTGACCGACTCGGTCACCTCGGCCAGGGCCCGCAGGCCGCTGGCCAACTCGGCGACGTCCGGCGGCTCGGCCCCCTTCTGCGGAGCGTAGACCGGGGCCGCGCCCCGGTGACCGAGCAACGGGTTGGTGACGTCGGTGGCCGCGACGAACCGGGTGGTGGCCACTCGCGCGTCCAGACCGGTGAGGTCCAGCGCCCGGGTGCGATGCAGCGCTCCGGGCAGGACCGGCTCGCCGTGCTCGTCCAGTAGTCGCCCGCCCAGCGCGGTGATCAGACCGGCCCCGCCGTCCGTGCTGGCCACTCCGCCGAGGCCCACGACGATCTCCTCGGCCCCAGCCTCCCAGGCGGCCCGCACCAACGTGCCGACCCCGGCGCTACTGGCCTGGCGTGAACTCTGCCGACTGGGGGAGACCAGGTGCAGCCCGCAGGCCTGTGCCGACTCGATGACGGCCGTGCTGCCCAGCATCGCGAACCGGGCCTCGACCGGGTCGCCCAGCGGCCCGGGAACGCTGACCGCGTGTGCCCGGGCGCCGGTCGTCAGCACGGCATCGACGGTCCCCTCACCGCCATCAGCAAGGGGTAGCAGCTCCACCTGGGCGTGCGGCCACACCTGCTGAACCCCCGCGGCCATGGCTGCCGCAGCGGCTGGACCGGTCAACGTGCCCTTGAACTTGTCCGGTGCCACGATGACACGCCGGGTCCCGGTGTGTTCTGGGAGCTCAACCATCGACGTCCGTGCGCGCCGTGCTCAGCTGAGCAGGCTGGCGCACACCTCCGCCAGGTCTGCCTTGCCCTCGAACCCGATGCCCGGCAACTCTGGCATCGTCACATAGCCGTCCTGCACCGAGCACCCGTCGGGGAAACCACCGAACGGCTGGAAGAGGTCGGGGTAGGACTCGTTGCCGCCCAGCCCGAGCCCGGCCGCGATGTTGAGGGACATCTGGTGCCCACCGTGCGGGATGAACCGGCTCGGGGCCCACCCCAGCTCGCCGAGCGCCTCCAGGGTCCGTAGGTACTCGACCAGCCCGTAGCTGAGGGCACAGTCAAACTGTAGGTAGTCCCGCTCTGGGTTCATCCCGCCGTACTGGCCCAGGTTGCGAGCATCCCAGTGGGAGAACAGGTTCTCGCCGGTGGCGATCGGCAGGTCACCTGCGCGCTCGGCCACCCTTCGGGTCCCTTTGTAGTCCAGTGGATCGACCGGCTCCTCGTACCAGAAGAGGCCATAACCCTGCAGGGCGTCCAGATACTCGACCGCCTGCTCACCGGTGAATCGACCGTTGGCGTCCACCATCAGCCGATCTGAGGGGCCCAGGATGCTCAGCGCTGCCTCGATCCGCCTCAGGTCCTCCGCCAGCGTGGCCCCGCCGATCTTCATCTTCACGACCGTGTAGCCGCGGTCCAGGTAGCTGCGCA
>CAYVEH010000142.1:0-6825 GCA_964450585.1 uncultured Ornithinimicrobium sp.
CCCGGTGCGCATCGGTGTAGGCCTGCGCGGCCTCCCGGCGCTTCTTGGCCTCCTTCCCGAGCACCTTGAGTACCTCGTCGTCGCTGAGCACCCGGTGCTCCGTGCCGGCGACCTCCTCGTTGGAGATCGCCGTGAGCGCCATGCGCAACGTGGCCGAGCGCACCCGGTCCTTGGCCCGCATCGCGTCGTGAAGATCCTGCTGCAGGGTGTCCTTGAGGGAGGTCTGGTCGCTCATATCCCCAGTGTCTCACCGCGCCCGTGACCCGGGTGGCTGTTTGCGATGATCGTCCAGTGAATTGTGTATGCCGTGGGGTCGCCTCACTGGTCGGGTTGGGTGCCGGAGTGCTCGCCTGGAGCACCCTGGTCGAGCCTCGGGCGTTCGTCCTGCGTGAGTTCGAGGTGCCGCTGCTGCCGGCGGGGGCAACGCCGGTGCGGATCCTGCACCTCAGCGACCTGCACCTGGTGCCGGAGCAACGCGCCAAGCAGGACTGGGTCCGCTCACTGGCCGAGCTGGAGCCGGACCTGGTGGTCACCACCGGAGACAACCTGGCCGCTCCGGACGCTGTGCCGGCGGTGCTGGACCTCTACCGTGACCTGTTGGCCCGGCCGGGTGTCTTCGTGTTGGGGAGCAACGACTACTTTCCACCGACGCTGAAGAACCCGTTGCGGTACTTCACCGACTCCCACCGCAAGGGTGCCGAACTGACGGACCGGCGTCTGCCCACCCAGGACATGGTCGACTCCTTCACCGCCCGCGGCTGGCTGGACCTCAATAACGCCCGCGGCGAGTTGGTCGTCAACGGGTCCCGGCTGGAGTTTGTTGGTGTCGATGACCCGCACCTGGAGTACGACCAGTACGAGCAGGTCGCTGGTCCGCCCAGCCCGGGGGCCGATCTGCTCGTCGGGGTCACGCATGCGCCGTACCAGCGGATCCTGGACGCGATGACCCTCGACGGTGCTGGGTTGGTCCTGGCCGGGCATACCCACGGCGGGCAGGTCTGTCTGCCGGGCTACGGGGCACTGGTCACCAACTGCGACCTGGACACCGGTCGCGCCAAGGGCCTGTCCCGCTGGTGGCCCGGTGCCGGCTCGGCCCCGTCCACTGAGGCTCCTCGCGGGGCCGCCTGGCTGGAAGTCTCGGCCGGGCTCGGCGCCTCGCCGTACTCCCCCGTTCGGCTGGCCTGCCGACCGGAAGCCACGCTGCTGACGTTGGTGTGAGGGCGATTCGGTGCAGCGCCCCAGCCTGGGTTAGCATTGCCGACGCTGCGTGCCGCACGGCACGAGCCACGGGGTGTGGCGCAGCTTGGTAGCGCGCCTCGTTCGGGACGAGGAGGTCGCAGGTTCAAATCCTGTCACCCCGACCATAACCGCAGGTCTCTGACCTGCGGTTATGTCGTTGTTTGGGTGCTTGATCCGCGTGAAATCGTGGCCGTGGGCATAACCTGGGCACATCACGGACGGGGACACGTGCGGACAGAAGCGGCCATGGAATGCCACTCGTTATGCGCGACCGCTCGACCTTGACGTCGAGCGGCACCGCTGGGAACCGTCGATCCAGTAGATACCGTCTTATAGTTGGTCCGAACTATAAAGACGCATCAAGCTGGTCAGGAGATCGACCGTGCAACCCAGTCCCTACACGCCCGGGGAGACCGCTCGCGAGGTCCCCGGCCGCGAGGTTCAGCTCACCGACATCAGCGGCCTGCTGGCCCGGGTCGCGCTCGAGGGCCGCTTCGCCGGCCGGGTGCGCGTCGATGTCGGCCCCCGCGGGGTGGGCAAGACGAGCCTGCTGCGCCGAGCCCAGCGCACGGCCCACGACCTCGGCCTGGCGAGCGTGTTCGTCACCGCCGGTAACGGTAGGTTGACCGCGGTGATCGCCGACGAGGTGCACCAGATCGCGCGCTCATGGGGTCACGGTGACGTGCTCGCCGAACGGGTGAGCCAGGTCAGGGTGTCGGCAGGTGTGCCCGGGATCGGCCACGTCGAGGTGACCGGCGCACACCGGCCAGCCCCCGAGGCCACGCGAGCCTTCAGAGAACTGGTCACGCACACCGCCCGCGCAGCCCAGGACGCCGACCACAAGGGCCTCGTCCTGCTCGTCGACGAGCTCCAGTCCGCCGACGAGGACTCGCTGCGCACGATCGCCTACGCCTGGCAGGAACTGCAGGCCACCGACGTCGCCGTACCGGCCGCGCTGCTGGCCGCCGGCTTGTCCCACACCCCCGACGTCGTCACCGGCGCCGTCACCCACGCCGAACGGTTCCAGTACCGACCCATGCGCGACCTCGAGCCGCACGAGACCCGCCAGGCCCTGACCGCACCCAGCGCGGCCATGGGGGTGTCCTGGGCCACCGACGCTCTGGCCACCGTCGTTGAACGCGCCCAGGGCTACCCCTACTTCATCCAGGTCTACGGCCACGAGGCCTGGCACGTCGCCGGGAATCCCGACCCCGGCCACCAACTCACTGCAGCCCACGTCCGCGCCGCCCAGGAAAGAGTTGACATCGACCTCACCGAGCTCTACCGCACCCGCTGGGCCAAGGCCACCGCACGCGAACGCGACATCCTCACTGCCATGGCCACCCACCCCGAAGGCCCCGTTGCACGCCGTGACATCGCCGAACTCCTCGGCGTCGACACCACCGCCCTGTCGATGGCCAGACAATCACTGCTCGACAAGGGCATCCTCGACGCACCGGCCCACGGCCTGCTCCAGTTCACGGTCCCCGGCTTCGGCACCTACGTCAGAACTCTCACCGGCCCCTGACGTCAACCCGGGGACGCCTACCGGCGGACAGCAAATGCGGCAGATCCGGTCGTCAGGGGGCTGCACTCACCGGGGCCAGCCAGTTGGCTGTCTCGTGACCGTCCGGTGGAAGCGCTGGTGCGTCCCTAAGCGTCTTGCGACGCGCCTACAAGGAGGCTTCGATTGTGCAGACGCGGAGGGGGGCAGACTGTCGGTATGAGCGACGGACATGTCATCAATGACGCGGACTCTGCCACCGAAGCGTATCGCCCGGTCCCTGACATGAAGATCGGTCGCGAGGTGGGTGAGGTGTTCACTCACATGCTCGGCGACGGTCGCTCCATCATCGACCCCGAAACGAGAATCTGGACCGCCGACGCAGCGGAAGATCTGCGGGCGAGGATCGAGGATAACCCGATAATCGGGACGGATCAGGGTCAGTGGGTGAAGCTCGACCAGCAACTCCGCAGGGCCTCTCGCGAAGTGGTGCTCCTTGCGGCAGAGATGGTCTTCTTACGTGAGCACCCGGTCCGGTCGGCCCGACCCGAGACACGCAGAGGTCATGTCGAACGAGTGCTCGCGCACCTCCACCTTCCCGTGACGATCTCCGAACCGATGTCGACATGGTTGGCTCGTCCTGCAGGGACTGCCGGGTTCGAACCCGGTTCTTGGTACAACGGTGCGCTGTGGAGGCACCTCATCTGGGGCTCCACTTTCGTGCGCCACTGGAATGAGTTGACCGAGCCCGAGCGCGAGGCCGCGCGGACCGATCCGTGGGAGCTGCAGCGAGTCATGCTCGCCTCCGGTGACGACAGATCCGACATCCGCAACGCTTGGCAGTTCCTCGCCCGACCCGACGTCTTCGAACCGATCTCGTCAGCGTCGATGAAGGAGAAGATCCGCGACGGCCTCCAGGATCGAATTGGCCACGCATCAGGGAACACCCCTGACGCGATCGATCGTGACCTCCTCGCGATTCGCGCTGCGCTGGCGCACGAGTTCGACGGCCCCTTCCATTTCTGGACGCCCGGAGTAGCAGAGCTGTGGGACACGTCCGCCAGCGACTACGGTCCGGCAGACGCTAGCGAGCAGGTGGAACCTCGCGCACGCCACTACTGGCTCTACTCGCCTGGCCCACAAGCTTCAGAATGGGAAGAGTTCTCGTCCAGCAGCCTCATGGCCATCGGCTGGGACGAGCTCGACGATCTCGCTTCCTACCCGAACCGAGAGGCCATCCGCCAGGCCCTCGACGTCGAGGGCACTGGCGGGTCGATGAGGAACGCAGTTCTCGCGGTGTGGCAGTTCCAGAACGACATGGCCGTAGGCGACATCGTCTACGCCAAGCGCGGGCGGCGCGAGATCGTGGGGCGCGGTGAGGTCACCTCCGACGCTCGGTTCGAGCCGCATCGCTCTTCTTACCGCCACGTTCGCTCGGTGGCCTGGACGCACAAGGGTTCATGGGAGCATCCCGGTGACGCCGCAACCAAAACGCTGACAGACGTCACGCCTTACCGCGACTACGTCGAGATGCTCGAGGAACTCGTCACAGGTGATGACCAGCCGGAACTGCTCGACACGCCGACAGAGCTGCCTGCCTACGACAAAGCAGCGTTCCTCAGGGAGGTGTACCTGCCGGAGGAGCGGTACGAACGGCTGCGCGCCCTGCTCGCTCGCAAGAAGAACGTCATCCTTGCGGGGCCGCCCGGCGTCGGAAAGACCTTCGCCGCTAAACGCCTCGCGTACTCCATCATGGGGATGAAAGACCCGAGCCGCGTCCAGATGGTCCAGTTCCATCAGAGCTACTCCTACGAGGACTTCATGATGGGATACCGTCCCACAGACACTGGCGGCTTCACTCTCGCCGAGGGGCCCTTCTACCGGTTCTGCGAGAAGGCCCGAGCAGAGGACACGGACCGGCCATACTTCTTCATCATCGATGAGATCAACCGTGGCAACATCTCCAAGATCTTCGGGGAATTGCTCATGCTCATCGAAGCCGACAAGCGCGCACAAGACCTCCGCCTCCTGTACAAGAACGAAGTCTTCTCAGTCCCCACCAATGTCCACATCATCGGCATGATGAACACCGCCGACCGCAGCCTCGCCGTACTCGACTACGCCTTGCGCCGGCGCTTCGGGTTCTTCGAGATGGCGCCAGGCTTCCACTCGGCTGGCTTCACCCGCTGGCAACAAGAGGCCGCCAACCCCACACTCGACCGCCTCGTCGATGCCGTCGTGGACCTCAACCAGACCATTGCCGAAGACCCAGCACTCGGCAAGGGTTTCGCCATCGGACACAGCTTCCTCACCAGCCCCCCGACCGGCAGCGCCAACGACGGCTGGCTGTACTCCGTGGTCGAAGACGAACTCGTCCCCCTACTCGACGAGTACTGGTTCGACGAGCCGACAAAGGCCGAGGACTGGGCAAGCAGACTGAGAACAGCTTTCAATGGCTGACAGCCCGGTCACCATCCGCAACCTGTACGTCATGATGGCCTACGCCTTCCGAGCGATCCACAAGGAAGGAACCGACCGAGTTGCGACTGAGCCCTTCCACCATTTGCACGATCTGTTAGCGGAGGTCCTGGTGCGTGGCGTCGGCTCCCAGGTGAAGCGGGGCCTGCACCACGACTATCTCAACCGCAGTGACCCGCTAGCCACCGTTCGCGGCCGCATCGACATCAAGAGCACCGTTGCCACGCGCTCTGGGACCCGAGGCAAACTGATGTGCGAGTTCGATGAGTACGCGGTCGACACGCCCCACAACCAGGCGCTCAAGTCAGTCATCGTTCTCCTCATCCGACACGGCGAAGTCATCGCACCACGCCGGGATGCGCTTCGCCGACTTCTGCCCTACCTGGACGGGGTGACGCTGGTACCTCCGACATCGATCCGCTGGGATGCCCTCACCTACCACCGCGCCAACGCCACCTACCGCCTACTTCTGGGAGTCTGTGAACTGGTCGTCCGCGGACTCCTACACACACAGGATCCGGGACATACCAAGCTCACGTCCTGGATGTCCGACGATGCGATGAGCGCCCTGTACGAACGATTCTTGCGTGAGTACTACAACGTCCACCATCCCGAGTTCTCACCTCGCGCATCTGCCGTTGCCTGGGACTACGACGACACAAGTGCGCTGGGGGCCGAACAACTCCCAGCAATGCGCACAGACGTCACCCTCCGCCTCGGGTCACGCATCCTCATCATCGACGCGAAGTACTATGGCCAATCAATGCAGGTTAGCGAATGGGGCAAAGCGACCGTCCACTCGGCCAACCTGTACCAACTCCTGGCGTACGTGAAGAACGCAGACACGAAGCGCCACGGGTCGGTCAGCGGCCTGTTGCTTTACGCACGCACCGACGCACCTCGACAACCCAACCTGGACGTCACCATCCAGGGCAACCGCATCGGCGCCCGAACCCTTGACCTCAGCCGGCCCTGGAAGCATGTCACCACTCAGCTCGAGGACGCCGTGGGATGGCTTGCTGGCTGACCGCCTGATGCGGCAGAGTAGTGCGTGATCGAGCCAAGCAGTGGGGCACGAGGCCCGTGTGCTGGGGCGGCAGGGACGACGCATCAAAGAGTGTCGCCACAGGTACTTCCTTGGCGCCAGTAAGAGCCCGTGGCATGTTGTGCAGGCGCTTTTCCGAGCCGTCGCCCAAAGAGCTGACCACGTCCTCAGTAAACGTCACCCCGGCGTTGGCCTGGAGTGACGCTTGCGTGATACTGCGCCCTCCCGTCCACTGGGCCCGTTAGGCATCACTGGGCATAACTGGCGTCATCTCGTGTCCTCTTGTGTGCGGAGTGATCTTTTCAAATCCTGTCACCCCGACCACCTAGAACCGGCTCTGACCTGCGGAACCGCGAGTCAGGGCCGGTTCCTCTTGCGGCGGGCACACTCCAGCCGACACCACCGCACATCGCAGGGCTCCTCAACCACTCACCACGTAGCATTCTGTTGGTGACCGGCTCAGAGGACATCCATGACACAGGGGCCACACATGAGCTCCTGGACCCGCATAGCGTGGCTGGTTCGTCGGCTCGACGAGAGCATGAGCGCCGCAAGAAGG
>CAYVEH010000143.1:0-6806 GCA_964450585.1 uncultured Ornithinimicrobium sp.
CGCTGCTGCTCCTCAGTGCGGCGGCGACATCGGTGCTCTCCACGGTGCGCCAGTGCGCCGGTCGGCGCGCGCGGTGAGCGGCCAATCGGTGGGCCCAGTCCGGGTCTGGTTCCTCGATCTCATCGGGGCCGGGTGCCACGTAGGTGACTGACGGCATACCGGTCAGCAGGGTCTCGGCATGGTGCGACTTGCCGGAGCGGACCCCACCGGTGACCAGGACCTTCATGACACTCCTTGGGACGTCGCCGGCAGGGACCAGCTGTGCTGCACGTGGCAGTGACCAGCCTGCCACCACTGCAGCTGCACGACCTCGGCACGGCCGTGAACGGGCAGGTGGTCGGTCAGCATGTCGCGGACCCGAGCCTGGTCGATGGTGGTGCTGACCGCATCCAGGGTGACGTGCGGCACCGGGTCGGTGAACTGGCCCTGGTAGGGAGGGTGGGCCGGGAAGCGGTCCCAGATGACGTGGGTGAGCGCCCGGAAGGGCGCGGCCGGTTCGACCGGGGTGTGGATGATGCCGTTGGGGAAGGTCGCCACCCTGGTGAGCCGGTAGCTGATGGCGGTCTGGCTGGCCAGGAGGTCCTCGAGCCGTGCCAGCTGGGCCGGGGTCGGGGTCCGCACCCATGGCGCGAGCAGCGTGATGTGCGCCTGCCCGAACCGCGGGTCAGCGGCCAGGTATGCGGCGTCGTAGTGGGCGGTGCGGGCCCGCACGTAGTCATCCAGGAGCGGCACCGGGACCGCCAGCACGGTGTGGCCGGGATCCCGGAGCTGCTGGCGCGTGGGTGTCGCGGGCTGGGCCGGAGCGTGGGGCATTCCCCGATTGTGCCGCGTCACTCGGCCGGTCACCGGTCCCCCTAGGCTCACCCCATGGTCCTGATGAGGTGTCCGTCGAGCCGGCCGTGTCGGCGTCCGGCGCGGTCGGCGGGGCCGGCACGGTGAGCGGGCTGTCCTCCCGGCTGACGCTGCGTCTGTACCTGGCGCTGGTCGTGGTGCACCTGGTGTGGCAGGTGAGTGGACAGCAGAGTCTGGCTCAGGTCTCCCAGTGGTGCCTGATGCCGGTGCTGAGCCTGTATCTGTGGCTCCGCAGTGGTGCGGGCCGGCGCGACCCCCTGACCCGGCTGACCCTGGTGGCCCTCGGGTTCTCCTGGTTGGGGGATACCGCCCCGAGTCTGGCCGAGGCGGAACCGGCCTTCCTGCTGATGGTCGGCTTCTTCCTGCTCGCGCAGGTGGTCTACTGCGTGGCGTTCTGGCGGTATCGCGCCCACAGCGTGGCTCACCGGCCCGCCCTGCTGGTGCCGTATGCCGTGGCGGTCCTCCTGCTGGTCCTCGCCTGTGCACCGCAGGCCGGGAACCTGCTGGTGCCGGTCCTGGTCTATGGAGTGCTGCTGGGAGCGATGGCGGTGCTGGCCAGCGGGGTTCACCCGCTGGTGTGGGCCGGTGGTGCGCTGTTCCTGCTCTCCGACGGCCTGATCGCCCTCGAGGCGTTTGCTCCCTGGTGGTCCCTGCCGTGGCAGGGGGCCTGGGTGATGCTCACCTATACCCTGGCTCAGCTGCTGATCGTGCTCGGCGTGCTGCGGGCCGCTCCGGCAGCGGGCCGGCGGCCCGTGACAGACCCTGGCTCCCCGATCGTCACCGACGACTGAGGAGCCAGGGGCCGCGAAGGTCAGTTGACGACCAGGACCGTGTCGCTGGAACCCTTCGCGCAGCGCTGCGGGATGCCGGTGACCTCAGACTTCGCCACCTCGGTGGTCTCCACCGTGAACTGCTGACCGACGGGGTACTCCGTGCCGTCGATGGTCACCGACGGCTTGCCGTCCTCCAGCACGAACGTGGCATCCTCGGGGAACACCAGCAGCTGCGGCTTGCCGTCCTGAGTGAGCGCAAAGCACCCACCCGGGCCGGTGATCACCTTGTGGCCGGTGGGCCCTGCGGCACCCTCCGGGGCAGCACCGGTGTACTGCAGCGCCAACACTCCGTGCTCGCCGGCGACGGTGACCGCCAGGCCGCCCGTCTCCTCCCCCGTGGCCTCGTCGGTGGCCTCGTCGCTGGCCTCCCCCGACTGTGTGTTGGCCGCGTCGTCGGCCGGCTCAGCGGACTCAGTGGCCTCGGCCGTCGACTCCTGCGGATCGGACGTCTCGGGAGCCGGGTCGACGCTGGAGGTGGTCTCCTCCTGCGGCTGCTCATCCGAAGAACAGGCACTCATTCCCAGGGCCAGGACCACCACGGCGCAAGGGGCCCACCCCCGACGACTCAACGACATCGATCTCCTCCATGTCTCGCGGTGGGCCACCTGATGTACCCAACCTGATCAAAAGTAAAACTAACGATCATTAGGATACCCCTTGTGACCGGCTACCTCGTCACCGACGGACGCCCCTGCCGCCGTGCGGTTCCCACCGGGGATACATTGGGCACCAACAGTTAGACAGGGGGCCTTCGTGGAGCAGCAGACCGTCCGCGTCAGCGACGGGCGCGACGTCGCGGTGCACTGGTCCGGGGCCACTGCACCTGACACGCCTGTGCTGGTTTTGCACTACGGGACCCCGCACACCGGCAACCATCCCCCGCGCCTGGCCCAGCTGGCCAGCGATCTGGGGCTTCGGTTGTTGGCCGTGACCCGGCCCGGCTTTCCAGGGTCGGCACGCCGGCGGGGGCGCACGGTGGCCCAGGCGGCCTCGGATGTCGTCGAGGTGCTGGACAGGTGCGGGGTGGGCGAGGTGGCAACTGCCGGCTATTCCGGAGGTGGACCACATGCTCTGGCGCTGGCCGCCCTGCTACCAGACCGGGTTCGCGCTGTTGCTGCCTTCGCCTGCCCGGCACCCTACGACCAGACGGAGTCCTGGTTCGCCGACATGGCTGGTGACGGGGGCGGCCTGCGTGCCGCCGCGGACGGTGACCCGGCTCGCGAACTGCACCAGCGAACCGCCACGTTCGACGCCAGTAGTTTCACCGAGGCTGACTGGGCGGCACTGGCCGAGCGGTGGTCCGGCATCGGTGCGGACGCCGAGGCAGCCAACGGGGCCGGCAGTGACGCCGGCGAGATTGACGATGACCTGGCGTTCGTCCGGCCGTGGGGGGTGCCGCTCGACCAGATCACCGGTGCCATCACGCTGTACCAGGCCACGGCCGACCGCATCATCCCTGCGCACCACGTGGAGCGGCTAGGTGCCCTCCTGCCATCCGCTGAGGTTCACCTGGTGGAGGGGTCGGGTCATGTGGCGATTCTCGACTACCTGCCCAGCTGGATGGGCACCATCGGCGCCGCACCGTCTCGTCAGTAACGCCGCATGGAGCGCCCCTGTCGGACGAGCTCGTCGGTCAACTGCGACAATTCCCCCATGGCCATCCGCTTCTGCTCGGGCCGTCAACTGGACCAGAGCGATCTCACCGCGCTGTACGCGGCTGTGGAGTGGACGGCATACACCCAGGACCCCTCGCGATTGGCAGCTGCGGTGGCTGCCTCCCTGCGCACGGTGACCGCCTGGGACGGTGACCGCCTCGTCGGACTTGCGCGAGTCGTGGGCGACGGCCTCACGATCGCCTACCTGCAGGACATCCTCGTTCACCCCGAGTATCAGCGACAGGGAATCGGTCGCACCCTGTTCCGCCAGGTGTTCGCCCCCTTTGCTGACGTGCGCCAGAAAGTACTGCTCACCGATGATGAGCCCGCACAGCGGGCGTTCTACGAAGCCCTGGGGTTCACCGAGATCCGGGACCTGGGCCACCCTACGCGCGCGTTTGCGCAATTCGGAGCAGACGTTCCGCCCACCGCGCTCGCCGATCCGTCGGAGTAGCCTGCCTGGATGGCACCGCTCCGCGTCCTGCAGATCGGGATGGACCCGTCCGTGATCGACTTCTCCCCATGGCCCGGCCAGGACGCCGACACCCTTCGCTCGCGCATCGCCGCAGCCGAGGCAACCCTGCGCGAGGACGGATTCATCGTCACGCCCTGTCTCCTACCCGATGACGCCGATCTCGCGGAGCGACGTGTGCGCGACGCCCTGGAAGACCACAGATTTGACGTGGTCGAGGTCGGCGCTGGCCTGCGGACCTCACACGAGTACACCCTGATCTTCGAACGGGTCGTCAACATCGTTATGGCCCTTCGTCCAGGAGTGCGGCTCTGCTTCAACGACTCGCCGGAGACCACGCTCACCGCTGTCCGCCGGGCTCTGGGATGGTGATCGGAGCAAACGACATGGCAGCGCTGGCGGCAGGTCGCAGACATTCCGTCATGCTCCGCGAGGACGGCACGGTCATCGCCTGGGGCAACGGCCGGGCTGGCGAGTGTGACGTGAGCGGGTGGTCGGGGATCACCGCCGTTGCAGCCGGCGACGTCCATACGGCCCGTAACACCGGGCGCTCGCACACCGTCGGTCTGTGCACCGACGGCACGGTCGTCGCCACAGGATGGAACGGCGACGGGCAGACCGATCTCGCCGCCTGGAGTGACATCACCGCCATCTCGGCCGGATGGCGAACGACCCTGGGGCTCCGCAGCAACGGAACGGTGGTGGCTGCCGGCCGCCAGGCCGAGGGCCAGGTCGCGGTCGATGGATGGCACGGCATCACAGGGATTTCCTGCGGCGACTGGCACTCCGTTGCGGTGCGTTCTGACGGAACCGCTATCGCAACCGGAAACAACCAGTGGGGCCAGTGCGACGTCGGGGCGTGGAAGCGGCTGAGCGCGGTGGCAGCCGGCTACCTCCACACCGTCGGCTTGCGGGATGACGGCAGGGTCACCGCGTCAGGTGATCGCCGCACCGGCGCGTGTGAGGTGGCGCGATGGAGCCGGGTCACCCAGATCGCTGCTGGCAGTTGCCACACCATCGCCCTCCACGATGACGGCACGATGTCCGCCGTCGGTGACAACAGCTCCGGTCAGTGTGAGGTCCAGGGCTGGACAGACGTGGTGGCGATGGCAGCAGGCTCAAGGCACACGCTCGGGCTGATGAGCGATGGGACCGTTGTGGCAACCGGCTGCAACCGTGATCGTCAGTGCGACACCAGCACCTGGACCGTGGTGTTGTGACCGCCCCTCCCACCCGACGGCACGCTCCCACCACCGGGCTTCTGACCGTGCTGCCTCACGGTTCTGCCAGGAGTGCGATGAGCCTGTCCACGATCTCCTCCGTGGGACAGGCAGCGGTGTCGAACTCCAGCACCTCATCGGACCACACGGCGTAGTCAGCGCGACGACGTTGCACATCTGCCCAGCTCGGTCCACCGACGAAGGCAAGGCCGCGGTCCCGGCCGCAGAGCCTTCGCTCATGCTCCTGCAGGTCGGAGGTCACCAGGTACACGAAGTCAAGGCGCGCCCCGGTGTGCTCTGCCGCAGTCCGCCAGGTCTGGCGTGCTGCCTCGCTGTCATTGACCGCATCGATGAGGACATGGTGACCGAGCCGCAGGTTCTGCTCCGCCATCACGCGCGTCGCCTCGTACGCGGCAACGCCGACCTGCCACCCCGACGGCAGACCGCAGGCAAGGATCGACTCCTCAACCACGTCGATGGACAGGTGGACCGCCTCCGTGCGCACTGCAAGGCGCTCCGCAATGCTCGTCTTTCCGACCCCGGGCAGACCGGAGATCACCACCAGGCAACCGGTCACGCAACCGCCCCGGCCATCCGAGCCCCGAGAGCGGGCGAAGATCGGCAGCTCACAGTCAGTCCACGACTGCGACGGTCTCGCCACCCTCATGCAGCGGGCGTGCGCCCGCTAGGAAGATCATGCGAGCCCTTTTGGGTGCGGTCGCTGCGTACGCATACCCAGCAACCTAGGCGAGCCTCCCGGAACGGCTCAACTGCACGGACCCCATCGCGTTCCGGCACGTACAGCCATCTCCTGGGCGGCACGACCTCGATGAGTCAGGCCAGCACGAGTGTCTCCACGGACTGACCGGTAATCTCGGCGATGAGGTCGAGGTCTTGCCTCGGCAGCGACCGTCGCGGGGACCTCCCGATGGGCTCATCATCCACGAGATCAGGCTGCGGTTGACGGAGAAGGGTTGAACTGAGGCGACCAGCACGCTCAGTCCGTTTCTGACGTCAGATCCTTGAAATACCGCGCCACCGGCCAGGGTCGATAACCGGCTGCCTCGTATGCCGCACGCGCGGGAGCATGGCCGGGGTCACCACCAGTTTCGACCATGATCATCCGCATGCCGGCTCGGCGCACCCGACGATGCGCATGCTCCAGTAGCGCCCTTCCCACGCCCGCACGCTGCTGTTCAGGCGCCACCGTGATCACGTAGACCTCGCCCATCGAGTCCTCCGGATGGATGCGCGTGCTCACCCAGCCGACGACGGCCCCGTGCAGCATCGCCACGTCCACCGTGTCGGGCTCCTCGTCGAGCACCTGCGCAAGATCGGCTGCCTGCCGCGCCCTCCATCCATCCGGATAGAAGTTGTCGTAGACGAAGTGCGGGACGGACTCACGCATCCGGGCGAAAACTGGCACCCAGGACCGCATGGCCAAGTCCAGCACCGCGGCTCGATGACCTGCTTCGTAGGGAACGACGGTCAGGTCCCGCCCCGGGCGCTCCTCAATGGTCAACGCCACCTCCCCATCCGAATGTTGCGATCTGCCCTCCACGATAGAGAGCACGGAGTCAGCGCAGACGTGGAATCCATCACAGGGGAGCCTCCGATCAGCCTGGAAACCTACCACCGGAATGGTGCTTCACGCGTCGGCCTTCCACGGATCAACCAGTTCGACGCCGGTGTGCACAAAAACCGCCGACCTCTTGAGCCGCAGCCAGCAACGCCATCCCGATGTGTGGCCGTCGAGCTGCCCTGGTGAGGATGT
>CAYVEH010000144.1:0-6745 GCA_964450585.1 uncultured Ornithinimicrobium sp.
GGCGGATCCGGTGCTCCCCCACCTCCTTGAGCAGCAGCAGGGTCTCCTCGGCGTCGCCACCGTCGATGAGCTGCTGCACCTCCTCGTAGGTGTAGCGCCGCACCGAGCGCACCATGGCTCGATAGAGCTCGGCCGTGTCCCGTGTTCCGTCGGGGTTCAGTTGCATGTCCCAGACGTATGCCGGACGGCTGGCATCGGGGAGCAGGCTGGCTGCCCCTTCGCTCACCTCGGTGGGGTGCAGCGGCACCCGGGTGTCGGGGCAGTAGATCGTCTGACCGCGCAGCCGCACCTCCGTGTCCAGCGCACCGCCGGGCTCGACGAAGGCCGGCACGTCGGCGATGGCATACCGGATCCGATAGCCCTCACCGGCATGTTGGATGTGCATCGCCTGGTCCAGGTCCATCGAGCCGGGTGGGTCGATGGTGATGAACGCCACGCCTGTTTCGTCCCGCTCGGGCAGGTCCGGGTTCTCCGCGGCCGCCCGCGCCTCGGCGAGCGCAGCCTCCGGGAACTCGTCCCGCACCTCCATGCTCGACCGGATGTCGGCGAACGCCTGCTCAAGAGCGGTGCCGTCCGGGGTCGTGCGGTCGTCGTGGATCCTCGTCGCTCGCTGCGCCATAGGCGACACCCTAAGCAGATGACATTCAGGATCGCCTGATCAGCGTGGTAACGGCCCGCCCCACCAGGTCTGCGCCGGGTAAGCCTCCAGCACACGGTCAGCGGTGACCAGGATGGCGTCCTCGGCGAGGGCCTGCGCCACCAGGAGCCGATCAAACGGATCGCGGTGGTGCCAGGGCAGGTCCTGCACCCCGACGGCGTGCACGGGCGAGATCTGGAGGTGGGTCAGGTCGAGTCGCATCAGCGCCGCGTACCAGTTGTCGCCGATCCGCAGCTTGCCGAGCGATCGCTTGATGGAGATCTCCCACACGGAGGCCGCACTGACGAGGACCGAGGCAGACGGACTGGACAGGGCGTCCGCAACGTCGTGCGGCACCGATCTGCGCTGGTTGAGCAAGAGCCAGAGCACCACGTTGGTGTCCAGCAGGAGCTTCATGAGGTGTAGGGGACGAAGTCATCCAGGGGCTCATCGAACTCAGGGGTCAACTCCCCCTCAAGGTCTCCCCAAATGTTCCGGCGTTCGGTGATGACGGGCGCTGGACTGAGCACCGCGACCCTCGTGCGCCCACGCCGGATCACCACGGTCTCCCCCGCCTCGACCCTGCGCAGCAGTCGCGACAGGTGCGTCTTGGCCTCTTGCACGGTCACCTCCACGAGTCCATGCTAAGTCGACCAACCAGACCTGGTCAACCAATCTTCCCCGCACCCCCACCCCCGGGGACAGCGACTCGATCCGGCGGTGACTAGTGTGCCTGCGTGCTGATCCTGCTGCCCCCGTCGGAGTCCAAGACAGGCCGCACGCGTGGCCGACCGCTCGACCTCGATCGGCTCTCGTTGCCCGGGCTCACGGCGGCCCGTGCCGCACTCCTCGGTCCGGTCGCGGAGACCAGCGGCCGCCCGGACGCCGCGGCATTGTTGGGGGTCAGCCCGAACCTCACCGAGGAGATCGCTCGCAACACCCGGCTCACGACCGCTCCCAGCGTGCCCGTCGCCGAGCTCTACACCGGAGTGCTGTATGACGCGCTCGACCTGGCCAGCCTCGAGTCCGCAGCCCGCCGCCGCGCCAACCGGCGGATCCTGGTGATCTCGGCGCTGTTCGGCGCCCTGCGGCTCACCGATCGGGTGCCGCCTTACCGCCTGTCCATGGCGGTCAACGTGCCCGGCGTCGGGCCGCTGGCCGGGCACTGGCGCCAGTCGCTCGCCCAGCAACTCCCCCAGGTCGTCGGTCGCGGCCTGGTCATCGACTGCCGGTCCAGCACGTATGCCGCAGCCTGGGTTCCCCAGGGCGCGCTCACCAGGAGGTGGGTCCAGGTGCGGGTGCCGGGTGCCACCCACATGGCCAAGCACACCCGTGGCCTGGTCACACGGGCGCTGTGCGAGTCAGCGGCGGACCCACGGACACCGGCGGGGCTCGCCGACGTGCTCGGCGAATCGTTCCAGGTGGCGCTGCACGAGCCGGCCGGCGGGACGAGGCCCTGGGTCCTGGACGTGCAGTCGCCGCCGAGTTGAGGTCTTCTCGCGGCCCTCGACGTCGCCTCGCGTCAGGCCAGGCGCTCGAGCGCCTGCTGCACATCGGCGACCAGGTCGGCCTCGTCCTCGATGCCGACGGAGAGGCGGATGATGCTGTCGGGGACCTCAAGCTCGGTGCCGCGCACGGAGGCGTGGGTCATCTCGGCCGGATAGTTCACCAGCGACTCCACGCCGCCGAGGCTCTCCGCGAGTTGGAAGACCGAGGTCGACTCGGCGAACTGGCGAGCTGCGGCCGCTCCGCCGGCCAGGCCCAGGGAGACCATGCCGCCGAAGTTGCCCATCTGCCGGGCGGCGATCTCGTGGCCCGGGTGGTCGGGAAGGCCCGGGTAGTAGACCCGCTCCACCGACGGGTGGCCCACCATCGCCTGCGCCACCGCTGCGGCGTTGGCGCTGTGCCGCTCCATCCGCAGGGCCAGGGTCTTGATGCCCCGGATGGTGAGGAAGACCTCCCAGGGGGCGGAGACCCCGCCGGCTGCGAACTGCAGGAACTGGATCTTCTCGCCGAGCTCCTCGCTCGCGGTGACCACGAGTCCGCCGAGCACGTCGGAGTGCCCGCCGAGGTACTTGGTCGCCGAGTGCACCACGACGTCCGCGCCGAGGGCGATCGGGGTTTGCAGCGCCGGGGAGGCGAAGGTGTTGTCCACCACGACGATGAGGCCGTGCTCGTGCCCCAGCGCGGCAACCGCCTCCAGGTCGGTGATCTTCATCAGCGGGTTGCTGGGCGTCTCGAGCCAGAGCATCTTCGTCTCGGGCCGTATGCCGGCGCGCACCGCATCGAGGTCGGTCATCTCCGCGGTGCTCAGGTCCAGGCCCCAGGGCTTGAGGACCTGGTGGGCGAGGCGGTGGGTGCCCCCGTAGACGTCGTTGCCCATCAGGACGTGGTCACCGGCGGAGAGCAACGCCCGGAACACGGCGTCCTCGGCCGCCAGCCCGGAGGCGAAGGACAGGCCCTGCACGCCGCCCTCGAGGTCGGCGACCAGGTCCTGCAGCGCGTCCCGGGTCGGGTTGGTCCCGCGCGTGTACTCATAGCCCTCGCGCAGACCACCGACATGCTCCTGCACGAAGGTGGAGGTCTGGTAGACCGGCGGGATGACCGCCCCGGTCCTGGGGTCGAAGGCCTGGCCGGTGTGGATGGCGCGGGTGGAGAATCCGGTCACGTCAGAGATTTCCGTTCACTCGGTGCGGGTGCTGATGCTCACTGGGACAGGAAGGTCAGCAGGTCAGGGCGGGTCAGCACGGCGACGGGCTTGCCACCCTCGGTCACCAACAACGCGTCGGCGTCGCTGAAGGCTTCCCGCGCGGCGGCGACGGAGTCGTTGACCCCGATCAACGGCAGCGGCGGCCCGGTCATCGCGGTGAGCGTGTCGGTCAACTTGGCCTCACCGTGGAAGACGGCGTCCAACAGCGCACGCTCGGTCAGGGAGCCCTTGACCTCCCCCATGACCACCGGCGGCTCGGCACCGAGGACGACCAGCTGGCTGACGGCATACTCGGCCATGATGTCGATCGCGTCGCGGACCGTGTCGGTGGGGTGCACGTGCACCAGGTCGGGCAGCTGGCCGGTCTTGGCCGACAGCACGTCGCGGACCGTTTTCTCCTCCTCGGCGACCGCGCTGAAGCCGTAGGAGCGCATCCAGCCGTCGTTGAAGATCTTGCCCAGGTAGCCACGGCCACCGTCGGGCAGCAGCACCACAACGGTGGCCTCCGCCGGCAGGTCACGAGCCGCCTTCAGGGCGGCCACCACCGCCATGCCCGAGGAGCCACCCACCAGCAACCCCTCCTCCAGCGCCAACCGTGTGGTCATCTCGAAGGACTCGGCATCGGTGACCGGGATGATCTGGTGCGGGACGCTGGTGTCGTAGGCGCCGGGCCACAAGTCCTCGCCGACGCCCTCGACCAGGTAGGACCTCCCGGTGCCGCCGGAGTAGACCGAGCCCTCCGGGTCGGCGCCGATCACCGTGACATCGCCCTGCTCCCGCAGGTAGCGGCCGGTGCCGGAGATGGTGCCGCCGGTGCCGATGCCGGCCACGAAGTGGGTGACGGTGCCGTCGGTGTCCCGCCAGATCTCCGGCCCGGTCGACTCGTAGTGCGAGGCCGGGCCGTTGAGGTTCTCGTACTGGTTGGGCTTGTAGGCACCCTCGATCTCGGCGGCCAGCCGGTCGCTGACGGAGTAGTAGGACTCGGGGTGGTCCGGCGGCACGGACGTCGGGGTCACCACGACCTCGGCGCCGTAGGCCTTGAGCACGTTGATCTTGTCCTCGCCGACCTTGTCGGGGCACACGAAGATGCACTTGTAGCCACGCTGCTGGGCGACCAGGGCCAGCCCGACGCCTGTGTTGCCGCTGGTCGGCTCGACGATCGTGCCGCCCGGCTTCAGCTTCCCCTCGGCCTCGGCGGCGTCGATGATCTTGATGGCGATCCGGTCCTTCACCGACCCGCCGGGGTTGACGTACTCGATCTTGGCCAGGACCGTGGCGGCGAGGCCCTCGGTCACGTGGTTGAGCTTGACGAGCGGCGTGTCGCCGATCGTGTCGAGGATGGTCTCGGCGACGCGCATCAGTGGTGCTCCCAGATCGGTGGGCGGTTCAGTGGATGACTGGTCCAAGGGTAGGCGACGCAAGGGCCGCCCCGCCCGCGGCATACCGTCGGGCAGGGACTGGGCTTCCCCTCGTACCGTGGAAACATCGCCTTTGAGGAGATGAACTTGCGATGGCGACGAGGCAGTACCGGAAGTCGATGAAGAATTCACGCAGGGTGCTGTGAGGCTGGTCCTGGAGTCTGGAACCCGATCCTGCTCGGTCGCTCGTCAGTGAGCCCGGCCCGTTGAGCGGGTTCTACTCAAACGGCTCCGCAGCCCATCGAAACCTACTCGCATCAATCTGCCGAGAGTGACTCCTATACCGGCATTTACTGCTCCGAGGAGGAATGCGAGCACGAGGGTCGTTGCAGCGCGGTCGTCCACAGTCGCGCCAATCCATACGGTCCACATGACCGCTAAAGCCGGTATCGACCACCAGGCGCGAAGAGCGACACCCGCTACTAAGCCCGCGACGAGTAACGTAGGAATCATGTTCTGGACCGTTTCACATCGGGCTGGATCAAGAACCGTCGTGGCTTCGATGGAATGAAAGCAGCCACGTGCATCCGCCCCACTTGTTCGCATCCCAGGTCATATAGTACCCACCGTCCTCCTCGCCGCGGATATAGTTCGGCAGGTACTCGGTGTGCGTGTCGATACCCACGCAGAAGGCCCCATTGAAGAAGTTTGAATTGCTGGTCGTCCTCGCGTAACTGCACCCCTGCCACGATGACGTCTTCGACCAGTCCTTGCGCCAACCGCTTGGGCTGTACCAGCCATAATTCGTGACGTGGTTCCAACTGTCGGTCACGCAACTGCCATTGTAGGACCAGGAGACGTTGGTCTTGGCGGAGTTCACATCCAGGGATGCCGGGTCTTCGTAGTACGTCTTGTGCCAGGCCGTGCGGGTTGCCGCGGGAGACATTGTTGGTTCAGCCACTTCAGTTGACGTTGAAGACCCCACAGGGGTCTCCGTCACCAGTTGAGTATCATCCGGTATTGTTTCCGAACCACGCCGCACACCGATCTCTGTTATCATCACGCAACGTTCTTCGTCGTTGGCGATCTCACGCTCTTCGGTGACACCTGCCGTCGCCTCTGGGCCGACATACTCCTCACCGGAGTAGGAGCACCCACCGTGCTTGGTACGCTGTCCGTAATATGTCTTGATCTGTGGATCCGCGAGATCTTCGGCGTAGTCGTACCGGACCCAGGCGCCATCCTGCAGGATCGTGACATTGGCGGTCTCAGCGAGGACCTCGTGCCCCAACTCGTCACGATGATCGGCTCCCGCAGCGTACGTACTACCCGCCACCAAGAGAACTCCCCCGACGTACATTGCGCCTATTCGGCCCAGCATCCCACTCTTCATGGCGACGCTCCCTAGGTGAGTTTACCTGTGACTCGCGCCATACAAAGCATATGTACCACAGAGTGGTGCGGATGTCAAGCCGACGGCAAGACTCATCTGGAGTACCCGGGAAACCTCGTCGATGCCTCAGGTGGTCGCGGGGCAAACGCTCGGCGTCGGCTAGCGGCGGGTGGTGCGGGAAGTGCCTGCCTCGTCAGTTTCCAGGTCCCCCATCTCTTCCAGGTCCCCCATCTCGATCGACAGGGCAAGCCTAGTCCTACTCATCAGACTGGCGTCTCTTCGAGAGTCGAAGGGTCTTGTGCGACCGTACCGGGTCAGCACTCAAGTTCAACGGAGCGACACGCTACCGGCCAGTCAGGGCAGGTCGTGCAGGTGGTGGGTGTCGTTGACAAAGGCGACCTGGACGCCACCGTCCGGCCAGAACTCGAAGGCGGTCAGCGACGCAGGCGCGGTCGCGATCGACCAGGCCCGGTTGCTGTCGATGCCCAGCACCCGGGACAGCACCACCATGAGCGGTAGCCGGTGCGTGGCCACCACCACGGTGCCCCCGCGTGCGACGGCCCGCCCCAGGGCCGCCGTGACCCGCCCGATGAGCTGGGTGCGGCTCTCCCCACCCGGACGGCGGTATGCCGGGTCCTGCCGCAGCG
>CAYVEH010000145.1:0-6739 GCA_964450585.1 uncultured Ornithinimicrobium sp.
TTTTTGGGGAGGTTTGGTACGCCTCCTGCGCCTTTTTGGGGAGGATTCGCCCGGTCATGGAGGCGGCCGGCGGCCCCGTCCGTAGACGGCGGCCCCGGCCGCATCCCCCCGGTGTCAGACCTCGCGTCCCCGTACGGTGCGTCTGACCGGTATAGATACTGCCTCACGGGCTCCGCCGAATCTGGCATATGTCTGCCAGTGGCAGTAACCTGCCATGCGTGAACAGTCAATCGTCGGGTGTGCAGCTCGCCGACCAGGCCCAGGTGCTGTACCGGCACATCCTGCGGCGAGCGCCGGCGACGATCGAGGAACATGCCGCTGAGCTGGGGTGGACCAGAACCAAGGCGGCGCGCCAACTGGCGGAGCTGGAGTCGCTGCGGCTGATCCACCTCACCGACGGCGCGATCATCCGGGCCGACGACCCACGCCTGACCTTCGGCAGGCTGCTGGACGCCGAGGAGTCCGAGCTCACCGAGCGACGCCAGCAACTGATCGACGTGCGCGTGGCGATCGAGACCTACGAGGCGGACTACCGCCGCGGCCTGCAGGAGTCCGGGCCACGGGTGGCGCCGTGGGAGCGGATCCCCGCCTCAGAGGTGGCGACGGCCATTGAGCGCCTGGCCCGGGTCTCCACCGGCACGGTCTGCCAGGTGACCTCCACCCTGGCCCGGGGTCCGGGACACTTCGAGTCGGTCAAGCGTGTCCGTGCCGAGATCATGGCCAGCGGCCGCGAGCAGCAGTCCGTCTTCCCGCTGTCGGCGCTGGAGAACCCGGACTGGCGCCAACTGACCGCCGCGCGTGCCGACGCCGGGGAGCGGCAGCGTTACCTGGAGCACGTGCCGCTGGAGTTCATCGTCTTCGGCGACAGCGGCGTGTTGTTGACCGACGAGGACGAACCGGTCGGGCAGACCCCCGACATGCTGCTGGTGCGCGCCCCCAACCTGGTCTGCATGTTCACCGCACTCTTCGAGGAACTGTGGCGGCGGGCCGACCCGGTGCATGACGGTGGAGCCGCCGAGGCCGACCAACGGCTGCTGGAGTTGCTGGCCCTGGGCTTCAAGGACGAGGCCATCGCCCGCCACCTCGGGTTGGGTCTCCGCACGGTCCGCCGCCGGGTGTCAGCCCTGATGGACGAGCACGGTGTCGACACCCGGTTCCAACTGGGGGTGGCGGTGGCCCGCCGGGGCCTGCTGGAGTGAGCGCCGGCATACCAGGCAGGCACCGGGCCCGATGCTCCGGGGAAGGGCGGGCACCTCAGGGTGCCGGGACCGCCCCCAGGGCCGGGTCGGCCCAGGAGTCGACGAGCACATAGTCCTCGAAGTGGTGCAGGAAGGCGCCCTGGGCCAGCATCTGACGCCACAACTCGGCATCCTCGGCCGCGCTGCCGGCACAGTCCGGGGTGCGTGGCAGGGCAGCGGTGAGCTGCCAGTTGAACTCCTCCGGACCCACCTGGGAGAACCACGCCGGGCCCTGCAACGGCTCGGCACAGCCGACATCCACGGTCACCGTGCCATCCTGCACCGACAGCGTCGTGGCCTGCTCAGGCTGCGGGTCGCGCACATCGGAGAGCCCCACCTGCTCGGCGGCCGTGGCCCCGGGCACCTCCGTCAGCCCACCGGCGAGTTCCTCGGCGGAGACGGCCGTGGTGCCCCCACCGGTGGTCTGTGTGCCCTCCGGACGCAACGCCAGAGCAGCCGGAGCAGCCGGTATGCCGTCCAGCTCACCGGAGATCACCAGGATCGGCCCATCGGTGCTCACCTGGGGTTCGCTGGTGAGGATGCTGACCCAGTCCTCGGACCGCAACGGACCCGTGCACGCGGCTCCCGGGTCCGGGTCGGGCACCACCTGTGGCTCACCGCTGGTGACCAGCACCCCGTCCTGCACCCCGCCGGCCACGGAGACATCCACACCACAGTCCCGGATCCGCCAGGTCGTGCCATCGAAACTCAGGCCACGCTCCGCTGCGACGTCATCGCCCACCTGGGGCGGATCCGCCTCGGTGGTCACCGGAAGCCACCGGCTCCCGGTCGCCTCCTGGGCGGTCAGCGGCCTCAATTCACCGGAGGGCTCCCAGGCCCCCTGGGACATGATGACGATCTCCGGGGTCCCGGCATCTCCGGGCGTGCCCGGGTCGCCGGAGGGTTCCTGCTCGCCGGTGGTCGGGTCGGGTGCCGAGGACGGCTCACCGGTGAGGACGGTCAGGTCCTCACCCAACGTGTCGGCGGTGTCGTCGCTGGAGGCCGGCGTATCCCCGGTCGGGCTCACCGGTGGGTTGGCCGCCGGTGGGTGACTGACCTCCTGGGTGCCCAGACCCTGCGTCCAGACGACACCGGCGGCCAACGCCGCCGCGGCGGCCAGCACCCCGGTGCCCCAGGCACGGCGGGTGTTCCGGCTTCGGCGACCGGCCAGCCAACTGGCCTCGGCATCGATCGGGGGACCGTACGGCATACTCTCGGCCCCGAGGTCGAGCAGATCTCGGATCTCCTCATCGCTCATCGCGTTTCCTCCGTCCCGACGAGTGCGTCGGCAGCCTGCGGGAGCAGCTGCCGCAACCGGCGCAGTGCCGCGTGCGCCTGAGACTTGACCGTGCCCCGGCTCACCCCGAGGGTGTCGGCGATCTGTGCCTCGGACAGATCGTCGTAGTACCGCAGCACCAGCACCATGCGCTGTTTGTCGGTGAGCTCCAGCAGCGCCCGCCGCACGTCCAGGCCGGTGACGCGGGCCGAGGGGTCGACCGGGTCGCTTGCCCCGACCGGTCGAGCCCCCTCGGCCACGTCGCCGACCAACACCTCACGCCCGTGCCGACGCCAGCGGGAGACGTTGTCGCGGTACATCACCCGCCGGACGTAGGCGTCCGGACTGCCCTGACTGACCCGCTCCCACCTGGCAGCGAGTTTGATCAGCGCATCCTGCAGGAGGTCCTGTGCCCGGTGGGGGTCACCCGTGATCAACGCCGCGGAGCGAAGCAGCGCTGGCTGGCGGGCCCTGACGTACTCGACGTAGGTCTCACCCGGGTCGGACATGAGCACCTCCTACCCAGTGAACGCACCGCGGGGGCCGATCGGTTGGCACCGCCTGTGATTCTGCTGCAGATCGGACCGTGCTGTGGTGGAGGAGCCGGCCGTGGCGGGTCCGTCCCCGTCGGCGGCTACCCTGTCACCTGAGAATTGGCGACAGTGAGGTGGGCAGTATGCCGGCAGTGGTCCTGGTGGGAGCCCAGTGGGGCGATGAGGGCAAGGGCAAGGCGACCGACCTCCTGGGCAGCAGCGTCGACTATGTGGTGAAGTTCAACGGCGGCAACAACGCCGGGCACACCGTCGTGGTCGGCGACCAGAAGTACGCGCTGCACCTGCTGCCGTCGGGCATCCTGAGCCCAGGGTGTGTCCCGGTCATCGCCAACGGGGTGGTCGTCGACCTGTCCGTGCTGATCGAGGAGCTGGACGGGTTGGAAGCGCGCGGGGTGGACACCTCCACGCTGGTGATCAGCGCCAACGCCCACGTCATCCCGCCCTACAACCGGGTGCTGGACCGGGTCACCGAGCGCTTCCTGGGCAGCCGCAAGCTGGGCACCACCGGCCGGGGCATCGGGCCGACCTATGCCGACAAGATGAGCCGTGTCGGCATCCGGATGCAGGACCTGTATGACGAGTCGATCCTGCGGCAGAAGATCACCGCGGCGCTGGACACCAAGAACCAGCTGCTGCTGAAGATCTACAACCGCCGGGCCATCGAGGTCGAGGAGGTGATGGAGGAGCTGCTGCGGCACGCCGAGCGCATCCGCCCGATGGTCTGCGACACCGCCTTGGTGCTCAACGACGCCCTGGATGAGGGCAAGACCGTGCTGTTCGAGGCCGGCCAGGCGACCCTGCTGGACGTCGATCACGGCACCTACCCGTTCGTGACCTCCTCCAACGCCACCGCCGGCGGTGCCTGCACCGGGTCCGGGGTGGCCCCGATGCGCATCGACCGGGTGATCGGCATCCTGAAGGCCTACACCAGCCGGGTGGGCGAGGGCCCGTTCCCCACCGAGCTGCACGACGAGCACGGCGACTTCCTGCGCAACCAGGGCGCCGAGTTCGGCACCACCACCGGCCGCCCCCGCCGCTGCGGCTGGGTGGATGCGGTGATGGGCCGCTACGCCCAACGGATCAACGGCATCACCGACTTCGTCATCACCAAGCTCGATGTGCTCACCGGCCTGGAGACGATCCCGGTGTGCGTCGCCTACGACGTGCAGGGCACCCGGCACGACTCGATGCCGGTCAACCAGTCCGACTTTCACCACGCGGTGCCGGTCTATGAGGAACTGCCCGGCTGGCAGGAGGACATCACCGGCTGCCGGAGTTTTGAGGAGCTGCCGGAGAACGCCCGCAACTACGTGCTGCGTCTGGAGGAGCTCATCGGTGCTCGGGTCTCCGCGATCGGCGTCGGGCCGGGTCGGGAGGAGACGATCCAGCGCCATGACCTGCTGGGCCGGAGCTGACCGCGACGCCCATCGCCATGGCTTAGGCTGCCAGGCCACGCACCCCTCCCGAGGAGTTCCAGCACTGTGACCATCGAAACGAACCCACCCGTCGGCCCGCTGTTCACCGGGGGCACGGGGCGCAGCGGCACCACGATCGCAGGGGAGTTGCTGGGTCGGCACCCCGACCTGGCACTGATCCCGGTGGAGATGCGCTTCCACGTCGACGGTGGCGGGTTGTGCGACCTGGCCGAGGGCAAGATCGAGGTGGCAGCCTTCGAGGAGAAGCTGCGCGGCACCTGGTACGCGCGCAAACCGAACCGGTCCGGCCCGCGCGGGGTGCACGTGGTGGCCGACACCGAGGTGCTGGAGGCCGCCCTGTCCCGGCTGCACCAGGAGTACGCCCAGGACCCGTGGGGCGCCTGCCGGCAGTTCATGTCCGACCTCATGCAGCCGCACACCGACCGTCACCAGGCCCGCGTCTGGGTGGAGATGACCCCACCGAACGCCAAGCGCGCCGCGGCCCTGTGTCGGATGTTCCCGGACGCCCGGCTGGTGCACATGGTGCGGGACGGGCGCGACGTCGCTGCCTCGGTGGCCCGCCGGTCCTGGGGGCCGAACGACATCCTGTCCGCGCTCACCTGGTGGGGCAACCAGGTGCGGGCGATCGACCGCTCGATGCGGCAGGCCGACCAGCAGCGGGTCCGGACGGTGCGCCTGGAGGCGCTCGTGGTCGGTCAGCGCGAGCAGCAGTATGCCGAGCTCCTCGAGTTCTGTGGCCTGGCGGACGCCGAGCCGATGCGCCGGTTCTTTGACGAGGAGGTCAGCCCCGACTCGATGCACCCTGGGCGGTGGAAGCAGTCCCTGGATGAGGACCAGACCCGTGAGGTCGAGGAACTCTACGAGAAGGTCCTGTCGCAACTGGACGCCGACGGCGTACAACTGCCACCGGTGGAGTGAGCCGTCCTGCGCCGCGGTCTGTCGTGGCGTCGGTGGTGGGGTCTACGGTCAGAGGATGAGCCGCGACATTGTTGTCCCGACGGTGGACCGTCCCGACGTGCCGGAGGGCTACGGCCTGCCGGAGGGTAGCGACGGGCTGTTGACCTGGGCCGAGGTGGAGACCCGCCTGAGAGCCGCGCATCACTACTGGTTGAGCAGCGTCCGTCCGGATGGCACCCCGCATGCCGTGCCGCGGTGGGGAGTGTGGCTGGACGGCCGGTTCTGGTATGACGGGGCGCCGACCACACGGCATACCCGCAATGTTGAGCAGAACCCGGCAGTGACGCTCACCCTGGAGAGCGGCACCGAGGTCGTGATCGTCGAAGGTGACTCGGTGGCCACTCGGGCCGAGCCGGACCCGCTCGGTGCTCGGTTGTCCGAGGCCTTCACGAAGTATCAGGCCTCCGGCTATGCACCGGGGCCGGATGCCTGGGCAGGAGTCGACGGCGGTGGGCTGCGCGTCATCACGCCCCGTCGGGCCATGGCCTGGTTCTCCTTCCCCACAGACTGCACGCGCTTCCGGTTCTGAGGCTCTCCCAGCGGCAGCCTCGCGGTGCGTGCTGCTGAGGTCTAGCGTGGGCCCCATGAGCCAGCCGCGGATTCGACCGAAACTCGTTGTCGATGGGGCGGACCGGGCCATCGAGTTCCATCAGGCGGTGTTCGGTGCCGAGGTGAGCCGTCGACACACGATGGGCGATGTGTCGTCTTTGCGGAACTGACCGTTCCCGGCGGGGATGTGCTGCAGCTCAAGGACCCCGATGCGACGGACCCGAGTCCAGCCGCGGGCGGGACCGGGGTGGTTCTCGACGTGCTCTGCGAGGACCCGGACGTGCTCATGCAGGCCGCGGTCGGCCGGGGAGCGCAGTCGGTGTTCCCCGTGGCCGACCAGCCGTACGGGGCTCGTCAGGGGCGGTTCCGGGACCCCTTCGGCCACCAGTGGATTGTGGGCACCGCCGTGTCCAAGAGCGATGCCGAGGTCCAAGCCGCGCTGGATGCCTGGGTACGAGACAACTGACACACCACCCGGCGCGCTCGGTGGGGTGAAATCTCGCCAGGCCGTGCACTCGGTGGGGTGCAATGTCGCCAGGCCGTGCGCTCGGTCGGGGGTGGGGTGCGGTTAGTCGACCCAGACGCGGGCGTTGCGGAACATCCGCAGCCACGGGCTGGCCTCACCCAGGGCCCCCGTCGTCCAGGACATCTGCGCGTTCCGCTGCACCCGCTCCGGGTGCGGCATCATCGCGGTGAACCGGCCATCGGGCGTGGTCACGGCCGTGAGGC
>CAYVEH010000146.1:0-6664 GCA_964450585.1 uncultured Ornithinimicrobium sp.
GAGGAGAGGTAGTTGCGCACGGTGCCCTGGGACAGGTGGACCCGGGAGGCGATGGCCGACACCGTGCCGCCGGCCAACGCCTCGCGCAGCAACTGCCGCTCCCGGTCGGTGAGCGGGTTCGGCCCCCCGAGCAGGGACTCCGTGGCCAGCGCGGGGTCGACCACACGCATCCCGGCGTGCACCCGACGGACGGCCTCGGCCAGCTCCCGGGCCGGGGTGTCCTTGACGACGAAACCGCTGGCGCCGGCATCCATCGCCCGTCGCAGGTAGCCGGGCCGGCCGAAGGTGGTGACGATCAGCGACCGGACCCCGGGTAGGTGCTGCTGCAGCAGCGCGGTGGTCTCGATGCCGTCGGCACCAGGCATCTCGATGTCCAGCAGGCAGACCTGCGCGTCGGACCGGTGCGCGGCGCTGAGCACCTCATCGCCCCGGCCTACCTCCGCCACCACGTGCAGGTCGGGCTCCAGGTTGAGCAGCGCAGCCAGTGCCCCGCGCACCAGCGCCTGGTCGTCGGCCAGCAGGATCCGGATCGGGTCGTCCGCGGTCCCGCGGGGCATCTCGCTGGTCTGTCGGGCCGCGTCCCTGCTGCTGTCCCGAACCTCGCCCCGGGGTGGGTCCTGGCGTCGGTCGCCGCTGCGTGGGCCCTGACTCATAGGGATACCTCCAGGACGGTGCCACCGGAGGGGCCCGGTGACAGGGTGAGGGTGCCACCGGCGGCCAGGACCCGTTCCCGGATCCCGCGCAGCCCGTGCCCCTCCTTGCGGCCGCTGGTCCCGCAGCCATCGTCGGTGACGCGCAGCTCGTCGGTGCCCAGGTGCACGGTGCAGCAGCTGGCGCCACTGTGTCGCACCACATTGGTGATCGCCTCCCGCAGCACCCAGGCCATCAGCAGACGGTGCCGCGGGTCCACCACGCTCAGGTCGGTCGGCAGCTGCGCCCGGATGCCGGCCCCGGCCAACGCGACCTGCGCCGCGGCCACTTCATCGGCCAGGTTGGCCACCCGGAGCCCGGCAACGGTCTCCCGGATCTCAGCCAGAGCGCCCCGGCTCAGCGCCTGGATCTGGTCCAGCTCATGCCGAGCCGCGTCCGGGTCGACGTCGATGAGCCGCTGAGCCAGCTCGGCCTTGACGGTGACCACCGTCAGGCTGTGCCCCAGCACGTCGTGCACATCGCGGGCGACCCGGTCTCGTTCGTTGGCCAGCGCCAGCTCGGAGGCGGCCGCCCGGGCCTCTCCGCCGCGTTCCTCCAGTACTCGCACCAGCCCGGTGGCCAGCGAGACCAGTGCGATGATCAGGCTGAAGAACCAGACGTCGCGCAGCGTGCCGTCCAGCCACGGCGCGATGACACAGCAGGCCAACATGGCCAGAGCGACCCCGACCGCCCACCGCAGCGGCAGCGTGAACATCGCCATCGCCACGACATAGGGCGTCAGAGCCAGGATCTCAATGCCCAGCAGCGGCAGCAGCGCCACCATGATCAGCAACATCCCGAGCAGGTGCCGCCATCCGCGGTGGGTCACCGCACCCCAGGTGTCCTCATCGTTGACGATCACCAGCGCGTGGACATAGACGGCTCCGAACAGCAGCATGCCGCTGACCCCGAGCACCTTGGGCAGCAGCGCCTCGTCCGACATCGACAGGCCGATGATCGGGAAGAGCAGGAAGACCAGCCAGATCGCGCCCATCAGCCAGCCGAACCGGTTCCAGGGGTCCGCGGCGACGGGCGTGGTCTCCGGGGGTGCGGTCATGGCACGAGCCTGCCGCATCGACGAAGGGCGTGTCACCGCAGCACGTCATGCACCGCCGGTGACAGGTGTCATGCGCAGCCGACCTCAGGTCAGCGCCTGGGAGGATGGTGGTGTGTCTGATCACGAGCCGTTGCCTGCCGCGCTGCTGGACCTGGCCGCCGAGGCCACCACCATCTGCGTGCTGACCGGGGCCGGGATGTCCGCGGAGTCCGGGATCCCTACCTTCCGGGACGCCCAGGTCGGGCTCTGGGCACGGTTCGACCCGCAGGAGCTGGCCACCCCGGCCGCCTGGGAACAGGACCCGGCGCAGGTCTGGGCCTGGTATGCCTGGCGTGCCGGCCTGGTGCAGCGCGCCAGCCCCAATGCCGGGCACCGGGCGCTGGCCAACTGGCAGCGCCGCCCCGGCGTGAGTCTGCAGATCGCCACCCAGAACGTCGACGACCTGCATGAACGGGCCGGTGCCACGGTGCTGGCGCACGTGCACGGCAGTCTCTTCGCGCTCCGTTGCGCGGCGTGCGCGGCCCCCAGCCCCACGGCATACCCGCAGGTGCTCGAGCCAGTGGCTCGACTGGACCCGCCGGTATGCCGTGTCTGCCCCGGGCGGATCCGTCCCGGGGTCGTCTGGTTCGGTGAGGCCCTGCCCGAGGAGGAGTTCCAGGCCGCCGTCGATGCCGCGCAGCAGGCGGACCTGGTCGTGGTCGTGGGCACCTCCGGCCTGGTCTATCCGGCGGCCGCACTGCCGGTGCTGGCCGCCGAGAGCGGTGTGCCGGTGGTGGAGCTCAACCCACACCCCAGTGCGGTCGGTGAGGTGGCCAGCGTCAGCTGGCGGGTGCCGGCGGCGGTCGGTCTGCCACACCTGGTGGCGGCCCTGGACCGACGGGCCCACCCGCCGACGACGGCGGGGTGAGCAGCTTCGCCGGCCGGAGCCACGGTGGGCTACGGTGTGGGGGCGTCACGGGCGAAGCCGCCCGCCGGCAGGGGCGAGGGGGCCACTGCTGCACGCCCGGGAGGGAACCGGTCGTGAGCGCGCGCCGTCGCAGGGGTGGCGCATCATCAACAGCAAGGAGCCCATCAGTCATGCCCACCAGGACCATCTTCGCCCTGACCGCGGTCGCCGCACTCGGCCTGTCTGCCTGTGGCGGCGGCGCGGAGCCGCTGACCCAGGAGGAGGCCAACCAGGCGCTGCTCACCCAGGACGACTTCCCGCTGGAGGGATACACCGCCGGCGAGCCGACCGAGGGGGCCAACGACAGCGGCAGCACCGAGGACATCCTCGCGGACTTCCCGGGGGCCGACGAGCTCAGCCAGGAGTGCCAGGACGCGCTGACGGCGATCGGGGCGATCGACGCGGACTTCACCGCCAACGCCAGCGTGGAGTTCACTGGCAGCGGGGACAGCCCGATGGGCCCGCCGACCGTCCAGGTCACCGTCGCCTCCATGGAGGACGGGGACAACCCGCTGGACGCGGTCGAGGAGCTCAACTCCGCCTGCGAGGAGACCACGATCCAGGCCGAGGGCATGGAGATGACGATGAGCTTCAGCGAGATCGACGGCGACGCCCAGGGCACCAAGATCGAGGTCGGTGTGATGGGCCAGTCGCTGGCGGTCACCATGGCCGGCCGCGAGGACAACGGCAACTACACCGTGCTGATGGGCACCGGCATCACCGATGACGAGGCGATCCAGGTGCTGGACAGCCAGGACGAGAAGATCGCCGACCTCTGATCGGTCACCATCGGCCGGCCCCCGGTCGGGACTGACCTCAGGGGCCATACCCGTCCCATCCGTCACGTCTACGGATGGGACGGGTAAAGATTTGGCGACCAGAACCCCAAGCGATCTGATGCAGGCCTAGTCAGGAGGGGTTCTGCGGACATAGGGTCGCCTCAGATCGTCATTCACCACGTGAGGGAGCAGGACCAGTGATGACCGCAGGGGGCACGCGGGGGCGTGCCGGTGAAGGCCCCGCCACGGGGCGGCACCGGGAGGGTGAGCGTCTGGACGGGTGGCCCCGGTGGCGCCGCTCGGCAGTTGCGACCCTCGGGGCGACGCTGGCCATCTCGATGACGCACCTGCCCGCGTGGGCCGACCAAGCCGACCCGGGCGGCAGCGCGCCGGGCGAGGTCGCTGCCCCGGTCCAGGAGGGCACCGAGCCGGACCCGCCGCCCGCCGAGGGGACCGACCCGCAGGAGCCGCCCGCCGAGGGAACCCCCGAGGACCCGCCCGAGGACGGCACAGCGCCCCCGGGGGATGACAACGGGTACCGCTACGGGGGCCACTCCCTGGGGCCCGCACCGTTGGAGACCCTCCCGGAGGACCCGGCATACCCGGTCCCCGAACCACCGACGATGGGCGCCCTCCCCGAGGGGGTGGAGCTGCCGGAGGAGGTGGATGACGCCGGAGTCTTCCAGCCCAACGTGATCTGCGACCCGGTGGCCAAGCCCGGGGTGATCGCCGTGGCGAACCTGCTCAGCCAGCACTACCAGCGGCCGGCCTACTCGCTGGCCCGCGACTGCATCGACCTGCGCTCCGAGCACTATGACGGGCGCGCGGTGGACTGGACCCTGGACGCCAACGACCCGCAGGACCGTCGCATCGGCGACGCCGCCGTCACCTGGCTCACCGCCAACGACGGGGAGGTGGCGCGCCGCCTGGGCATCCAGTCGATCATCTGGAACCGTCACTCCTGGCACTCCAGTGACAGCACCTGGCGCGCCTACGTCGGGCAGAGCCCGCACACCGACCACGTCCACATCTCGCTGAACTGGGACGGGGCGTTCATGCGCACCTCCTGGTGGACCGGGGTGCCGGTGACGGCCGAGAGCGCGGACCGTGGGCCCTGCGCCGTGATCGGCGGCACGTATGCCGCCCTGCCGCAGGGGGCCCGACACCAGGCCTGCTCCGGCACCGAGTTCTGGCCCGAGCAGACCGACTACGCCACCGTCCGCCCGGGCGGGCAGGGTGAGGGCGTCGCGTTGCTCCAGGACGTGCTGGAGGTCGAGCCGACCGGGGTGCTGGACCAGACCACCCGGGCGGCGCTACTGGAGTGGCAGGACGAGCAGGGCATCCCGCAGACCGGCGTGGCGGACCAGCTGTCGTATGCCGCGGCGCTGGGCTGGGAGCTGCCGGATCTGCCGGAGGGGGCGCTGGCGGTGGAGCGGCCGGACTACCTGGTCACCGAGTTCACCCCGGTGCACCGCAGCGTGCTGACCGAGGGCGACAGCGGGGAGGACGTCGCGGTCCTGCAACGGGCGCTCGAGGTGGAGGACGACGGCATCTTCGGGCCGAAGACCGCCGCCGCGCTGGCCGAGTTCGCCGAGGCGGAGCCGTTGCTGCGCGACGACCTCACCGAGACCAACACGCTGGTCTGGCACCTGCTGGAGCAGCGGGCCTACCCGCACCTGGCGCTGCGCACCGTCGAGCTGGAGCTGGGCGACACCGGCTACCCGGTGCCGGTGGTGCAGGAGCTGCTCGAGGTCGAGCCCGACGGAGTCTTCGGCCCGATCACCCAGGAGGCAGTGGTCGAGGCTCAGGCCGCGGCCGAGATACAGCCCAGCGGTGTGATCGACGGTGCCACCTGGCAGGCGATCGCGGAGGCGGCTGCGGCCCGCGCCGAGGCCGAGGAGGCTGAGGCCGCCGAGCAGGACGCCGCCGAGCAGGACACGGCCGAGCCGGAGGAAGCGGAGCCAGCGCAGGAGTCGCCGGCGATCGGCACTCTGCCGCTGGACCCCGTGCGCTGAGCCCGTGAACCGCCGCGCTCTGGTGCGTCCCCCGAGCCCACATCTGGCCGAGGGGCTGGTCACCCACGTGGAGCGTCCCGAGACGGTGGACATCGCCGCGTCGCAACGGCAGTGGCAGGGCTACTGCGCCGCGCTGCGCGAGGCGGGCTTCGCCCTCAGTGAGGTCGAGCCCGCCCCGGAGCATCCGGACAGCGTCTTTATCGAGGACACCCTGGTCGTCGTCGATGACCTGGCTGTGGTCACCGCACCCGGGGCCCGGGAGCGGCGGGATGAGGTCAGCGGAGCCCGGGTGGCCGCCCGCACCCTCGGCCTGGAAACGGTGGAACTTGTCGAGGGCCACCCGGAGCCCAACCGGGACGCGCGCGAGGAGCCGGTCCGGTTGGACGGTGGGGACGTGCTCACCATCGGCGACACCCTGTATGTCGGGGTCGGTGGGCGGACCACGGCCGCCGGCGCCCAGGCCCTGGGCCGACTGGTCGCCGACGTCGGACGCAGAGTGCGGCCACTGCCCATCCACCGGACCCTGCACCTGAAGAGCCAGGTCACTGCCCTGCCGGACGGCACCGTCGTCGGCTACCCACCGCTGGTCGACGAGATCGGGCGCTGGCCCTCCTTCCTGCCGGTGCCTGAACCGGAGGGCGCCCACGTGGTGGTGCTCGATGAGCAGACGGTGCTGATGTCTGATGCGGCGCCCCGCTCCGCCGAGCTGTTCGCGGACCGGGGGCTCAGCGTGGTCACCGTCGAGGTGAGCGAGTTCATCAAGCTGGAGGGGTGTGTGACCTGCCTGTCCGTGCGCTTGCACCCCTTCGACTGACACCCCCGGCAGCGGGCGCCCTTACCCCTCGCCCAGGAACCTCAGCAGATCATTGACCGCGGCCCGACCCGCCCGGTTGGCGCCGATCGTCGAGGACGAGGGCCCGTAACCGACCAGGTGCACCCGCGACTCGGCGGCCACCCGGGTGCCGTCCATGGCGATGCCACCGCCGGTCCCACGCAGCCGCAGCGGCGCCAGGTGATCCAGGGCGGCGCGGAACCCGGTCGCCCACAGGATCACGTCCACCTCCAGCACCTGGCCATCGACCAACCGCACTCCCTGCGGCAGTATCTCGGTGAACATCGGCCGGCGGTTCAACACGCCGCGGGCCTGCGCGGCCCGCAGCGCGTCGGTCCACACCAG
>CAYVEH010000147.1:0-2592 GCA_964450585.1 uncultured Ornithinimicrobium sp.
AACGGCGTGCTGCCGGCTGAGACAAGAGCCCGCCGGTGCGGGTCAGGCGTCCCGCTCGGGCCCGGAGGACATGGTCTGGCCGCGGCTGACCTCCACCAGCTCCGGGTCCTCCTCGGCGGCCGGGGTGCTGAACTCCGGCAGCGGCAGGTCGCTCTCCTGGTGGGTCGGGGTCCGCAACAGGGAGACGGTGGCAAACCCGTGGCTCAGTAGGTAGGCGTCGGTGCCCGGCTCGAAGTCCACGTCCACCTCCTCATAGGCCATGTGGACCCAGCCCTCTCCGCGCTCCTTGACCGCGGCCTGAACCGCACCGAAGTTCGCCAGGCGGGCCGCACACAGCCCACGCAGCCTGCTCAGCGGCACGTCCGGCACATTGACATTGAGCACCTGACCCAACGGAGCGTGCTCGACCAGCCAGTCGAACGCGACGCGGCCCACCCGCTCCACGGCATCCCAGTGCTCAGGCTCGGCCGAGGCCACCGATGCGGCCAGCGACGGGATCCGGTGGGTGGCTGCCGACAGGGCCGCGCCCACCGTGCCGGAGTGCAGCGTCGCGTGACCGGTGTTGGCGCCCAGGTTGACCCCGGAGAGCACCAGGTCCGGGCGGTGCCCGAAGGCGCCGTAACTGGCGGCGAAGGTGATCAACGCCGGGGTGGCCCGCACCCCCCAGGCCTCGATCCCCTCAGCCAGTCCCGGCGGGCTCCCCGCGGACAACTCCAGCCGGCCGTCGGTCTCGTGGCCGATCAGGGAGGCGGAAGCACCCGAGTACTGGTGTGCAGGGGCGGCGACCACCACCTCGTGGCCGGCGGCCCGGGCGATGTTGGCCAGCACCGCCAGACCGGGTGAGTCGATCCCGTCATCATTGGTCACCAGCACCCGCAGCGGCTCGCTGCGCTGCGGTGTCGGCTGCGCCGTCGTGCCCGTCACTGCGTCAACTCCTCGACCTCCACCTGGGCGGAGAACCGCTCGATCTGCTCCCGGTTGCCGGTGCCCAGCCCCCGGCGGGTGATGTTCAGGGTGCCCGCCGCGGCGCCCAGGCGGACGGCCTCCAGCACCGGGACCCCACGCCCCAGGGCCACCGCGATGCCGGCGGTCATCGAGTCCCCGGCCCCCCGGTGATCCACCGAGGACAACGGCGGGGTGTGCACCAGCCACGCCTCCTGGTCCCGCACCACCAAGGTCGGCTGGTCGGCCCGGGAGATCACCACCGTCTGCACGCCCTGCTCAGCCAGGTGCCGGGCGGCACCCCGCAGGCTGGGGACGGTGTCCTGATCGGCCAACTCGGCCGCGATCACCTCATCGTGAGCCATTTTCAACACCGTCGGCCCGTGCTGGGCCACCTGCAGTGCGGCCTCACCGGACAGGTCGGCGACCAGCGCGGTGCCATTGACCCGCAGGTCGTGGGCCAGCCGCCCGAAGAAGTCGGGCGCCAGCACGTCAGCGGGCCGAGCCCCGGTGAGCACACAGACGTCGGCCTCGGTGCCGGCCACCAGAGCGGCCCCGAAGAACTCGTCGGTCTCGTGCCGACGCAGCGGTTGGGCCGGCATACTGGCGACCTCCTCCCGGTCCCCGGACCGCCGGTCGTGGACCAGGGCCGCGCTGCCCTCGGCATACGGCACCGCGATGATGTCCAACCCGTCGGTGCTGGCGATCTGCCGCAGGATGGTCCCGGTCTCCCCACCGAACGGGCCGCACACGGTGACCTGGGCGCCCAGGGAGCGCGCCATGGTGGCCACCCACAGCCCCTGACCGCCGCGGTGCACATGGATCTCGGCCAGGGTCCCGTTCCCGTCGGTGGAGCCCTCGGGGCGCTCGATCTCCACCATGAGGATGGACGTCGGCGCGACCACACACAACCGCGGTTCGGAACTCATGGGCCCACGGTGGCAGAGCAGGCGGTGCTGCGCACCCGGACGCCGTCGGCTCTCACGATGACCGCGTTCCCACTGCCGCACCGATGCCCGGGCCCATAGGCTCACGTCTGTGGAAGGGTTCAGCGCCTCGGCCTTGCTCGCCGTGATCCTGGGTGCCGCGCTGCTGCCGCTGGCGTTCATTCCCTACATCGCCTGGAGTTTCCGCCGGGGCACCACCGGCCCCGGGCACGCGCTGATCAGCGCGGCCGGGCTGTGCTACCTGATGGCGCTGTGGACCTACACGATCCTGCCGCTGCCGCCGGTGGCCGATCTCATCTGTGATGGCAGCGTGCGGGCCCAGCTGGTGCCGTTGCGGTTCCTGGGCGACATCGACACCAGCGGGGGAGTGACCGGGCTACTGCGCGACCCGGCGCTGCGGCAGGTCGTGCTCAACGTGCTCTTCTTCGTCCCGCTGGGCATGTTGGTGCGGCACCTGCTGCGGTGGCGGGTGCTGAGCTGTGTGGCTGCCGGGTTCGGGGTGTCGCTGGCGATCGAGCTGACCCAGCTGACCGGCAACTGGTTCACCTACCCGTGTGCCTACCGGCTGTTCGACACCGACGACTTGATCGCCAACACGGTGGGTGCCGCGATCGGGGTGGTCGCCGCGCCGCTGTTGCGGTGGGTGCCCGGTCAGCACGCCCGGCCCGCGGACCAGCCGCGCCCGGTGCGTCCGCTGCGCCGG
>CAYVEH010000147.1:2692-6630 GCA_964450585.1 uncultured Ornithinimicrobium sp.
CTTCGGGCTGCTGCTGGCCGCGTTCGTCATCTACGGCATCGCCTACGCCCGGCAACCGGCCCACCCGGGGATGGATGCCATCGTGGTGCTCGGCTCCCGCGTCTACGGGGACCGGGTCCCGCCGCTGCTGGCAGCGCGCATCGACGCTGCCCTGGCGGTCCTGGCGGCCGAGGAGGCCCGGGGCCGTCGCCCGTTGCTGGTGCTCTCTGGCGGTCAGGGTCGTGATGAGAGCGCACCGGAAGCAGTGGTGATGGCACAGTATGCCGTGCGCGCCGGGGCCACCGACGACCTCGTCCGGGTCGAGCAGGCCTCTGGTAACACCGAGGAGAACCTGGCCTTCTCCCGTGACCTGCTGCGCGCTGAGGGGGCGGGGACGTCGATGGTGGTCGCCACCAACGACTTCCATGCTTTCCGGGCGGCGATCATCGCTCGCGAGCTCGGCCTGGACGCGCAGGTCATCGGCGCCGCGACGGCCCGGTACTACTTCCCGTCCGCGGTGTTGCGGGAGTTCATCGGGGTGCTGGCCCGCACCCCGGTCCTGCACGGCCTCGTCGCGGTGCTGGTGGCCGGGATCAGCGGATGGTTGGCCTGGCTGGTGATGCGGTAGCCCCCGCCGCGGATGGGGTGGATCACCGGGGCGGTCAGCGCAGGAACTGGGCCACCAGACTGGCCAACTCACCCACGGCCAGCGAGGCGGTCACCACGGTGACCACGGCCGGGACCCGGCCGTCGGTCAACAAGTCCGCCAGCAGCGGCGCCCCGGCTTGGTGCCACGCGTAACGACGTTTGCGCACCGTCACGCTGATGACCCACAGCCCGAGGGTCACCGCCACGGCGGCGGGCACCAGCACGCTGTGCCCGAGGGTGTCCATCGCCAACCGAGCGATGAGCAGGGCACCGGCGATCAGCGACAGGCCGGTGCGGCGCCAGGCCAGTGCGGTGCGCTCCGGTTGCAGCCCGGGATCCCGGGCCGGCACGGCGGCGCTCATCGGCCCAACCCGATCAGGCCGGCCGCCAGGAGCACGACGCCGGCCAGGGCGACTCCGGTGGCCAGGATCAGCCCGGCTCGGTTGCTGGGCAGCGGCTGTCGGTGCCGCATGGCCATCTCGGTGCGGGCCCAGTGACGCCAGGCGTGCAGCGCGGTGGCCAGGCCGGTGAGGGCGAACAGGGCCGCCAGGATGGAGGCCACCGTCGGGTCGATGTTCAACGGCAGCGCATCCACCGCTACCGCCACGGCCAGCAGGCCGAGGCTGGTGCGGATCCAGGCCAGGAAGGTGCGTTCGTTGGCGAGGGAGAAGCGGGGGTCCGGCTCCTCACCGCTGCCGTACACCGACCGGGGCCAGCGCGAAGTGGTCACACCAGTGATGGTAAAAGGCTGGGAAAAGTTCTCCGGTACCGGTGGACAGATCGCGGATTGTCGACAATGGTGGGCTCCGTTGGAGCGACGAGGCTTCCGACGTGGCGCCGCCACGGGTCGTGTCGCACCACGCACGTGGCTGGTGAGAGGGGTGCCGCACATGGACAGACTGGCGCGACGGCTCGGGCTGAAGACTGACCCCACGATCTTTTTTGTGTCCGCAGGACTGATGGTCGTCTTCCTGGTGCTACTGCTGGTGTTTCCCGGACCGATCGGTGACACGTTCGCCGACGGCCGCGACTGGATCGTCACCAACCTCGGGTGGTTCTTCATCCTGGGCGTGACCTGCTGGGTGCTCTTCCTCATCTGGGTGGCCTTCAGCAAGTACGGCAATCTGCGTCTGGGCAAGGAAGGCGACCGGCCCGAGTACTCCAACGTGTCGTGGTTCGCGATGCTCTTCGCCGGCGGCATCGGCACGGTGCTGATGTTCTGGGGCGTGGCCGAGCCGATCTCGCACTTCACCACGCCGCCGTTTGCCGACGTGGAGCCGTACAGCATCGAGGCCGCACGGGACGCGATGAGCATCTCGCTGTACCACCTGAGCATTCACACCTGGGCCATCTTCACCCTCCCCGGGCTGGCGTTCGGATTCTTCATCTACCGCTACGACCTGCCGATGCGGTTCTCCTCGGTCTTCTACCCGATCCTCAAGGAGGGCATCCACGGCCCGATCGGCAAGACCATCGACATCTTCGCCGTGCTGGGCACCCTGTTCGGTCTGGCCGTCTCCCTGGGGCTGGGCACTTCACAGATCACCGCGGGACTCAACCACCTCACCGGGATCCCGGATGCTGTCTGGCTCAAGGTCGTCATCATCACGATCTTGACCGTGGTGGCGACCTTCTCCATCGTGGCGGGGCTGGACAAGGGCGTGAAGCGGCTGTCCAACCTCAACATCCTCATGGCCGTCGGCCTGATGCTCTTCGTGCTGCTGTGGGGCGACACCGTCTTCCTGATGCGGCAGATGATCGAGAGTCTGGGCCTGTACCTGCAAGACGTGATCCAGCTGGCCTTCTGGAACGACGCGATGGCTGAGTTCGGGAAGGAAGAGGGCTGGGGTTGGCAGGGCGGCTGGACCGTCTTCTACTGGGCCTGGACGGTGACCTGGTCGCCATTCATGGGCGTCTTCCTGGCCCGTATCTCCCGGGGTCGCACCATCCGCCAGTTCGTCGGCGGCGTGCTGGTGGCCCCGTCGGTCTTCACCCTGGTCTGGTTCGTGACCTTCGGCTGGTCGGCCATGGAGCTGGATGGCATCGGCGGTGACGGCGGCAGCCTCTCGGCCGCGGTGGCCGAGAGTGTCCCCCTGGCGATGTTCGAGTTCTTCGCGCAGTTCCCCGCCGCGACCCTGGTGTCCGGCATCGCCGTGGTCGTGGTGGCCCTGTTCTTCGCCACCTCGTCCGACTCCGCCTCGTTGGTGGTGGACATGCTCTGTGCCGGGGACGCCGAGGCCGGCCCGGTGCGGCAACGGGTCTTCTGGGGGCTGTCCGAAGGTGTCCTGGCAGCGTGCCTCATCGTCCTGGGTGGAACGGAGGGGTTGGAGACCTTGCAACGGGTGATCACGGTGATGGGCCTGCCAGTGTTCATCCTGGTCTTCGCGATGATGTTCATGCTGTTGCTGGGCTTCAAGATGGAGCGCAACCGTCGCCGAACGGCACCGACGGAGCCGTCGGGAGCAGAACTGGTCGAGGAGCCAGCGGTGACCACTGCTGAAGCGGACCCGCTGGAGGGCCGCGGGCGGGAGGCCGCTCCGCTCGAGTAAGCGGGAAGCGGACCGGCTGCCAACTGGAAGCCGCCAGCCGCCTACTGTCACTGTCTGCCGCCACCCCCAACCGTCTGCTGCCAACCGTCTGCTGCGAGCCCGCAGTCGCACGCCGGTAGCCCATGGTCGGCAGGAGACTGGCTAACCCAACAGCACCGCCAGGAGCGCGGCTAGCGCGAGGGTGAGCAACGCCAGCCCGGTGGTGACGACGAACCAGCGCAGCGCCAGTTCCAGGCCGTGCTGGTGATCCAGTGGCAGACCGCTCGTGTCCTCGGCGCGCACCTCGCGCGCCGAGGTGCGGCCGGTGGTCAGGTCCTGGATCAGACTCCGGGCCGGAGCGGCCTGACCTCCGCCCAGCACGTTGCCGGTGGGTGCCGAGAGCAGCAGCCAGCTCACGGCAGTGGTGCCAACGTGGGTCCGGCGGCTGGAGGCGCTGAGACGCGAGTGGCGGGTCAGCACCTCTGTGGTGCTTCCTTCGTGCAGCAGCACCAGGACGTGACTGAACGGTGGTTGATCGGGGGTCGGATCATCCGGGCTGTCGAGGGCTGCGAGGCCGGCAGCCACCACACCGCCCTCGCCCTGGAGCTCGGCAGCCAGCGCAGCCGCGGTGCGGAGCTGCAGAGCGGAGAGGGGCGGCGGTGTCGTTGGTGCGGTGGTGGAGTGCGAGATCGTCGGTGCGCACACTCCTTTCGGCGCTGGCTGCCCTGCAGCCCTGGCAGAGCGAGAGACCGTGGGGGAGGTCGTGGAGTGAGAGACCGTGGG
>CAYVEH010000148.1:0-6626 GCA_964450585.1 uncultured Ornithinimicrobium sp.
GGGGTTGTCGCTGCTGGGGGACTGGTTCGCCACGGCGTGCGCGCCTCTTTCTCACGGTTCGGTAGCCCAACTGGTGCGTCACCAGCCTATCCCCGATTGGGCGTATGACGTGCAGCAGGCCCCGCGGGTTGACGGATCACCCGCGGGGCCTGGCCGAAACGGTGCGGACCAACGGCGCGATCCGCCTCAGCGGAGACCGTTCGCGCAGGTCCGCCCGGTTTCAGGCGATGTCCCGGCGCCGGGTGAGCAGCAGACCGATCAGCGTCATCACCGCGGCATACGCCAGCAGGGTGAGCGCGCCACCCCACCAGGGCAGTTGGGCCCCGCCGGCGCCCATCGCCTCCGCCAACCCGGAGTCCATCCCGCGATACAGCGACAGGGTCGCGGTGGAGGCCTGGCTCGGGAAGAACTTGGCCAGCACGTCCCAGCCCTCGAAGAAGGTGAGCGCATAGGCCACCAGCGGCTCCACGATCAGGGTGATCGCGATCCCCAGGAAGAGGGCCGCCACCTGGTTCGGGATCAGCACGCCCAGACCCAGGCCAATCAGACCCCACACGACCAGGATAAGCAGCACGAGGGCGAACGTCTCCAGCAGTGCCACCACGTCCGGGAAGAGGGGATAGCCCCCCATGCCCAGCAGGATGCCGCCCCCCACCAGGCCGCCGGCCAGGTGCGCCAGCGCGTTGACCACCAAGATCAGCACCAGGGCACCCACCTTGGCCAGCACCACCTGGTGCCGGCGCGGGCCGGCCAGGAAGGTGTTGGAGATCGTCTTGTGCCGGAACTCCTGACCCATGCTCAGCACCCCGATGACCAGCGCCAGCATGGAACCGAACTGGATCCCGGCGGTGTAGATCATCCGCGCCAGGGTGAGATCCTGCATCGACTCGGCGACGTTGATCATGCTGTCGCCGACGGGCATCTTCCCGTACACCATGAAACCGCCGGTGAACGCGGCGAACACGGCACCGACGAGGAACATCGCCAACGCCATCGCCCACCACATGCGGGTGCTGAAGTACTTGCGCACCTCCGAACGCAGCAGACCGCTCATCGGTGTGCCTCCTGATGGGTCGTGGGCTGGGCCGGGCCAGTCGGTGGTGGCCCCGGTGGGCCGGTGGGCGGCCCAGAGTCCTGGCCGCGGTTGCGGTTGCGGTTCTCCGGGGACTCGGTCAGCGCGAAGTACAGCCGCTCCAGGTCGGTCCGCAGCACCCGCAACTCGTGCACCGGCACCCCAGCGGCCAGGGCGACATCCCCGGCGGCGGCCAGGTCGGCGTTGGCTACCCGCAGGGCACCCGGCCCCTGCTCCGGCTCGTAGTCCGACTCCATCCCGGCCTGGCGCAGCGCGGTCAGCAGGGCCGGTGCGTCGCTGGTGCGAATCAGCGCCGTCGGCTCACCGTGCAGTTCCTCGATCGTGCCCTGTCGCACCAGTTGGCCGTTGGCGATGATGATGACGTCATCGACCGTCTGCTCCACCTCGCTGAGCAGGTGGGAGGAGATCAGGATGGTCTTGCCCTCATCGGCCAGGTGCCGCAGGAAACCGCGCAGCCAGCGGATGCCCTCCGGGTCCAGGCCGTTGGCCGGCTCATCCAGGATCAGGACATCCGGATCACCCAGCAGCGCGGCAGCCAACCCGAGACGCTGGCGCATCCCCATCGAATAGCCACCGGCGCGTTTCCGGGCGGCCGCCGGGATGCCGACCAGGGCGAGCAACTCATCAACTCGCCGGTCCGGTATGCCGTGCGTGGCCGCCAGCACCCGCAGGTGGTCGCGTCCGCTACGGCCCGGGTGGAAGTTGGTCGCCTCGAGCGCCGCACCCACCGTCTCCAACGGGCGGGGCAGCTCGGCATACCTCATCCCCTCGATGAGTCCGGTGCCGCTGGTGGGACGCACCAGGCCCAGCAGCATGCGCAGGGTGGTGGTCTTGCCGGCTCCGTTCGGGCCGAGAAAGCCGGTGATCCGCCCTGGGGCGATCTGGAAAGAGAGGTGGTCCACTGCCAGGAAGTCGCCGAACTTCTTGGAGAGGTCACGGACCACGATCGCGGGCTCCGACGCTCCGGTCGGCCGCTGAGTGGTCGTGGGCACGGTCATGCATTCCCCCTTTGGGTCATGGTCGGTGGCAGAGTTGCCGATGGCTCCCAGCCCACCATGGTGACGGCCTCGGGCGCATCCCCATTGTGGGGGAAATCCAGGCGCTCCCACCGGCATCGACGTCACCCTTCCGGCGGAGGCGAGCACCGGCAGCCGGGCGCCGGCCGAAGCATCCCGGGCTCAGAGTTTGACCACCACGGTCTTGGTCTGGGTGAGGGCGTCCAGGGCCTCATAGCCCTTCTCCCGGCCGTAGCCGGACTTGCCCCAGCCGCCGAAGGGCAGCTCCACGCCCCCGCCGGCGCCGTAGTTGTTGACGAAGACCTGCCCGGCGCGCAACGCGGAGGCCATCCGGTGCGCCCGGGAGAGGTCCGTGGTCCAGACCGCCGCGAGCAGGCCGTACTCGGTGGCGTTGGCCAGCGCCACCGCCTCGTCCTCCTCCTCGAAGCTCATCGAGGCGATGACCGGGCCGAAGACCTCCTCCTGCGCCAGTCGGCTGTGCGGGTCCACCCCGTGCACCAGGGTGGGGGAGAAGTAGGCGCCGGCGGAGAGCCGGTCCTCACTCGGGTGGGAGCCCCCGGTCAGCAGGTGCCCACCGGCCAGGTCGTCCAGGAACCCGGCCACCCGCTGCTGCTGCTTGACCGAGACCAACGGGCCCAGGTCAGGGTCCTCGGTGCCCGGGCCGATCGTGGTGGCCTCGAAACGCTCCACCACCCGGTGGAGCAGGGCGTCCTGGATCTGTCGGTGCACCAGCAACCGGGAACCGGCCGAGCAGGTCTGACCCGCGTTCTGCAGCACCCCGCGCACCACCGCCTCGGCCGCTGCCTCCAGGTCGGCGTCCGGGAACACGATCTGGGCGGACTTGCCGCCCAGCTCCAGCACTGTGGGCACGACCCGGTCCGCGGCGGCGTGTGCGATCAGTGAGCCGACCTCGGTGGACCCGACAAAACTGAGGTGCGCGACGCCCGGGTGGGCGCTCAGCGCTGCCCCCGCCTCAGCGCCGATGCCGGTCACCACGTTGACCACACCCGGGGGGATCCCGGCCTCCACTGCCAGACGCGCCAGCGCCACGGCCGTGCGCGGTGTCTCATCGGCCGGCTTGACCACGCTGGCGTTGCCGGTGGCCACCGCCGCGGCGACCGAGCGGGAGAACAACTGCATCGGGTAGTTCCAGGCCAGCACCGAGCCGACCACCCCGAACGGTTCCCGCACCGTGTACACGTGCAGATCCGGGCCCTTGGGAATGGTCAGCCCGTAGTAGGAGTCGATCGCGTGGGCGTAGAAGCGCAGATAGCGGGCGGCCACCTGGGCGTCGGTGCGCGCCTGGCTGATCGGTTTGCCGGTGTCCTGGCTCTCCAGCTCGGCCAGCTCCGCGGCGTCCCGGTCGACTAGGCCGGCCCACCCGGACAGCAGCGCTGCACGCTCCTGTGGGGCGGTGCGCACCCAGACGTGCTGGGCCGCGGTCGCGGCCTGCACCGCCTGGTCGACCTCTGCGGCGCCACCGCGGGCCACCTGGCCCAGGCTGCGCCCGGTGGCCGGGTCCAGGTTGTCGTAGCTCTCGGCGCTGCTGACCTCGGCGCCGTCGATATAGGACGTGGTCTGATCCATGGGGTCGACTATGACACGGGGCGTGGTGTGCCCGAGGCCGCTGGTCAGCGTGGGGTGAGGGTGCGGTCTCAGGCTGCGGGTCGTCCGATCCGCACCCGCCAGACCTCCGGCCCCTCCTCTAGGTACTCCCAGGTGAACTCGCCGGTGTGCTCGGCCTGGAACTGGTAGTAGAGCGGCTTGGGGTCGTGGTCGTTGACGAGCACGAAGGCGGTGCCCGGCTGGAGATCGGTGTAGGTTTGGAAGATTTGGGTGTGCCGCTCTCGCGGGATCAGCTGGCGGACATCGAGATCACGGTCCTCGGGCATGGTTCCTCCTGGAGTGACGGAATATTTCACATTGCCCGTGACAATTTAGCAGCGGTGCGCTCCGGCCGCCAGGCCGCACCGGACCATGCGACAGGGTCACCCGGGGGTGACACGGCAACTGCCGCCCTCCGGTGCCCCGGGCTGTGGCGTCATCCTCAACGCTCGGGTGCGGTGCCGTAGAAGACCTCAGGAGGCGGTTGGGGCGGACAGGCCGGCTCGATGTTGGCCTTTTCATTCGGGGGGAGCATCTCGACGTAGTCGCTGGGCCACCAACGAGCACGATCCGGGGTGTGAAACTTATTGATGAACACCTCCCGAGACGGCTGGTTGGTGGTGTTCACCGTGATGTCATGGGCCGCTAGGCAGGGTATAAGATACTGGTCCCAATAGTCGTACAACAGGCCCAGCTGCTCAGAACTCCACTCCTGCGCGAGGACCGGATTCATCGGATACATCGCATTGCAAATATACCTCGCTTCCTGATATGCTTCCTCCTGGTGGGCAGGAATTCCTGTTGGGAAATGGAAGCCACCCCGTCCGTCGTGTTCCGCCGTGAAACCCTTCTCGCCCAGGCACTCTTCTATCGCGACCCCATAGTCAGCCATAGTCTCCGTCCACCGCACGACCTCGACATCTGGCGGAGGGCCATCAAGGTCATCCGCGTACATCGCCAGATTCTCTGCCAACCATGCTTGCCGCTCATCGTCACTGAAGGTCGGCGCGATGACAGTGACAGTCGGCTCCCAATCGTTGGGGTTCCATTGCCTGGGGGCCTCTTCTTGGCCCGCTGCGGTCGTGGGCGGCTCGGCGTCAGTCAAAGAGTTGGGGGCTGCCTGATCGGCTGTGGTCTCCGGTGACGAGGAACATGCCCCCAAGGAAAGAGCTGACGCGGTAATGGCGAAAACTTGAAGTGGCGTCATCAATGACCGACGTCGTGGTGGCCTTCTGCAGCGAGGCTCTTGGAATCTGCCGGGCCTCATAGCGTGCGGCAAAAAGCGTACGAGCCGGACTTGAGGAGCCATTCTGAATAGGCAGTCCAGTACCCAGAAGCATAGGGTGAATAGCCATAACCGACATATGCCTTCGCTGAGTCATAAAAGGTAATCCCTCGCACCTTAAGAACCATGTCTGCGTAAGCCTGCTGTTCTCCGCGCACTGCCACTGGATTAACGGAGTTGCATGTCGCGGTCCCGCTCTCAGTACCCGCCATCGCGGGTATCGTGCCTGGGCCAAAAATGAGTGCGATAACGAGGGTGACCGGGGCTAGTTTCTTCCACATGGTCGAGTCCTTCCGTTTTCCTTCGGGAAAGTGATCCTATTATCCTCCCAAGGGGGCCTCAGTGTAGTACCTGCTACAAAAAAGTCAAGAGGTCGAGTTGACTCATCAGAAGCCTCCGCTTGTGCGGGGTAGTTGCCTCAGATGGGAATCTCCGGTTGGGCGTGTCGTTGCCTCAGGTGAAGATCTCCGCGTGAGCACGATCACGGATGGAGCTGACGATGAGTCAACGCAAGGCAGTGACGAAGAAGAAGGCCCTGGCCCACCGGGGTGCGGATCGGGCCGGGAAGTCCCGGATCCTGGATGAGCTGGTGGAGCTGACCGGGTGGCACCGCGACTACGCCCGGGCCGCGTTGCGCCAGGCGCTGGTGATCAAGCCGGTCAAGCCGCGCAAGCCACGGCCGAGGACCTACTGCGATGACCTGCGCCCGGCGGTGATCCGCTGCTGGGTGCTGCTACGGGCCCCGGCCGGCAAGATCATGGCCCCGTTCATGCCGGTCCTGGTGCCGCTGCTACGGGCCGAGGGTGAGATCAAGGTCAGCGATGCCCAGGCCGAGCTCTTGTGCAGGATCTCGGCGGCCACGATCGATCGGATGCTCAAACCAGAACGAGACCGGATGAGGCTGCGTGGTCGCTCGCGTACCAAGCGCGGCTCGCTGCTCAAGCACCAGATCCCGATCCGCACCTGCGCCGACTGGAACGATGCCGCACCGGGGTTCGTGGAGATCGACCTGGTCGCCCACGACGGCGGTGTCGCGGCCGGGGAGTACTGCTACACCCTGGCCATGACCGATATCGCCACCGGGTGGACGCTCAACCGGTCGGTGCCCAACCGAGCCCGCATATGGGTGATCGAGGCCATCGACCACGCCGCAGGCATGTTTCCCTTCCCGATCCGCGCCATCGATTCCGACAACGGCAGCGAGTTCATCAACCACCACCTGCTGGCCTACTGCGAGCAGCACAAGATCACCTTCACCCGCGGCCGGGCCGGGCCGAAGAACCTCAGGAGGTGGTTGGGGCGGACAGACCGGTTCGATGCTGGCCTTTTCGCTCGGGGAGAGCCTTGCCAAATAGTCAATGGGCCATGACACCCACGTCATCACCAGCCACGCCGCCACCGGCGAGGTCCTGGCCGAGCACCACCTCGACCCCGACCGCGACTACCACCCCCCGACCCGCCCCACCGCCACATCAACGAACCGCTGAGTCGCGACATCGACGACAACCGGCGTGAACCCACAAGAAAAGCCCTGAACCGCGACACCGTGTCAACGGTGTCGCGACTCAGGACAATTGCGCCCCCGGCAGTGTTGAGTTTCACGACATCGTTGACAAGCGTGGCCTGC
>CAYVEH010000149.1:0-6618 GCA_964450585.1 uncultured Ornithinimicrobium sp.
GCCGTGGTGCTCGCCGACATCGAGGGCTACTCCTACGAGGAGGTCGCCCAGACCCTCGGGATCAAGCTGGGTACTGTGCGCTCCCGGATCCACCGAGGCCGGGCCCAGTTGCGCGAGTCACTGGCCCACCGGGACCCGCGCCCGACCCGCGGCAACCTCAGCCACAGCCAGCCGCTACCCGTGCTCGGCTGAGACGGTCCTGTTCGGTCGGGCTGGTCCGATCAGGCAGAATCGGGCGCATGGCTGAGGACCGGTATCCCGAGGACACCGACCGCACCGAGGAGGATCGGTCGGTCGATGACACCTCGGCGATCCCGGTGGCGCACACCACGGCGTTCCCGCCCTACGGGCCCAGCACACCCACCGATTCCCAGGGCTGGGGTGAGCCGAGCCCACCCGAGACGCTCGGGGCGGGCCCGGGCGCAGCAGGCCAGGCGGGCTCCTCCCCGGCCATCAGTGGCGGCAGCCACCCGGTGTACGGGCCACCTGCACCAGACGGCGGCGCGCCCGGCTATGCCGCGCCCGGGCCGTCCACCAGCAGCTACCCGAGCGGCGCCGGTGCGCTGATGCCCTCCGAGGCCTCGATCTACGCCCCGCCGACGCCGGTCCCTCCCCGCCGGCGACGTGGCCCCGGCCTGGGGCTGCTGACCGGAGCGCTGGTGCTCGGGCTCCTGGGTGGTGGTGCCGCCGGCTACCTCGGGGGCACCCTCGCCGAGCGTGAGGCGGAGCCGAGCCCTCGGGTGGTGGAGGCGGCCCCGGTGGGCACCACCCCGCCGAACGCCATCACCGCCATCGCCCAGCACGCCCTGCCCAGCGTGGTCTTCATCTCCTCCGGCTCCGGTGGGGTCGGGTCCGGTTTCGTGGTGCGTGAGGACGGTTACCTGGTCACCAACAATCACGTGATCGAGGGGGCTGGGGACGACACCGTGCAGGTGACCTTCTCTGACGGGCGAGCGATGGAGGCCGAGATCGTCGGCACCGCCGAGGAGTACGACATCGCCGTGTTGCACGTGGACGCCTCCGGGTTGCAGGCCCTGCAGTTCGGCGACTCCGAGCAGTTGCAGGTCGGTGCCTCGGTGGTGGCCGTGGGTGCGCCGCTGGGGCTGGACAACACGGTGACCTCCGGCATCGTCTCGGCCCTGAACCGTCCGGTGATGGCCGGTGGTGAGATGGGCTCGCCGTCCTACATCAACGCCATCCAGACCGATGCGGCGATCAACCCCGGCAACTCCGGGGGGCCGCTGCTGGATCTCAACGGTGACGTGGTCGGCGTCAACTCGGCGATCGCCCAGATTCCCGGTGACCTGGGCGGTGGCAAGTCCGGCAGCATCGGCTTGGGCTTCGCCATCCCCTCGCGGCAGGTCGAACGGACCGCCACCGAGCTGATCGAGACCGGCACCAGCACCCACCCGATCATCGGGGTGATGCTGGACATGAGTTACACCGGCCCCGGGGCCAAGGTGCTCGAGGAGGGCCTGGCGGAGGGGCCCTCGGTGGTCGATGGCGGCCCGGCGGATGAGGCGGGGGTGCAACCGGGTGACCTCATCCTGGAGGTCGATGGTGAGACCGTCGAGCACGGCAGCCACCTGATCATCATGCTGCGCAGCCACACGGTGGGGGACGAGGTCGAGCTCCTGGTGCGCAGCCCCGATGGCTCCGAGCGCACTGTGGAACTGACCCTGCAGGGTTCGGAGTAGGGGAAGCCGGTGCTCAACCTCAGCGGCGGCGAGCTGATGCTGCTCATCGTGCTCGCCCTGATCATCCTGGGGCCGGACAAACTGCCCGGGTATGCCGCCAAGCTGGGTCAGTTCGTCCGCGCGGCCCGGGACATGGCCGAGGGAGCACGCAGCCACATCCGGGAGGAGATGGGACCCGGTTTCGACGAGATCGACTGGCAGGCGCTGGACCCGCGGCAGTACGACCCGCGACGGATCGTGCGGGAGGCGCTGGCCACTGGCTCGGGCCCGCAGACCTGGCCCGAGCCACAGGACACCGAGGCCGGGCGGGCCGCCAACGAGGCCGCCATCGCCGCGGCCCAACCGGGCGCCCAGTTCACCGGCTTCGACCCCAGCAAACCGGTGCCCTGGGACGCGGAGGCCACCTAGCGGTGATCAGCCGGTCGGGGTGATGCCCAGCTTGCGCCCCGCCAGGCCCCGTCCGCGGTGGGCCAGCTGACGGGCGATGCCCCGCAGCGCGGTCGCCGCCGGAGCATCGGGGGTGCCCAGGACCGCCGGGACCCCGGCGTCCGAACCCTCCCGCAGGGTGGTGTCCAGCGGGATCTGACCCAGCAGCGGCACCTCCGCCCCGATCGAGCGGGACAGGCTCTCGGCGACGATCTGCCCACCGCCGGAGCCGAAGATCTCCTGCCGGGTGCCGTCAGGCAGCTCCAGCCAGGACATGTTCTCGATGACTCCGATGAGCCGCTGGTGCGTCTGCAGCGCGATCGACCCGGCCCGCTCGGCGACCTCGGCGGCCGCCTGCTGCGGCGTGGTGACCACCAGCAGCTCGGAGTTGGGCAGCAGCTGGGCAATGCTGATCGCGATGTCACCGGTGCCCGGGGGCAGGTCCAGCAGCAGCACGTCCAGGTCGCCCCAGAAGACATCCGACAGGAACTGCTGCACCGCCCGGTGCAACATCGGGCCCCGCCAGACCACAGGCTGGTTGCCGGGCACGAACATCCCGATCGAGATGACCTTCACCTCGTGGGCGATCGGCGGCAGGATCATGTCGTCCACCTGGGTCGGCTGCTGCTCCACCCCGAGCATGCGCGGCACCGAGAAGCCATAGATGTCGGAGTCCACCACCCCGACGCGCAGTCCCTCCGCGGCCATCGCCGCGGCGAGGTTGACGGTGACCGAGGACTTGCCGACCCCGCCCTTGCCGGAGGCCACGGCATACACCCGGGTCAGGGTGTCTGGACGGGCGAACGGGATCTCCTTCTCCGGGGCGCCCCCGCGCAGCTGGCTGCGCAACGTGCTGCGCTGCTCATCGCTCATCACCCCGAGCTGGACGCGGACGTCGGTGACCCCCTCCACCGCCTGCACGGCCGCGGTCACGCTCTTGGTGATGGTGTCCTTCATCGGACAGCCGGGGACCGTGAGCAGGATGGTGGTGTTGACCCGCCCCGCCTCATCGATATCGACGGTGTCGACCATGCCGAGCTCGGTGATCGGCTTGCGGATCTCGGGGTCGTCCACCGTCGCGAGTGCGGCGTTGACAGCATCAAGGGTGGGAGCAGACATGCTCCCATGGTAGGCGCGCAGCACGGTGGGACCATGCCGCGGGGCCAACTCAGTGAGCGGGGTCGGTGGGGGGTGGCCCGGCCTTCCCGGTCTGGCCCTGGTCAGCCAGCGATTCCGGTGGGGTGGGCTGGACCTGCAACCCACGCTCGGCCATCTCCTCCAGCAGGCTGCGCAACTCGCTCCGGACGAAGTCCCGGGTGGCAGCGTCGCGCATCGCGATCCGCAGGGCGACCACCTCCCGGGTGAGGAACTCGGTGTCGGCCAGGTTGCGTTCGTCGCGGGTGCGGTCCTGCTCGATGACGACCCGGTCACGGTCGGCCTGCCGGTTCTGCGCCAACAGGATCAACGGCGCCGCATACGAGGCCTGCAGGCTCAGCATCAGGGTGAGGAAGATGAACGCATACGGGTCGAACCGCAACGACTCCGGGGCCAGGAAGTTCCAGGCGATCCACACCACGACGAAGACGGTCATGTACCCCAGGAACCGGGCGGTGCCCATGAACCGGGCGAAGGCCTCAGCGAAGCGGCCGAAGGCATCGGGGTCCATCTGGGGGCGGGCGACCAGCCGGCGTCGTGAGGCCAGCGGCTGATCCAACCGGTCGGTGCGGCCCACCTCGCGGTCGACCGCCCGCTCGGCGAGCCGGTCCCGGCGCGGAGTGATCGGGTTCTGCTCAGACACGTGCGGCCCCCTCCGTGCTGGACTCCGTGGTCGGCGTGACGCCGGACTCGTCGTGCCGCTCCTCCCGCCAGTCCTGCGGGAGGATGTGGTCCAGGACGTCATCGACCGTGACGGCGCCCAGCAGGCGACCCTGCTCATCGGTCACCGGGACGGCCACCATGTTGTAGTTGGCCATCAGCCGGGTGACCGTCTCCAGCGAGGCCTCGGCGGAGACCGGCTCGTAGTCCCGGTCCACCACAGTGCCCAGCGACTGGTGTGGCGGCTCGCGCAGCAGCCGTTGGATGTGCACGATGCCGATCAACCGCCCGGTCGGGGTTTCCAGCGGGGGCCGGCAGACGTAGACCAGGGAGGCCACGGCGGGGGAGATCTCCTGCCGGCGGACCATGGCCAGCGCCTCGGCGATGCTCGCCTGTGGGCCCAGGATGATCGGCTCGGGCGTCATCATGCCGCCGGCGGTGTCCTGGTCGTAGGACAACAATCGCCGGATCGGCTCGGCCTCGTCCGGCTCCATCATCTGGAGCAACTCCTCGACCGTCTCCTCCGGGAGCTCACCCAACAGGTCGGTGGCGTCGTCGGGCTCCATGACCTCCAGCACGTCTGCCGCTCGCTCGGCCGACAGGCCGGTGAGGATCTCGATCCGGTCATCACCGGGCAACTCCTCCAGCACGTCGGCCAGCATCTCGTCGTCCATCGCGCGGGTGACTTCTGCCCGGCGCTTGGGGGACAGGTCGTGGATGGCATCGGCGAGGTCGGCCGGTTTGCGGTCCTCCAGGCTCTCCAACAGGGCATCGACGCCCTGCTCGACACCGGCCCGGTGCAGCCCGGTGACGTCCTCGACCGGCACCAGGACGGTTTCTCCACGGGGTCGACGGAGTCGCACCCCGGGGCGACGCCGGGTCGGGGCCCCCATCCGGCAGAACACCCGGGTCACGATCCAGTCGCGGTTGGGCTGCAGCTCCAGCGCCAGGTCCTCCACCACCGCCGGCTCGGCGCCGGAGTCCCGGTCCAGCACCACCTGCACGGGCCGGTCGAACAGCTCGGCGACCGCACTGGTCTCCCCGGGACGCTGTGCGAACCGCCGCATGTTGACCAGCCCGGTGGTGATGACCTGGCCGGCGTCGATGGTGGTGACCCGCGTCATCGGCAAAAAGACCCGCTTACGGCCGGGCACCTCCACCACCAAGCCGATGGCACGAGGGGCACCAGCACGCCACCGGGTGGAGAGGGTGAGGACCACGTCGCGGACCCGACCGACCTCATCGCCCAGCGGGTCGAAGACACTGAGGCCGACCAGTCGGGCGACGAAGACTCGGACGTTGCTGCTCACTCCGGCAGGATAGCCATCAGCGCCGGTCAGGGCCCCGCACCGCGCGCCGGCCGATGTGACTGACCTCACGTGGTGCCGGGGAATCTTCTGGGAGTGGTCCTTAGTTCACCTAATGAACCTTTCAACCAGCACAGAACGGAGCACCACCCCTGATGGGTTTCCAGATCGGAAGCACCTACGACTACGCCACGCTGCGGGCCTACCGTCATCGCACCCCCTCGGATGTCGCCCGCAAGCCCGTCAAGCCGCGCAAGCGCTTCTTCGGTCAGCGCTGACCCCTCCACCCTCCGCCCCACTAGCATGGCCCGAACGCTCGGTGAGCGTGCCGGGCCATTTCAATGTCAGGATGGACTCGTGACGAGCATCTCCAGCACTGGCCGGGGTCGCATCAGTGGCCTGACCCTGGCGTACCCGATGTCGCTGGGCGTCTTCGACAAGTACGAGGACGCTCAGCAGGCCGTCGACTACCTCTCGGACCGGGAGTTCCCGGTCGAGAACTGCATGATCGTGGGCACGGATCTGCGTCAGGTGGAGCGGGTCACCGGCCGTCTCACCCTGGGGCGGGTGGCCCTGGCCGGGCTGGTGACCGGCATCTGGATGGGGCTCTTCGTGGGGCTCATCTTTGCCCTCTTCGCCCCCAGTGGCGACGCCTTCACCACGGTGCTGTGGTCGATGCTCTTCGGCGCCGTCTTCGCTCTCGTCTGGGCCCTGATCGGTCACGGCTTCACCCGAGGACAACGTGACTTCACCTCGATCTCCCAGGTCGTTGCTACCCGGTATGAGGTGCTGACCGAGCACAAGTTCGCTCAGCAGGCCCGGGACCTGCTCATGCAGATGCCGGGTGCGCCGGGGTCGTTGACCTACCGCCCCGTCGGGCAGGGACCGCCCGGGCAGGCACCGACCGGGCCGGGCAGTCCGCCACCGGCAGGGCCGCCCCACAACCAGCCACAGAATCCTCCGGCCGGCGCGGGGCAGCCCCTGCCGCCGCAGGGTTCCCCGCCGCAGGACCCACCCCAGGCGCCGCCGCACCCGCGCGACTGAGGTGTCCCCCGGCCCGGGTGAGACGACGGGGCCGGTGTGACGCGGCATACCGGCCGGACCGGTGGTGTTGTCCCCACCGTGAAGAAGATCGGATTTCTCTCCTTCGGTCACTGGACGGACTCCCCGCAGTCTGCGGTGCGCACCGCCTCGGACGCGCTGCTCCAGTCGATCGACCTGGCCGTCGCGGCCGAGGAGGTCGGTGCTGACGGGGCCTACTTCCGGGTGCACCACTTCGCCCAGCAGCTGGCGTCGCCGTATCCGCTGCTGGCGGCCGTGGGTGCACGCACCCGCCGCATCGAGATCGGCACCGGGGTGATCGACATGCGGTA
>CAYVEH010000150.1:0-6581 GCA_964450585.1 uncultured Ornithinimicrobium sp.
CCCAGGTCGAAGGCGACCGGGCCGTAGAAGGCGAACTCGGAGTCGAAGACGCGCACGCTGTCGCACTCGGTGGTCCCCTCCGGGGAGCGGACCATCACCGAGCCGGTGTGCAGGTCACCGTGGATCAGTGCCTCGGCCTTGGTCATGAAGAGCCACTTGGCGCGGCCCATGGCAGCCACGAACTCGGCATCCTGTGCCAGCTCAGCCGCATCCGGGGCGTTGGCCGCGATGGTGCTGTTGCGTCCCGCGTCCACTGACGGCTCGGTGAAGACCAGGTCCTCGGTGATCTGGCACAGCTGGGGGTTGACCGAGGCGGCCTGCCGTCGGGCCAGTTCCTCGCGCTCCAGGCCCAGGGCGGAGGTGCCGATCGCCACGCCGGCCACATAGCGTCCGACGGCAGCGGCCGCACCGTCGTGGATCTGGCCCTCGTTCAGCGCCGAGCGCCAGACCGTGTGATCGCTGAGGTCCTCCAGCACGATGATGAAGCGGTCATGGTCGAAGTGCAGCACCTCGGTCACCAGGCCAGGGGCCAGGGGGCCGTGGATCCGCAGGGAGTCTGCCTCCAGCCGGGACCGCTCGGGGGTCATCGGCCAGTCCGGGCCGGTCATCCGCACATAGGGCAGCGCCTGCTTCAGGCACAACCCGCGCCCGGTGGAGTCCTGGGCGACGAAGACCAGATTCAGGTTGCCGTCGCCGATCTCCTCCACGCTGACCAGGTCGTCGGGGTCGATCCGGTCGGCCAGGTCTGGCAGTGACCGCAGGTAGTCCCCGATCGTCTCGACAGTGAGGAACTCGTAGTCGTGAGCCATGTGCTGCATCTTCCTATCGCTGGGCTAGGTGGCCGAGGTGTAGCGGATCTTCTTCCGGGACAGGGTGTAGGAGAAGATCAGCGCCAGGATCAGGACGGCGCCCTTGGCGGTGTCCTGGTGGTAGTACTGGAAGCCCTTCATGGTCAGGCCGGTGAGCACGATCGCGATGAGGACCGCACCGAGCAGCGTGCCCCAGGCATTGGGCTTGCTCTGCCCGAGCACGGAGCGACCCACGAGCGCGACCGCGACCGCCTCCAACAGGCTGGAGGAGCCGGCGTTGACGTCACCCTGGCCGATGCGGGAGACCAGGATCAGGCCACCGACCGAGGCCAGCACACCGGAGATGACGTAGGCCATGCCGCGGTAGTAGCCGACGCGCACACCGGTGAGCCGGGCCGCTTCGGGGTTGGCGCCGATCGCATACATCACCCGTCCCCACTTGGTGCGGCTGAGGAAGAACCAGGAGGCGATGACCAGCACCAGCATGATGACCACCGGCAGGGGGATCGGGCCGACGAAGCCACGGTCGATCTTCAGGAAGCCCTCGGTGAACCGTCCGGGCGCCTCGGTGCCGTCGCGCATCACCATGCCGCTGGTCACCGACTGCCCAGAGACGGGGATGAGTTTGGCCCCCTGGATGACGAACATCATGCCCAGCGTGGCCAGCAGATCAGGGATCTTGCAGACCACGATGAGGAAGGCGTTGAGCAGCCCGACGAGCACGCCGGCGATGAGCACGACGCCCACCGCGGTCGCGCCGGTCATGTTGTAGAAGACCATGGTCATCGCGGCCATCTGCACCGCCAGACCGGCGACCGAGCCGATCGACAGGTCCAGGCCGCCGACCACCATGGTGAACATCACGCCCAGACCGAGGATGGCGGTCACGGACACGAACTTGAGCATGGAGAAGATCGAGGAGGAGGTCGCGAATGCCGGCTCAGTGAGCGCGAAGTAGATGAAGAGCACGATCGTCACGGCGATGAAGCCGTACTTGACGACGGCGTCCCGGGTGCGATCCAGCCCGGTGGTGTCCTCGGTAGTTCCGGCCATGGGCTTAAGCAACCTCCGACATGCTGGTGATGATGGTGGAGTCGTCGACGTCTGATGCGTAGGTGTCCAGGTAGGTCTGCCCCTCGGAGAGGACCACCACCCGGTCGGCGACCTCCCGCAGCTCCTCGACGTCGCTGACCAGGACGACCACGCACGCGCCGGCGGCGGCCTGCTCCCGGGCCTTCTGGGCGATCTCGCGCCGGGCACCGAGGTCGACGCCGCGGAACGGCTCGTCCAGCAGCATGATCCGCGGCGACTGGCGCAGCCAGCGGGCGACCACGACCTTCTGCTGGTTGCCACCGGAGAGGGCATCCATCTCCTGGTCCGGTCCGGTGGCCACGACCGAGTAGGAGTCGATGATCTCCCGGGCCAGCTGCTGCTCGGCGCGCCGACTGACCACCGCGGCGCGGCTGATCCGGGACAGGAACGGCAGGCTGCCGGTGGTGGCCAGGGTCCACCCGGGCAGCATCGCCTGGGCCGCGCGGTCCTCGGGTGCCAGGTAGATCCCGCGCCGGACGGCATCCCGGGTGTTGCGCGGGGCGAAGTCGTCCCCGTCCAACCGCATCGAGCCGGTGCGCAGCCGGTCGGCGCCGAAGATGGTCTGGGCCAGCTCGGTCTTGCCGGCTCCGATGAGGCCGATGACACCGGTCACCTCGCCGTAGCGCAGGTCCAGGTCGATGGGGCCGGAGTGGCTCAGTAACTGGATGCCGCGCAGTTGCAGGGCGACCTGCTGGCCGCGCTGCTCCACCAACTGGGAGGCCTCCACCTGGATGCTCTTGCCCAACATCGCCGCCACCGCCGAGGGCATGTCGAAGGGGGCGCTCTGTTCCTGTTGCAGCCGCCCGTCCCGCAGCACGACCAGGTCGTCGGCCAGAGCCCGGACCTCGCTGAGGCGGTGGGTGACGTACATGATGGCCACGCCCTCATCCCGCAGCCGCTGCACCAGCGCGAACAACCGGTCGGTCTCGGCGGCGGACAGGGTGGAGGTCGGCTCATCCAGGATGAGCACCTTGGGTCGGTGGTTCAGGGCCCGGGCCAGCAGCAGCAGCTGGGCGTCGGCGATGCCGATCTCGAAGGCGTCGCGCAGCAGGAAGGAGTCAGACCAGTTCAGGTCCAGGGTGGCGGCGATCTCCCGGGCGCGGGGCAGCAGGCTGCGCAGCGTGCGCACCGCCGGGCCCTGGCCGCGCACCATCTCCTCGAAGACCAGGTTCTCGGCGACGGTCAGGTCCGGGATGATGCTGTCGTCGATGCGTTGGTGCACCGTCTGCAGCCCGTGCTGAGCGGCCTCCATGGGGGAGGAGATGCTGACCTCCTCGCCGACGACCTGGATCTGCCCGCCCTGCTTCTCGTAGATGCCGCTGAGGATCTTGATCAGGGTGGACTTCCCGGCCCCATTGGCTCCCAGCAGCGCGGTGACCCGGCCGGCGCGCAGCCCCATGGTGACCCCGTTGAGCACCTGGTTCGGCCCGAAGGACTTGGTGATGTCCGCCAGGTGCAGCGCCAGGTCGCCGGGGGCGGCGGTCACGCCCTCTTCCTGCACTGGTCCTCCCTCGTATGCCGTGTGCTGCCGGTGGTCATCGAGGCTGGGTCGGTCGGCGGTGGCCGGCCGACCCAGCCCCGGTCGATCAGAAGGTCACTGACGGGATCCAGTCCGCCGAGGAGACGTCGGCGATGTTGAGGGCCGGCTCTGCCGCCCGCAGCTCCTCCATGTTGCTGACGTCGTTCTCCCGCAGGAAGTCCGCGGTGATCAGGATCGGCGGGAACTCCACCAGCTTCTCCTCCAGCTCACCGGCCATGTGCAGCGCCAGGGTCCGCACCACGGCTGCGCCGATGGCGTTGGGGTCGGTGGCGCCGGTGGCCACCCAGGGGCTGCCCTCGGCCTTCATCAGCTCGATGTCGGCGGTGGAGATGTCCGCGCCGTAGACCAGCACCTTGCCCTCCAGCTCCGGGTTCTGCTCCAGGGCGCTCAGCGTGCCCTTGGTCAGCTCGTCATACGGGGCGTAGATGGCGGCCACGTCGGGGTTGGCCTTCAGCGCGTTGCTGACCATCGGGGCGGTGTCGGTGGCGGTGGAGTTGGTGTAGGTGCCGGTCTTGAACAGCTCGGTCCAGTTGTTCTCGGCCTTGTACTCCTGCCAGACCGCGTCCCGGCGGTCCAGCGGGGCGATGCCGGAGACATTGACATAGCCGACGTTCTGGTCGGTGCCGATGTCCTCCACCATCTGGTCCAGCACCAGCGAGGCCATCTCGGCATCGGACTGCTGGGTCTGGATCGCCTCGGGGGCACAGTCCTGGATCTCCACGTCGTAGATGATCACCGGGATGTCGGCCTCGATGGCCTTGTTGACCCCTGGGCACAGGGTGTCCGGGAAGCCGTGGCGGACGATGATGCCGTCCGGGGAGGTGGCGATGGCCTGGTCCAGCTGGGCGGCCTGGGTGGCGTTGTCGCCCTGGGCGTCATAGACGGCCAGCTCGCCGCCGAGGGCCTCGACCTGCTGGCGGGTGCCGTTCAGGTACTGCTGGAAGTAGTCGCCCTGACCGCTGTTCTGCACGATCGCGATCTGCACCGGGTCCTCGCCATCGAACGGGGCGGGTGCCTCGGCGGCTGCGGCGGAGGTCTCACCCTCGTCGGCCGGGGCATCGCCGGAGGCCTCGCCGCCCTCGGCGCTGCTGTCGGTGTCGGTCGGGTCGTCGGCTGCTTCGCCCTGGCTGCACGCGGACATCGCAAAGACGGATGCGCCAAGCAGTCCTGCCAGAAGAACCTTGCTGTTCCTCATGATCTTCCTCTCGTTGCGCAGCGGGGGCTGCGATCTGCTCAGCCCGCGATCCTCGCGAGCAGTTCGGGGTGGGGGGTGGTGGCGGGTTCGACGACGCCACGCTCGGTGACGACGGCGCTGATCAGGTCGTGCGGAGTGACATCGAAGGCCGGGTTGAAGCCGGTGGCTCCCTCCGGGGCGGTGCGCCGGCCGCCGAAGTTCACGACCTCGGCGGGGTCACGCTGCTCGATGACGATCTGGTCGCCGGTGGCGGTGGCCAGGTCGACGGTGGAGGAGGGGGCGGCCACTACGAAGGGGATGCCGGCCCGGGCACAGGCCAGCGCCAGGGAGACCGAGCCGATCTTGTTGGCGACGTCTCCGTTGGCGGTGATCCGGTCGGCGCCGATGATCGCGACATCGACCAGCCCGCGCAGGATCGTGCTGGGGGCGGCCCCATCCACCTGGACGACGTGCTCGATCCCGTCCTGGGTGAGCTCCCAGCTGGTCAGCCGGGACCCTTGCAGCAGCGGCCGGGTCTCGTCGGCATAGACCAGTCCCAGGCGGTCCCGGTCATGCAACTCGTGGATGATGCCGTATGCCGTGCCCCACGCGGAGGTGGCCAGGGCTCCGGTGTTGCAGTGGGTCACCACCCGGATGCGGTCCAGACCGGTGCGCTCCAGCAGCCAGTCGGCACCCAACCGAGCCAGTTGGCGGTTAGCGGCCTCGTCCTCGGTCACCACCGTGCGAGCCAGCGTGAGCACCCGGTCGGTGCCCTCCGGTATGGCGGCCCGGACCTGATCCACCCCCCATGCCAGGTTGACGGCCGTGGGACGGGCCTGGGCGATGCGGTCGACCTCGGCCGACAGGCGTGCCTGGTCCCAGCCCTCACGGGCGGCCTGGTGCATGGCCACGACAACGCCGAGGGCTCCGGCGGCGCCCAGGGCCGGGGCGCCGCGCACCGCCAGGGTCTGGATGGCCTCGACGAGTGCGTCCACCGTGGTGATCGCCAGGTACTGCTCGTCGGCCGGCAGCACCGTCTGGTCCAGCAGCCGGATCATCGGCTCAGGCGTCTCGACCCACTCGACGGCCAGCACCATGTGATTCCTCCACGCAACGTTGTCTGACAACTGTTGGGTAAACGTAAGCGGAGGGAAAGGGCTTGTCAATAGATCGTGGCGACATCGTGACCTGCGCCGCGTACAGTGTCATCGGCAACCGCCCGGGGAGGCCGGGCTGTCGATGACTGGGAGGACGCATGGCCCGTAGCGGCACCCTCGTTTCCCGCGTCGCCGAGGATCTCCGCAGCGCACTGGCCGCAGACCAGTACCCGGCGGGGTCGAAGCTGCCCCCGGAGGCCGAGCTCGGCGCTCAGTTCGGGGTGTCTCGCCCCACGGTGCGGGCGGCGCTGCGGGAGCTCGAGGCACTCGGACTTGTCAAGACTTCTCATGGTGTGGGCACCTTTGTTGTCGAACAACCAGCGGTCCGCACCGGCTTGGAACGTCTCGATTCGATCACCGAGTCGATCCGGGCCGACGGGCACGAGCCCGGGATGGTCTATGCCAGCCGGATCCTGCGGGCGGTGCTGCCGGAGGAGGCGGCCCGGATGGAGGTGCCCGGTGACACCCAGGTGCTGGAGATCCGACGCACGATCCTGGCTGACGGGGAGGTGATGGCCTACTCCTACGACCTGATGCCGGCCAGCCTGCTGCCCGCGGACTTCGCTCCCGAGGAACTGACCGGCTCGCTGTTCGAGTTCATGCGCACGCGCCTGGACCGGGTGCCGGCCACCGCGTTCGCCGAGGTGCACGCCGTGGAGTCGAACCACGTGGGCTGGGGCAGCGAGGCCGCGACACACAAGCTGTTCCTGCTGCTCAACCAGTTGCACCATGACGCCGGTGGGGAGTTGTTGCTGTACTCGCGGACCTACTTCATCGAGGGCCGCTACTCCTTCTCCCTGGTCCGCACC
>CAYVEH010000151.1:0-6448 GCA_964450585.1 uncultured Ornithinimicrobium sp.
GTCGGCGCTACGTTTGACCGGGGAGCGTCTCCAGGTCGGAGGATGAGACCATGCCGCAGCCGGCAGCCGAGCCCGATGGGCTCCTGGCTCGAGCGCGGGCCGCGTGGCCCTTCGCCGGGCGGGACGAGGAGCTCGCGGTCATCACCGAGGCGCTGCGTCCCCCCGAGGGCCGCGGCGCGGTCGTGGTGGCCCCGGCCGGAGTCGGCAAGACCCGCCTGCTCAGCGAGGTGCGCAGCTGGGCCGAGCAGCAGGGGCTGCCCACCGCCACGGTGATCGCCACCGAGGCCGCCTCGCACACCCCATACGGTGCGGTGCTGCACCTGCTGCCGACAGGCGCTACCGACCTGGTGGACCGGGCCAGCTGGCATGCGGCCTTCACGACCGCGCTGCGATCGGCAGCGGGACCGACCCTGTTGCTCGTCGACGACGCCCATCACCTGGACCACGGCACCGCCGCCCTGCTGCTGCAACTCGTCGTGGAGCAGGCGATCATCCCGCTGGTAGCTGTGCGGCGCGGCGAGTCCGTGCACGACCCGATCACCACCCTGTGGAAGAACGGCCTGGCCCTGCGGGTGGACCTGCAACCCTTCTCCACCACCGAGATGTGCGAGCTGATCGGCCAGTCCCTCGGTGGCCACGTCAGCACCCGGACCCTGACGCGACTGGCTGCCGTGTGCGACGGCAACGTGCTCTATGCCCGGGAACTGGTGACCGGTGCACTGGATGCCGGCTCGCTGCGGGTCGAGGAGAGCCACTGGGTGTGGGACGAACAGGTGGTGCTGGCACCCCGGCTGGTCGAGGCGGTCGGGGCCCGGCTCGTGGTGCTCCCCGAGGAGCAACGACGTGCGCTGGCCCTGGTGGCTCTGGGCGAGCCACTCCCGCCCCAGGTGGCCGAGATCCTGGTCAGCCCCGCCGACCTCGCGGCGCTGGAGCACGCCGGCCTGATCCGCCTCCTCGGTGTGGACCGCGGTGCCGTCCTGCGGTTGGCCCATCCGCTGTACGGCGAGGTCGTCCTGGCCCACCTGGGACAGTTGACCCGCCGCCACCTGCTGATCCAGCTGGCCGATGCGCTGGACTCCGTCGCCCAGGACCGGGAGGCCGTCTTCCGGGTCGTCAGTTGGCGGTTGCAGGCTGGCTCCGAGCAGTCGCCGCAGCAGCTTCTGCGAGCGGCCCAGTGGGCCAACCAGTCCTTCGACCACCGGCTGGCCGAGCGACTCGCCCGGGCCGGTCTGCAGGCCCTGGGCCGGCACGATGCACTCCGGCTCCCGCTGACGGTGGCCCTGTCCCTGGCCCTGGTGCGGGACAACCGTCACCGTGCGGCGCACACCCTGCTGGCCGAGATCGAGGCGGAGGTCATCACCTCCAGGGACCGGGACCTGCAGGACGCCTACCTGGACACCCGGTACTGGGCCTGCGGGCTGGGGTTGGGTCACCTGGCGGAGATTGAGCACCTGCTGGACGGGTATGCCGACGGTCACCACGGAGCCCGGCGCACCGACCCGGGACTGTCGGCATACCGAGCCAACCTGCTGCTCGGGCGCGGCCAGGTAGCCGCTGCCCTGACGATGGTCGAGCCGCTGGTCACCGCGCAGGTCGATGGTCTGCCCGAGCTGCAACGGCTGTTCGCGCTGGAGACCTACAGTGAGGGGCTGGTCAACGCCGGTCTGCATGACCGAGCCGCCGAGGTGTGGGACCAGATGCGGGCGATGGCCGCGACCGGCAGCGGCCGGGTGCTCACCGCCGGTGCCGAGGCGGACCTACAGCAACTCTGGGCCGCCCAGCTCGACGGACGGTATGCCGAGATCCAACCGATGATCGCCGCGGTGCACGCCCAGCTGGAGACCAGCCCGGACGTGGTCACCCGCGGACTCGCCTGCCTGGGGTGGGGGCGCATCCTCATGATGAGTGGGCAGTTTGTGCGGGCCCAGTCGGTGCTGCTCGACGCGCTGGCCGACTTCCGCACCGTTGATCTGGGCGGTTCGCTGGGGTGGGTGCTGTCCCTGCTCAGCGTCAACGCGGCGCAGACCGGGCGGTTGCCGGACGCCCAGCGCTGGCGCGAGGAGGCGCACCGGGCCCTGGGCTCGACGTTCCACCCGCGCCAGTCCGCGGACGCGACAGCCGCCGACGTGTGGTGTGCCGTCGCCGAGGGAGACCTCACTGCGGCCGCCCAACGGGCGCTGCACGGCGCTGCGCACTATCCGGAGTTCGCCCTGGACCGGGCATGGCAGCTGCACCTGGCGGTCCGCGTCGGGGAGCGCGGCCCCACCCCGGCCCAGGCGCTCAGGGAGATCGCCGAGTCCGTGGAGTGTGCCCTGCCGGCGCTGCTGGCCGACCACACGGAGGCGTTGCGGGCCCAGGACGGGACGGCCCTGGAAGCGGTGACGGACCGGTTCGCAGCGCGTGGCCTGGAGGTGCTGGCCGCCGAGGCCGCCACCCAGGCGGCCAGCGCGCACCGGCACGCCGGATCCACCGACGGGACGCGGCGGGCCAGCGCCCGGGCCCTGGCGTTGCGTGCACGGTTTGACCCGTTCAGCACCCCGGCGCTGGCTGAGCCGGTGATCGCCACCTCACTGAGCCGACGGGAGCTGGACGTGGCCCGCCTGGCCGCCCAGGGGCTGAGCAACGCGGCCATCGCCGAACGGTTGGTGCTCTCCGTGCGCACCGTTGAGTCCCACCTCTACCAGGCCTTCGGGAAGTTGGGGGTGGAGAAACGGGCCGAGCTGCCGCGAGTGCTCCCGCTTCAGTAGTGAGCTACTGAGGCTCGCTGACCCGGTGCGTTCTACGTTCGGCTCATGGACGGCGCGAGTTGGCACCGCAGGGTGGATCAGCTGCCGACCGCGCTGGCGGTGGCCCTCCGGTTGCAGGCCGCCGGGCACTCCGAGGAGGTCATCGGCACGGCGCTGGGCGTGCCCGTCGAGGGCGTCGCCGCGCTGCTGCACGTCGCCCGTGCCAAGCTCGACAACCTGCCAGGGGCCGCCGCTCCCAGCCAGCGGCCGGCATCGTGCTCCTCCGGGCCCCCACGAGCCGACCAGTGAAAACCAGTGGTCCACCACTGAGAGGCGCTCGCCGTGGTGCGCCTACCGTGAGGAAAGCGGGAACCGCGCCCACCGTTACCGGGCCGCGGATCCCGTTCGAGGCCCCAACGGCACTGCTCCTTGACCTTCCCGGGGGAGCGTGACCGCTCGGTGTGGGGCACACCGAGAAGGGGGTACGCCGCTCCCTGGACCCCCTGCCCGGGGAGCGGCACCCCGGGGCTCAGCGCGCCACCACCACCGGCACTCGGGAGGCCCGCACGATGCGGATCCCGGTCGGGCCCAGGAAGAGGCGGGTCAGTCGGCCCTCCCGGGAGGAGCCGACGACCAGCACGTCATCATCGCGCCAGGGCACTTGGTGCAGGGCCTTGTCCCAGTCCGCGCCACGGGCCACCGTCTGCTCCACCGCCTCGGGGTCCAGGCCGAGGTCACTGAGGCCGGCAATCGCCCGGGCCTGCTCCTGGGCCGCGGTCTCCAGCCACTGGTCGGTCACGAACCGCTCGCTGCGGCCCACCCCTGCGGTGAACATCCCCGGGCCCTCGACCGCGAAGGTGACCACCCGCAACTGGGCGCCGGACCCCACACACACCTCCGCGGTCTGCCGTAGCGCCCGCAGCGAGGGCAGATCGCCGCGGAACGCCAGGGTGGCCCGGCCGATCGTCCCCGAGGTCGGGGTGCGGTAGCCGCGGGTGCCCAGGGCCACCGGGATCGGGGAGGAGTGCAGCAGCGCATCGGCGGTGGAGCCCAGTGCGATGTGGTCCACCCGCCCGGAGGAGCCCAGCACGATCAGTTCGGCCCCGACCCGAGCCGCCTCCCGACGCAGCGCCGACGGGGCGGAACGGCCCCGCACCCAGGTGGTCCGGGCGGTGACGCCCCGGCAGTACTCCGCGATGTACTCCCGGGCCCGGGCAGCCGCCGCCCGGCCCTGCTCGGCCGCCCACGCGGCATACTCCTTGTCCACCCCACCGGAGACCAGCGTCGGCCAGGGCGCGGGCACCACGCTGACCACCCACAGGTCCTGGCCGTCGCTGCGCGCCAATGTGGCCGCGAACTCGATGGTGGAGTGGTCGTCGGCCGGGCCCAGCCCGGCGAGGATCGTCATGCCCGCTCCCGCAGACGGGTGGCGGTCTCGTTGAGCCGGGAGTGCCGGCGACCCCACAGGAAGTAGAACGCCAGCACCAGGGCCAGCCAGCTGAAGAAGACGGCCCAGGTGATCGCGGCCAACCCGGAGAGCACATAGACGCAGACCAGCACGGTCAGCACCGGGGTCACCGGGTACCCGGGCACCTTGAACGGTCGTTCCAGGCCCGGCTCGGTGCGCCGCAGCACCAGCACCCCGATCGCCACCGTGATGAACGCCCCGAGCGTGCCGATCGAGACGGTGTCCCACAGGTAGTCGGCGGGGATGAACCCGGCGATCAACGCCACCACGATCGCGACCACGATGGTGTTGAACGTCGGGGTCAGCGTGCGCGGGTTCACCGACGCGAACCGGCTGGGCAGCATCCGGTCCCGACCCATCGCGAACAGGATGCGGGTCTGCCCGTAGAGGGTGACCAGGGTGACCGAGAAGATGGAGATCACCGCACCGGCGGCCAGCACCGTCCCGGCCGCGGAGTTGCCGGTGATGTTGCCCAGGATGACCGACAGCCCGGCTGACTGCTGCTCCGGGCTGGAGAACGCCTCCAGCGGCTGGGACCCGACGCTGGAGATGGCGACCAGGACATAGATGCTGATGACCACGGCCAACGCCCCCAGGATCGCCCGGGGCAGCGCCTTCTGCGGGTTGCGGACCTCCTCACCGGCGGTGGAGACCGCATCCAGGCCGATGAAGGAGAAGAAGATCGTCGCCGCGGCGGCGCTCACCCCGGCCGGGCCAGCGGCCCAGAAACCGTCGAACCGGTCGGCCTGGAAGGCGGTGAAGGCGATCACCACGAACATCAGCAGCACGCTGAGCTTGATGATGACCATGATGGTGTTTGCCCGGGCCGACTCGGTCACCCCTCGCACCAGCAGCAGCATGCACATGAAGACCAGCACCACCGCCGGCAGGTTGATGAAACCGGTGACATTGTCCTCGAACGGGATCGGGGAGTAGGACAGCGCATCGGGCAGCCGCCAGCCGAACAGGCTCTGCGTCAGCTCGTTGAAATAGCCACTCCACCCGACCGCCACGGCGGCGCTGGAGACGCCGTACTCCAGCAGCACACACGCCGCGATCACCATCGCGACCAGCTCGCCCATCGAGTGGTACGCATAGGAGTAGGTCGACCCGCTGACCGGGATGGAGCTGGCCAGCTCGGCGTAGCAGATCGCGGACAGCCCCGCCGCGATGCCGGCGACGATGAAGGCCACCACCACCGCCGGCCCCGCTTCCGGCGTGGCCTCCTGCATGACGAAGAAGATGCCGGTGCCGACCGTGGCCCCGACGCCGAACATCATCAGCGCGAAGGTGCCGATGGACCGCTCAAGGTGCTCGTCGCTGTCCCCCGCCTCGGCCCGCTGCAGCGGCTTGCGGCGCTTCAACTGCTCCCACATCGCGCTCATCGCGGGTACCTCCCCGTCCCGTGACGGACCTTGATGAGACTGAACGTAGACCTCTCAGGCGCTGCGCGCATCCCCACGCGGCAAAAAGTCCGGCAGCCACCCGGCGCGGACCGACCTGCTGGGCGGAGGAGTCATCCGGCAGGATGGAGGCATGTACTCTCCGGACCCCACCCGCTACGACACGATGACCTACCGCCGCACCGGACGCTCCGGTCTGGACCTGCCGGCGGTCTCCCTCGGGCTGTGGCACAACTTCGGTGACGACGTGACCTTCGAGCGGCAGGAGCAGGTGCTGCGCCGCGCGTTCGACCTGGGCATCACCCACTTCGACCTGGCGAACAACTACGGCCCGCCGTATGGCGCGGCCGAGGAGAACTTCGGGGCCCACCTGCGCCGGTCCTTCGCCGGTCTGCGGGACGAGCTGGTGATCTCCAGCAAGGCCGGGTGGGACATGTGGCCCGGCCCCTACGGTCAGATCGGCGGCTCCCGCAAGTACCTGATCGCCAGCCTGGACCAGTCGCTGCGCCGGATGGGGCTGGACTATGTCGACATCTTCTACCACCACCGGCCGGACCCGGACACGCCGCTGGAGGAGACGATGGGTGCGCTGCACTCCATCGTGACCTCCGGCAAGGCACTCTACGTGGGCATCTCCTCCTACTCGGCCGAGGCCACCGCCCGGGCCGGGCAGATCCTGGCCGACCTGGGCACCCCGCTGCTGATCCACCAGCCGTCGTACTCGATGCTCAACCGGTGGGTCGAGCAGGACCAGCTGCTGGACACCCTGGAGGAGGTCGGTGCCGGCTGCATCGCGTTCTCACCGCTGGCCCAGGGGATGCTGACCGACAAGTACCTGCACGGCATACCGG
>CAYVEH010000152.1:0-6351 GCA_964450585.1 uncultured Ornithinimicrobium sp.
CCGCCGCCGGGTCGATCACCCTTGATGGGGAGGAGCTGCTCGGCAAGTCCGTGAAGCAACGCCTGAGGGCCGGTCTCGGGTTCGTGCCCGAGGACCGCTCCACCGATGGTGTGGTGGCCACGTTCTCCATCGCCGAGAACCTCGTCCTGGACCTCTACGACACCGCGCCGTTCGCCCGCGGGGTGCAGATGAGCCCGGCGCGGGTCGCCTCGAACGCGACTGAGCGCACCGAGGAGTTCGACGTGCGGCTCACCGACATCCACGACCCGATCTCCACCTTGTCCGGTGGCAACGCCCAGAAGGTCGTCCTGGCCCGGGAGATGTCCCGCCCGTTGAAGCTGCTGGTCGCCTCCCAACCGACGCGGGGTCTGGACGTGGGCTCCATCGAGTTCGTGCACCGTCGGGTGGTCGAGGAGCGGGACAAGGGCACGCCGGTGATCATCGTCTCCACCGAGTTGGATGAGGTGCTCGCGCTGGCAGACCGGGTGGCCGTCATGTACAGCGGCCGCGTGGTCGGCATCGTGGACGCTGCCGAGGCCGGCCCCGAAGGCATCAATCGTGACGTGCTGGGCCTGATGATGGCCGGGGTGCCGCTGGAGGATGCCGTGGAGCAGGCCGCCGGTCACCAGTCCGCGCTGGCCGAGGCGGATGCCATCGCCGATGGAAAGGACCTGACGTGAGCGATTCGACTCCGGCTCAGCAACCTGCCCCGGAGGAGCCCACCACGACGCCGGAGCCCGCTGGCGGCAGTGAGCAGGACCCTCGCTCCGGCTCGGCGATCCTGCGTCAGATCGTCGGCGGCGACGTGATGATCTCGTTCCTGGCGGTGGTCATCGCGCTCGCGCTGGGAGGGGTGCTGATCGCGTTCGCCGACGAGGACGTCGCCGGCACCGTGAGCTACGTCTTCAACCGGCCCAGCGACTTCCTCGCCGCCTCCTGGGAGGCCGTCAGCGAGGCCTACAAGGCGCTCTTCCGTGGGGCGATCTACGACTACCAGGCCGAGACGTTTGCCCGTCAGATCCGCCCGCTGACCGAGTCGATGACCTTCGCGATCCCGCTGATCCTGGCCGGTCTGGGCGTGGCCGTCGGCTTCCGCGCGGGCCTGTTCAACATCGGTGCCCAGGGGCAGATCATCATTGGCGCCATCATCGCCGCCTACGTGGGCTTCGCGTTCGACCTGCCGGTCGTCCTGCACCTGCTGCTGGCCGTCTGCGGCGGGGCGTTGGGCGGGGCCCTGTGGGGTTTCATCCCCGGTCTCCTCAAGGCCCGGACCGGCGCCAATGAGGTGATCGTGACGATCATGCTCAACTGGGTGGCCGTCTATCTCATCGGCTATGTGCTCACCCTCGGCCCGTTCAACGAGAGCGGCACCGGGTTGCGCAGCCCGCAGGTGGGGCCGAACGCCGCCTACCCGACCCTGATCCCGGACTTCCTGGTCCCCGGCAACACCTTCCGACTGCACGGGGCGTTCGTGGTGGCCATCCTGGCCACCCTGTTCGTCTGGTGGCTGCTGGAACGGTCCACCATCGGCTTTGAGGTCCGCGCGGCCGGAGCCAACCCGCACGCCGCCCGCACCGCCGGGATGTCGGTGGGCCGGATCACCGTCCTCACCATGGTGATCGCGGGTGCGTTGTCCGGGCTCGCGGCCACCTCGCAAGTCCTGGTGGACGGTGGGTCGCTGACCGCGGGCGTGGCCGCCACCTACGGCTTCGATGCGATCACCGTGGCGCTGCTGGGACGGTCCCGCCCGCTGGGTACCTTCCTGGCCGGGCTGCTCTTCGGCGCCTTACAGGCCGGCGGCACACTGATGCAGTCGGTGACCCCGACCCCCATCGACATCGTGTTCGTGGTGCAGTCCGTCATCGTCCTGCTGATTGCCGCACCGCCCCTGGTCCGGGCGATCTTCCGACTCCCTGACCCCGACGCGCCCCGCAAGGCGCCCCGGGTCAAGACCAAGGAGGCTGCAGCGTGAGCACGCCTGTCGTCCCGGTGAACACCGGCAGCGCCGAGGACTCTGCCGGAGAGGTCCTGGGCAAGATCCCCTACCGGATCCCAGTCACCTATGCGGTGCTGGCCGCGGTCGCGCTGCTCGGGCTGGTGGCCACCAAGCTCTTCAGTCAGAACGCCTGGAGCGAGACCACCGAGTTCCAGTCCCGCTACGGCGACCAGTGGTTCACCATCCCCAACTTCAGCGTGCCCTCGCTGGCCAGCGTGATCGTGCTGACGCTGGTGATGATCATCGCCACCGGCTGGGCGTATGCCCAGACAGTGGCGCGACGCACGGTGCCGCTGTGGCTGCACATCCTGGTGGGGCTGAGTTTCGTGCTGGCCTTCCTCACTTGGGCCGGCGCCGGTAAGGAAGCCGTCATCCCGCTGACCTCCCTGCTGGCCGGCGCCCTCGGGCTGTCCGTCCCGCTGATCTTCGGAGCGATGTCCGGGGTGGTCTGTGAGCGCTCCGGCGTGATCAACATCGCCATCGAGGGTCAGTTGCTCTTCGGGGCGTTCGCGGCGGCGGTCATCGCCTCCCTGGCCACCCAGCCCTACCTCGGACTGGTTGCCGCACCGATCGCCGGGGCGATGGTCGGCGGTCTGCTGGCCTGGTTCGCGGTGGCCTACAAGGTCGACCAGATCATCGTCGGCGTGGTGCTCAACACCCTGATCCTGGGGTTGACCAGCTTCTTCTTCTCGACCCTGCTGGCCGATAACCGGGACACCTGGAACGCCCGGCAGCCCCTGGGTGTGATTGAGATCCCGCTGCTCAGCCAGATCCCGATCATCGGTCCGGTGCTCTTCCGGCAGAGCATCCTGGTCTACCTCATGTATGCCGCGGTGATCGTGCTGCAGTTCATGCTCTTCCGCAGTCGCTGGGGGCTGCGCACCCGGGCCGTGGGTGAGCACCCGAAGGCGGCCGACACCGTGGGCATCAATGTCAACAAGCGGCGGGTCTGGAACGTCATGCTGGGCGGTGCCATCGCCGGGCTGGGCGGTGCGTTCTTCACCATCGGCAGCGGCTTGGCGTTCGGCCGGGAGATGTCGGCCGGCAACGGCTTCATCGCCCTGGCCGCGATGATCCTGGGCAAGTGGCGCCCGACCGGCGCCCTGATCGCCGCGTTGCTGTTCGGCTTCTCCAAGAACCTCGGCAACGTGCTCAGCAGCATCGGCTCGCCGATGCCTTCACAACTGCTGCTGATGCTGCCCTATGTCATCACCATCTTCGCCGTCGCCGGCCTGGTCGGGCGGGTGCGCCCACCGGCGGCCAACGGGGTGCCGTACACCAAGTGAGGAGCAGCATGAGCGAGGACGTGTCGAGCACCGCTGCCGGCACCGGCCCGTCGATCGACTGGGCGGGGCTGCAGCAGCGGGCCATCGAGTTGATGCGGCAGGCCTACGCGCCCTACTCCGGATACCCGGTGGGGGCGGCCGGCCTGGTGGATGACGGTCGCGTGGTGGCCGGGTGCAACGTGGAGAACGCCGCCTTCGGGGTCGCGCTGTGCGCTGAGTGCGGCATGATCTCGGAGTTGATCGCCACCGGCGGCGGTCGCCTGGTCGCGGTGTCCTGCGTGAACCGGGACGGGACCACGATCATGCCCTGCGGCAGGTGCCGCCAACTGATCTGGGAGCACGGGGGCGCGGACTGCCGGCTGGCCACCCCGCAGGGGGTGCTGCCGATGTCGCAGGTCCTGCCGCAGGCCTTCGGCCCAGAGGATCTGCAGGTCTGATCAGTCGCCGCCCAGCAGACACTGCTGGGGCAGCCCCGCAGCCAGCATCCGGGTGGCGTGCGCGCCGTCCCGGGCCAGGAACAGGGCGGTGCCGCCGACCCCGACGACCTTCTCGTAGGCGGACTTGACAGTCCCGGTATCGATCGCCATCCGGCCCTCCTCCTCGGGCAGGAAGCTGGGATTGACGTCCGGCTCCTGCTCGCGCTCGTCCTTGCGGGCCACCTTGGCCGGGTCCAGGCTGGCGTGACTCATCGCGCGAGCCAACTCATCCATCAGGTGTCGATCATCGGGGACGCCCCGTTCGGGCGGACCGAACGACACCTGGCCCTCGCGCACCAGGTAACGCTGCACCGCCAAACTGGCCTGCCGCTCGCGGTTGAACGTCGTGTAGGCCAGCCCTTCCCCCGCCTGCTGTGCCGGCTGGTCTCCCTCTGCCTCACGGGCCGGCAACTCGACCTGGGCGGCGATGACCATCATCTGCGGGGCGAGCCCGATCGCCAGGGTCGGGGCACAGGCCAGTACCGCCGCCATCCGCGGCGCGGTCACCACCGCAACCACCCGGTCCTCCCGCAGCGCAAGCAGCGCGGGGGACATGGTGGTCTCCCCACCGGGCTGGTGCAGGGAGCGGCGCTTGAACTCCTGCACGGCGGGGACGATCTGCTGCATGGCCTGAGCGAGATTCACTGGCACAGGATCGCACACCGCGGGCTACGGCATACCGGTGGTGCGCCCGGCCCGGGGGCTATGGCCCGAGCCAGAGCGGTGATTGGATGGGCCTGTGAGCGAGACCTTTGACACTGTTGACATCATTCGCGCCAAGCGGGACCGGCAGCAGCTGTCCAGCGAGCAGATCGCCTGGACGATCGACGCCTACACCCGGGGCGTCATCGCGGATGAGCAGATGTCTGCGCTGGCCATGGCCATCCTGCTCAACGGCATGGACCGCCGGGAGATCAGCGACTGGACCACCGCCATGATCAACTCGGGGGAGCGGATGGACTTCTCCTCGCTGAGCCGGCCCACCGCGGACAAGCACTCCACCGGCGGGGTCGGTGACAAGATCACCCTCCCGCTGGCGCCGCTGGTGGCGGCCTGTGGGGTGGCGGTGCCGCAGCTGTCCGGTCGCGGGCTCGGCCACACCGGCGGGACTCTGGACAAGTTGGAGTCCATCCCGGGCTGGCGGGCCGGCCTGTCCAACGAGGAGATGCTCGCCCAGTTGGAGGACGTCGGGGCGGTGGTCTGCGCCGCCGGCTCGGGCCTGGCACCGGCCGACAAGCGGCTGTATGCGCTGCGCGACGTGACCGGCACGGTGGAGGCCATCCCGCTGATCGCCTCCTCCATCATGAGTAAGAAGATCGCCGAGGGCACCGGGGCCCTGGTGCTCGATGTCAAGGTCGGCTCCGGGGCCTTCATGAAGGATGCCGAGCAGGCCGGTGAGCTGGCCCGCACCATGGTCGGGCTGGGCAGCGACGCGGGCGTGCGCACCGTCGCCCTGCTCACCGATATGTCCACCCCGTTGGGACTGACCGCAGGTAACGCGCTGGAGGTGCGCGAGAGCGTGGAGGTGCTCGCCGGTGGCGGGCCGTCGGATGTGGTTGAGCTCACGGTGGCCCTGGCCCGGGAGATGCTGGCGGCGGCTGGCGTGGACGACATCGACCCCGCTGACGCCCTGGCCGACGGACGTGCCATGGACGTTTGGCGGACCATGATCAGAGCCCAGGACGGTGACCCGGACGCAGAGCTGCCGACGGGCGCGGAGAGCCATCAGATCACCGCCGATGCCGATGGTGTGCTGACCCGGCTGGACGCCTTCCAGATCGGGGTGGCCGCCTGGCGGCTGGGTGCCGGCCGGGCCCGCAAGGAGGACCCGGTGCAGGCCGGAGCCGGAGTCGAGTGGCACGCCAGGCCCGGTGACACTGTCACGGCAGGCCAGCCGCTGCTGACCTTACACACGGACACCCCGGAGCGGTTCGCTCGCGCCCAGGAGGCCCTGGAGGGTGCCTGGGACGTGGCTCCTGCCGACGTGCCCTACCAGGCCACCCCGCTGATCATCGACCGGGTGGCAGCCACCTGAGGGCTGGTGCTCACAGCGGCTTGATCATGATCACCGTCGGCCCATCCCAGTCCAGGCCCTCGATCTCCTCGACCGGCAGGAACCCGCGAGCTGTATAGAAGGCCCGCGTGGCGGCATACCCATCGTCCGCGTAGGACGGCCCGACGGTCTTGACCGCGAGCAGCTGGGCACCGTCCTCACGCAGATCGTGCTCGATCGCCGCCAGGAGGGCGGACCCGGCTCCGCTGCCGTGGTGCTCCGGGGCGACGGCGATGAGGTGGATCTCAGCGGTCTGCGCGAAATGCCGGTCCACGAGGGCCACCCCCACCGTGGTGCCCCCGAACTGGGCGAGGTAGGAGTCCTTGCTGGCTGCTGCGCTGACATAGTGCTCGTTGGCCGAGGGGATGCCGAACCAGTCGGGCAGCGCCCCCAGGATCCGACGCGTGGCCTCCGGGTCGTTGCCGCGGGTGATGGTCAGGTGCATGGGAGTCCTTCCAGGTGGAGTCGTTCGCCGGACCACCCCGCACGCAACCACCGGTCGTGGCTGGCGACGACGACGGCGCCGGGGTAGTCGGGCAG
>CAYVEH010000153.1:0-6327 GCA_964450585.1 uncultured Ornithinimicrobium sp.
CGCGGTGATCAGCCCCAACGCGGCCGGTGCCGTCAGGGCCGCGCCTGCCCCCTGCAGCAGGCGGGCCCCGACGAGCACCTCTACCGCCGGTGCCAGCGCCCCGGCCAGGCTGCCCAGAGCAAAGAGGGCCAGCCCGGCCAGAAACACCAGCCGACGGTCCAGCCAGTCGGCCCATCGGCCGGCCGGCAGCAGGAAGGCCGCGTAGGCCACCAGGAACATCGAGGCGACGAGCTGCAGCTCCACCGCGCTGGGGCTCAGGTCGGCGCGGACCGCGGCAACCTGGACCGTGATGCTGGAGGAGCTCAACCCCTCCAGGAACATCACCAGGCAGACGCCGTAGACCTGCCACCGCGTGAGCGCACGCTGGTCGGGCCTCGTTGCTGTTCCAGTCACGCCCCTCAGGCTGCCCGGGGGCTCTTTCCTCACGGTTTCATTCCACTGGCACCTGACCGCTGACCCGACTACCGTGGATCGACGGAGGGGATGTCGTGGAGTTCCAGGTGCTTGGGCGTGTGGGGTACCGCACGGAGTCGGAGTGGATCCGGCCCCGGGGGATGCTGCGCCACCGCCTGCTCGGGCTGTTCCTGGCCCGAGCCGGGCGCCTGGTCAGTTACGACACCCTGGCGCACACCCTGTGGCCGGACCAGCAGTCCCCGCAGGAGCGAGCCAAGGCCACCGGGCGAGTCCATCTGCACGTGCACCGGTTCCGGCAGGCGCTGGACCGGCCCGAGCGGATCGTGGCCGACCGCAACGGCTACCTGCTGCAGGTCGAGCCCGAGGAGTTGGACGCCGCCCGGTTCGAGGGGCTGGTCGAACAGGCCAAGGCTGCCGGGGTCCAGGACCCGGCCCGGGCGGCACTGGCCCGGCAGGCCCTGGCCCAGTGGAGCGATCCATGGGACGGGCGGGCCTACCCGGACCTTGACGTGCCCCTGATCTCGGATGAAGCGGCCCGGCTGCAGCAGGTGCGCGACGAGGCGGTCGAGATGCTCTTCGACGCCGAGATCCGGGGTGGTCGGCACCTGGACGTGCTCACCGACCTCACCCGCGTGGCGACGGCCAACCCGGTGCACGAGCCGCTGCAGGTCCTGCTCATGCAGGGGCTGCACCAGGCGGGGCGTCCGGCCGAGGCGCTGGAGGTCTATACCCGCACCCGCCAGCACCTCGTCGAGGAGTTGGGTCTGGAGCCCTCTGAGCCGCTGCGTCGGGTGCAGGAGTTCGTGCTCAGCGGCCGCTCCCCGGTGCCCGAGGCCACGGCGGCAGCGCCGGCCGAGCACCCTCAGACGGTCCCGGCGCCCTCCCAACTACCGGCGCCGGTGCCGCTGGTGGGTCGGCATACCGCACTGCAGGAGGTCGGGCGGGCCCTGTCGGCCGGAGCCTGCCGGCAGGTGCTCATCTCCGGGCTCCCCGGGGTGGGCAAGACGTCCCTGGCCGTGGCCTGGGCCAGCGAGCACCGGGAGCACTTCCCGGACGGGCAGCTCTTCGTGGACCTGCACGGGTACGGCCCGACGCCCGAGCCGCCCACCGGCGTGGTGCTGGACCGGCTCATCCGGTCGCTGGGGGGCAACCCGACCGGGTTACGGGACACCGAGGAGCGCATCGCCACCTACCGCAGTCGGCTGGCCGGGCGGCAGGTGGCGATCATCGTCGACAACGCCTGCAGTGAGGACCAGGTGCGTCCCTTCCTGCCTGGCGAGCCGGGGTGCGTGGCCCTGATCACCAGTCGTGACCAACTGACCGGGTTGATCGCCCGGGACAACGTGCAGCACGTGCCGCTGTCACCGCTGGGGCCGACTGATGCCCTGGAGTTGCTGCGCCAGGTGAGCCGCAGCCGGCCCGGTGCCACCCCCGAGGATGCCGCCGACGCGCCGGTGGCCGACAGCGTGCTGGAGCACCTGGCCAGCCGCTGCGGCGGGTTGCCGGTCGCGTTGCGGGTGGCGGCGCTGCGCGCCGAGGAGCTGAGCACCGCCGACCTGCTCACCCCGGAGGCGCCCTCGGAGGAGGTCCTGGACTGGCTGGATCTGGGTGATCCGGTGACCAGCGCTCGCACGGTCTTCTCCTGGTCGGTCGATGCGCTGCCGCCGGCGGTCTACCCACTCTTTCAGGCCCTCGGCGTGCACGTCGGCAACCGCATCGACCTGGGCGGGATGGCAGCGCTGACCGACACCGACCAGCGCACGGCCCGACGCGGGGTCGACCACCTGGTCCGCGCTAGTCTCGCCCAGCGGGATCACGGGTGGGTCCGCCAGCACGATCTGTTGGCCGCCTACGCCCGGGAGCGTGCCGCCGACCTGCCCGAGGCCGAGCGGGATCGGATGCTGCACCGGCTGCTGACGTACTACCAACGCCGGGTCGAGGCCGTCGACACGATGACCAAACGGGGTGGTGAGCAGGAGATCTTCACCGACCTGGCCCAGGCGAACCAGTGGTTGGACCGGGCGGCGGAGCCCATGGTGGCCGCCGTGGAGATGGCTCCGGAGACCGCGGACGAGGAGGTCATCAGCCTGTCCCGCCATCTGAACGGAGCGCTCACCGGGAGGGGCGAGTTTGAGGTGGCTGATCGCCTGCAACGGCATGCGGTGCAGGTCGCCGAACGGCGTGGCGACCTGTGCGCGGCGTCGGCAGCGATGCAGGCGCTGGCCGCGGTCACCGGCAAACTCGGCGACACTGAGGCCGCCGAGGAGCAGTGGGACCGGGCGCGGCAGCTGGCCATCGCCTCCGACGATCCGATTCGCCTGGGGGTGGTGCACAACAATGTGGCCAACCCGATGGTGATGGAGGGCTGCTACCTGCGCGCCTGGGGCCACCTCAGCCGTGCCCTGCGGCTCTGCGAGACCGGTGGGGACCAAGCCCGGGCGCAGACGGTCCGCAGCAACCTGGGCTTCGTCCTGGTGGGCCTGGAGCGACCCGAACGGGCGGAGTCCATCCTGGGCGACCTGCTCGCCGAGGAGCCACACCCGGACGCTCGTGCCAACGCGCTGCGCACCCTGGCGCTGCTGGAGCTGCGTCGGGGGCGGCTGTCGGAGGCGGCCGAGGTGATCGGTCAGGCGCTGGAACTGGCCAGGCAGACCGCCAACTACGTGATGGTCTGCGAGTTGTACAGCTTTCTCGCCCAGGTCCGGTACCGACAGGGGGAGTCGGCCACGGCGCATGAGCTGGCGCTGCGGGCGCTGAACCAGGCGGTGGAGCACCGCGAGCAGATCGAGATCGTCCAGGCCTTGATCACCGTCGGCCGCATCGAGAGCCGGGAACGCTCCGGGCTGGCGATGACACGGATCGACGAGGCCCTGGCCCGGGCACGTCGGGAGCGGTTGCGGGAGATGGAGTTCCGTGCCCTCCTCGCGCTGGCTGAGGTCTATCTGCACCTGGGTCAGGAGGTGAGGGCCGATGCGGCCCGGGAGCGGGCCGAACAGGTGCGGCTGGAGTGCGGCCTGCCCCCGACCCCCTCGCACGAGGCGTGGTGAGTCCTCGACCGGGGTGCCGCCTCACTTAAGGTGGAGCTATGAGCGCGACCCGCGTGGCCCCTGCTGAGTCCGGAGCTGAGCCCCCGAGCCGGACCGTGGCCCTGGTGACGCTCGGCTGCTCCCGCAACGAGGTGGATTCCGAGGAACTGGCCGGCCGACTCACCGCCGGTGGGTGGACCCTGGTGGCCGATGCCGAGGAGGCCGACGTCGCGGTGATCAACACCTGCGGTTTCGTCGAGCAGGCCAAGAAGGACTCCATTGACGCCCTGTTAGAGGCCGGGGACCTCAAGGAGAGCGGCCGCACCCGCGCCGTGGTGGCCGTCGGGTGTCTGGCTGAGCGCTACGGGCAGCAACTGGCCCGCCAGCTGCCCGAGGCCGATGCCGTGCTCGGTTTCGATTCCTACCAGGACATGTCCGCCCAACTGCAAGCGATCCTCGACGGTGACCGCCCAACCTCCCACGTGCCCCGGGACCGGCGCACCCTGCTGCCGCTGGCTCCGTCCGCGCGGCAGGAGCGTAGCCGGCAGGTGGCCCTGCCCGGTCACCAGCAGCCGCAGCCGATCCGGGCCGAGGACTATCTGGCGGCGAACTCGCAGGGTGCTGGCACGGCAGGAGCTGCCTCCGGTCCACCGGTCGTGCGTGCCCGCCTGGACGGACGTCCCTGGGCACCGTTGAAGATCGCCTCCGGCTGTGACCGGCGGTGCGCCTTCTGCGCGATTCCGATGTTCCGTGGGTCGTTCCTGTCCCGCCAGCCGCAGGAGATCCTGCAGGAAGCGCGGTGGTTGGCACAGCGGGACGTCCGGGAGGTCTTCCTCGTCAGTGAGAACACCACGTCCTACGGCAAGGACCTGGGTGACATGCGGCTCCTGGAGCAGTTGTTGCCCGAACTGGCCGCGGTGCCTGGCATCGAGCGGGTGCGGGTCTCCTACCTGCAGCCCGCGGAGATCCGGCCCGAGCTGCTGGAGGTGATGGCGCAGACTCCGGGAGTGACGGCATACTTTGATATCTCCTTCCAGCACGCCTCCGGGCCGCTGCTGCGGCGGATGCGCCGGTTCGGGGACCGCCAGTCCTTCCTGTCGCTACTGCGCACGGTGCGCCAGCACCTCCCGGGTGCCGGGGTGCGCTCCAATGTCATCGTCGGTTTCCCGGGGGAGACCGAGGCGGATCTGGCTGAGTTGACCACGTTCCTGCAGGAGGCCGAGCTCGATGTGGTCGGGGTCTTCGGGTACAGCGATGAGGACGGTACCGAAGCCGAGACGTATGCCGACAAGCTACCGGAGACGGTGATCCAGGAGCGCGTGGAGTTGGTCACCTCGCTGGTGGAGCAGCTGACGGCGCAGCGCGCGGCGGACCGGGTGGGCGAGCTGGTCAGTGTGCTGGTGGAGGAGTCCGCAGAGGGGGATGAGGGTCTGGTCGTCACGGGCCGCGCCGAGCAGCAGGGGCCGGACGTGGACGGATGCACCACCCTGGTCGGCTGGTCACCGCAGGAGCGTCCCGCCGTCGGTGACATCGTGCCCGCCCGGGTCACCGGCACCGAGGGAGTGGATCTCATCGCTCGTGTCGTCACCGACACGGAGGCGCCCCCGTCGTGACCGACTCACCGGACCCGGCAGCGAGGCCGGTGGCGCCCAGGGCACATGCGTGGAACCTGCCCAACGCACTGACCCTGCTGCGGATCCTCATGATCCCGCTGTTCCTGTGGTTGCTGATGCGGGACTCGGGCCAGTCGGACCCGCATCGCTGGTGGGCAGCCGTGGTCTTTGCCGTGGCCAGCTTCACCGATTGGCTGGACGGCGACCTGGCGCGGCGTCGGCAGTTGGTGACCACCTTCGGCAAGGTGGCCGACCCGATCGCCGACAAGGCGCTGATGGGGTCGGCCCTCATCGGGCTGTCGGTGCTCGGGTCGCTGCCATGGTGGGTGACCGTCGTGATCCTGGTGCGGGAGTTGGGGATCACCGGCCTGCGCTTCTGGGTGATTCGCCGCGGGGTCATCGCTGCCAGCAAGGGCGGCAAAATCAAGACCACGCTGCAGGCCGCCGGTCTGCTGCTGCTGATTCTTCCGCTGACCGGGGTGCTGCACACGCTCGGGCTGTGGGTGATGTACGCAGCAGTGCTGGTCACGGTGATCACCGGCGTGGACTACATCACCCAGGCGCTGCGGTTGCGACGCTCCACTGCCGCCCACGGCGGGAGAAGGTGAGGCCGGTGGGCTCCCCGCAGACCGGGCCACAGGATGCCGACGACGTCGCTGGAGACCCGCAGGCGGTCCGTGCGATCCGGGCACTGATCGCGGCGCAGGCATCGGTGGCCACGGCCGAGTCGCTGACCGGAGGGCTGGTCTGCGGTGCCCTGACCTCGGTGCCCGGTGCCAGCGCAGTGGTCTATGGCGGGGTCGCGTCGTACTCGACCGACCTGAAGACCCGGGTGCTGGCGGTGCCCGAGGAGGTGATCGCCCGGCACGGCACGGTGGCCGCCGAGACCGCTGAGCAGATGGCCGAGGGCGTGAGGCGGCTGACCGGGGCGGACGTCGGGGTGGCCACCACGGGCGTGGCCGGACCCGACGCGAGCGAGGGCAAACCGGTGGGCACCGTCTTTGTCGCCGTCAGTCGGGAATCCCGGCGGGAGGTGCGGATGTTGACCTTGGATGGATCCCGGGACCAGATCCGCCGACAGACGGTGGCAGCGGCCCTTGACCTGCTGGTTGAGGTCCTGGTCGACGGCGGTGACGGAGCGGCAGATGCCCGCTGAGGGGGCTTCTGTCGGCTCGGCGATGTACGGTTGTGGTAAGTAGCCCAGGATGGGATGAGGGAGGTTCGGCAATGGTTCTCTTGCGACGCGAGTTGGGCGACGTGCTCCGTGAGGAGCG
>CAYVEH010000154.1:0-6308 GCA_964450585.1 uncultured Ornithinimicrobium sp.
ATCGGACAGCAGGCGCCGCAGCAGGACCCCCGGGGTGCAGAACTCGACCCGGGTCAACCCGGACACCTGTCGCTCACCCCGCACGGTGAAGCCGGAGAAGCCTCCCACCGGCTCCCCCGTCAGCTGAGCGAGCCGCCGTGCCGCCGCCCGGGCCGCGATCCGGCGCGGCTGCACGACCACGACCCGGCCCGCCACCGTCTCGGCCAGGGCCGGCGGCGCGAGCGTCGTCTTGCCCGTGCCCGGCGGCGCCTGCACGACCGCGACCCCGCGAGAGCGGACCGCATCCCGCAGCGCCGGCACGGACTCGGCGAACGGCAGGCCTGCCCCGAGACGGGCCCAGTCCAGGCCGGACCGACCCGGACGAGACCGACCCGGACGATCCCGACCCGGACGAGACCGATCCGCACCCAACGCCTCCCGCCCGGCGCCACCGCCACCGCTCATGGCAGCCGCTCGGCGCGCCCGAGCGAGAGATAGCCCCACGGGCGGGACACCGCTGGCCCGGGGAGATACCACGACTCCACGGCGTCCAGACGGAGCCCGGCGGCCTGCACCAGCTCCGGCACCGACCGGGTCAGGTGGCAGCCGGCGACGGCCCGCCGCTGGAGCGGCTCCAGCCGGTGCTGCCAGCGACGCACCCCCTCATCCGGTGCCAGCCCGTGCTCCAGGAAGTGCAGCAACCCGCCCGGGCGCAGCACCCGAAGCACCTCGGCGAGCGCCCTTCCGGGGTCGGCCACGGTGCACAGCGAGAAGGTCACCAGCACGGCGTCGACGCTGACGTCAGGCAGGCTCAGGGACTCGGCCTCCCGGTCACCGCGCGTCACCGGCACCGCGCAGGTGGCGATCGCGGACTCGGCGAGGTGCCAGGCCACGTCCGAGGGCTCCACCGCCGTCACCGCCGTCACCGCAGCAGGCAGGTGCGGCAGGTTCAGACCGCTGCCGAAACCGATCTCCAGGACGTGGCCGGTCAGGCCGGCGCAGACCCGTGCGCGGTAACCGTCCACCACCGGGTTGTCCAGCGTGGCATGGGTCAGCCGGGGCACGACGCTCCCGCTCCACCAGCCCATCGTGACAGTCTGTCAGCAAGCCCGCCCCGACCCCAGTGAGGGAGCCTGATGACCCGTCCCGATCCCGCCCACGCCCTCCCCGAAGAGCTGGTGTCCGGCCTGCGTGTGCGCCGCGTCGAGCCGGTCTCCGGCGGTGACATCTCGCGGGCCTACCGGCTGCAGACCCCCGACGGGCCCCTCTTCGCCAAGACCCACGATGCCCCCTCGCCAGCGATGTTCGAACGTGAGGCCGAGGGCCTGCGAGCGCTGCGCGAGGCTGCCCCCGCCGACATCCGCGTGCCGGAGGTCCTGCGGGAGTCCTCCCGCGGGCTGGTGCTGGAGTGGATCGAGGTGGGGAGTATGCCGGGGCATCAGGCCGAGGTCGCGCTCGGGCGGGGACTGGCCCACCTCCATGGCGCGGGGGCCCGCACCGGCCGGGTGGCCTTCGGTGGGCTCGACGGCACCTCCAGCGGGCACCTCGGATCGGTCGAGGTCGACCTGACACCGACGCCGGACTGGCCGGACTTCTATCTGCACCGGCGCCTGGCACCCCTGGTGACCCGAGCGGTCTCGGAGGGTCGTCTCGATCCGGCGGCCCACGGCATACTCACCGAGCTCGAGCCCCGCCGCGCGGAACTGTGCGGCACGGTCTGCACGCCCGCCCTGCTGCACGGTGACCTGTGGGGCGGCAACCGGGTGGTCGACACCCAGGGCACCAACTGGCTGATTGACCCGGCCTGCTTCTGGGGGCACCCGGAGGTCGACCTGGCGATGATGCAGCTGTTCGGTGGGTTCGGTCCGGAGTGCTTCGAGGCCTACCAGGAGGTGGCACCACTCGACGACGGCTGGCGGGAGCGGGTGCCCTGGTACCAGCTCGCGCCGCTGCTGGTGCACGCCATCCTGTTCGGCGGTGGCTACGGTGACGCCGCGATGCGGGCCCTGACCCGCTACCGGTGAGCGAGCCGGCCAGCCTCACCCCGTCGTGGCTCGGGCGTCGTGCCAACGTAGCGACCGGAGGGCCCGCAGCGTGTTCCACCTGCTCGGCGCACCGTCGCCGTCCTCGAGCTCGAAGTGGATCAGGCCGGGGTGGCTGTTCTCCTGCAGCCAGGTGCCGTCGGGTTGTTGCCGGGCCCGCACCACGTCGGCGGCATCGGCCAGTCGCGGGTCGGGCGTGCCGCCGGCGGCCCGGAAGTAGTCGAGCCCGCGCAGGATGTCGTAGTGCCACTGGGGCGGGAAGGAGAACTGCTCCCAGTCGGGGTCGACGATCTCGCCGGTGCTGGCCCGTCGGAACAGGCGCCTGCTGAGCAGGTACTCCTCCCCGTGGCGACGTGCCGCAGTGACGTCCTGCACGCCGCCGCACCGTTCGTACTCCAGGAGCCCGTCGAGGACACAGATGGTGGTGTGGAACGAGGACCGGGTCGAGCCGTTCTCCGTCTCGCAGTTCCAGCCCCCGTCCTCAAGCTGCTCGCCCAGGAGCCGGGTCACGACGGGTTCGACGTCCTGACCGAAGTAGGCACCGATCGCCACGGCGCCGCCGTTGATACAGGGCTCGACCTCTCCCTCGAAGAACGGCTCCCCGGCGTACTCCCAGCGGCAGGTCCGCCGCACACCCTCGATCGCGGACCGAACCTCCGGATCCGCTGGGTCGATGCCGCAGTCCCGCAGCAGCCGCAGGGTGGGCAGCGTCGCCGTCCAGGGCTGCCCCTCCGGGTCACCCACGACCACCTCCGGGCGCCAGTCGCGACTCGGGAAGCAGGCACCACCGGCCCACTGACCGTCGGCCTGCAGGTCGAGCAGGCGCCTGCCCCAGCCGGTCTGCGCCACCTGGGTCCGCTCGGCGGCCACCTCGTCCGGGCCTGCCCCGATCAGGTCAGCCAGCACCTGCCAGCGGATCGCCGGGTCGCCCGCCATCAGCCAGTCCGTCACGTCGTCGTCTTCCATGAGGACGACGTTAGAACCGATTGAGGACGAAATTCTTCAGGATTCCTCCCATCCCTGCGGCGTCGGGAGTCGCCGCAGATCACGACTGACCAGGACGAGGAGCGCTGCGAGCAACGGCAGCCCAGCACATATGGCCAGGGTTCCGGCCCTCCCGAAAACGCTCAGACCGAACCCGGCGATGACCGGCGCGAGTGGAACCGCCCCGAGTGAAAAGAGTGAAAAAGAGTTCATGGCCCGTCCCATCAGATGCTGCGGCACGCGCGCCATGAAGTAACCCAGCAGTCCCGCGTCAATTGCCGGCCCCAGCAGAAAGGCCAGCCCAAAGACCACGATCACCACCGGCACGCTCTCGAGGACGACCAGAGCCGCGAACGCTGCTCCCACAGCGAGCATGGCAACCAGTGCGAGTCGCCCCGTGGGAACCTGCCGGACCAACCACGGCGCCACCAACGCCCCCACGATGACGGCGGCTCCCATGGCAGTCGTGAGCAGCCCGATCGTCGGTGCCGGCACGCCATCCTGCTGGAAGTCAAAGACCAAGGTGGTCAGGGTGGCATTCACACCGAGGTTGACCATGGTGGACACGAACAGGACGCCGCGCAGAACCGTCTGTCGCCAGAGCCAGACGAGACCCTCGACCGCCTCTGCTGCCATGCCAGCGACGGGATGCTCTCCCGGCACCTGCGGGTCCTCTGCAGTCTCGGCAGAGACCCGCCCGTCCCGCGCTGGCTGGTCGGCGCGTGGGTGCAGGTCGGCGCGGATGCCCAGCGCACTGAGTGCCGAGCCGAGCAGCGCCGCGCTAGCGGCCACCAGCGCGACCCCGGGGCCGAGCACCAGGAGCGCTCCCCCGGCAGGTGCAGCCCCGAGCTGGATCGCCCCGTCCCTGGCCTGGTTAGCACTGAGCGCCATGGGCAACTGCGGCGTGGGCACCACCTGTTTTAGAGCGGTGTTGGACACCCCACCGAGCAACCCGTTGCGACCTCCCATCAGGATCGAGACGGCCAGTAGCCCCCAGAACGTCAGCTCCCCCAGACTCTCGACGAGCAGCAGCGCGAACACGATCGCGGCACCGGTCAGACCACCCAGAACCATGAGGCCTCGACGGTCACGTCGATCACTGAGCACGCCACCGGGCAGCGTCGCGAACACCCGCGATAGCTGACCCGCCGCCGCGACGGAGCCGGCGCCCGCGGGGTTGTCCAGCACCATCAGGGCAAGCAGGGGGAGCAGAAAGGCATAGAGCGACATCCCCAGCAGATGTCCGGTATCGGCGCCGAGCCAGTAGAGGTAGTCAGGGTTGCGCCAGAGTCGGGAGGCTGTGGATCGCGTCAGCGGAGTCATGACTGGCAGCATATTTGCGCACGTACTATTGCGCAATAAACCGTGCGCACTATCTGATGCAGGTTGCCTATGCTGGTGCCATGCCGCCCGCTGACCCTGCTGCCCCCGACCACACGGCCCAGCTCACCAGCCGACAGCTCAGGGCGATGAGCCATCCCGTCCGGAGACGCATCGTGGATCTACTGTCAGGCGGGGGCACCGCGCGAGCGGCGGACCTGGCCCGGACACTGGATCTGCCCGCCAACCAGATCAGTTTCCACCTGCGTAGCCTGGCCGCAGCCGAATTGCTCGAGGAGGCACCGGAAGAGGCTCGGGACCGCCGCGACCGGGTGTGGCGGCTCCGCGGTGGAGTCCTACGCCTCGCCGACCCGTCGACCCCGGTGTCCGGCTCTGACCTTGCCGCGATCACGACATACGTGGGAGAGGAAGCTGGTCGGGTGCAGGACGTGATGCGTCGGGTCGCACGATTCACCGATGCCTACGCCAGTGGTACAGACGAGGACGTCAAAGGTGAGTGGGCGCGCTACACCTTCCGACTCACCCAGGAGGAGGCACTTGGCGTTCTCCGCGAGGTCATGGGGCGTCTGCGCGAGCTCCAGGAGCACCATCCTGCCCTGGGAGACCACGCCGACGAGGATGCTCGACACGTGTGGGATCTCACTCTCCTGGCGGTGCGCGACGACGCCTGAGTGTCCCCGTTCCCGATATACTGGCGCCAGCGAGGGGGAGTATCCCAACACACCGCGATCGTCACTACGGAGCCAGTGCTCCCGGTCGCAGCGGCGCACGTGGTGCGCGGGAGAGACGTTCGTCGCCGACGTCCTCCGCCCCGAAAGCTGATCCTTGAGCGCCTACCAGATCTTTGAGATCGCCTCCCTGTCCATCCTACTCGTCATCCTCCTCGTTGACCTGCTTCTGGTCATCCAGCGACCCCACGTCCCCTCGATGCGCGAGTCCGCCCTCTGGGTCGGGTTCTATGTCTCTCTCGCCCTGGTCTTTGCCGCCGTCCTGTTCTTCGTTGTTGGCGGCGGCCATACCGCGGACTTCCTGACCGGCTAGCTGCTCGAGTACTCCCTGTCCATCGATAACCTGTTTGTCTTCATCATCCTGATCGCCCGGTTCGGCGTGCCCCGGGTGCTCCAGCAGCGGGTGCTCGTGGCTGGCATCATCATCGCGATCGTGCTCCGCGGCATCTTCATCCTGGTAGGTGTCCAGCTCATCGAGAGCCTGTCCTGGATCTTCTACATCTTCGCGGTCTGGCTGATCTATGCCGCGTGGCGACAGGCATTCGGCTCCGAGGAGGACGAGGACCAGCAGGACAACGCACTGGTGCGGTTGCTGCGCCGCCGGGTGAACCTCACCGACGACTGGCACGACGGGAGGATGCGCATCGAGCAGGGTGGCAGTCGCTTCTATACGCCGATGCTGCTGGTGCTCATCGCCCTCGGCACCACCGACCTGCTGTTCGCCGTCGACTCGATCCCCGCCATCTTCTCGGTGACCCAGGATCCGTTCCTAGTCTTCGCCTGCAACATCTTCGCGCTGATGGGGTTGCGCCAGCTCTACTTCCTGCTTGGCGGCCTGCTGGACCGCCTCGTCTACCTGCACTACGGCATCGCCTTCCTGCTGGCCTTCATCGGGGTGAAGCTGACGTTGCATGCCCTGCACTACAACGAGCTGCCCTTCGTCAACGGCGGCCAACCCCTGCTGTGGGTGCCGACCGTGCCGACTTGGCTCTCCCTCGTGGTCATCGTGACTTCGGTGGCAGCGGCGACCGTCGCGTCCCTGATCCGCAACCGGGCGAAGGCTCCCCTGGTCCGCTGAGCACCCTCCGGCGTCACAGTCAGGGACGCGGCGGTTGGCCCTCAATCGAGGCGATCACCGCCGGGCGCAGCTGGGAGGCCGCGATGACTGCGTCGACCGACCCCACCCGCACCGCCCGGTGGATGTTGTGCACGCTGTCGAACTCGGCGGCGATCT
>CAYVEH010000155.1:0-6306 GCA_964450585.1 uncultured Ornithinimicrobium sp.
TCCAGACCGCCGACCACCACGATCTGCTGGGGCCGCAGCCGGAGCAGCTCGGCACGCGTGGCGGAGGGCACGCGGTCGCGGGTGACGAAGAGCACGGGCCCACCGAGCTGGTCGGCGGCCGGGCCGGCGGTCAACCCGTCGGGGAAGTTGGCTCCGGTGGCGATGACCGCGACCGGCACGCCTGGGTCGAAGAACGCGCGACTGACGGCGGCTGCCGTCTCGTAACGGTTCGCGCCGGCCAGCCGGTGCACGGCGAAGTCCAGGTCTCCGGCGGTCGTCGCCGCGGGGGTGGCGGGGGCATCCGGTCGAGAGTCTGTGGCCGACCCCTGGGCGAGGCCGCAGACCAGCACGAGCACCACCGCGACCGCCGTGGTCGCCATCCTGCGCAAGGTCGTCATACCGGTGTGACGCCGCAGCTCACCATCCGGTTGGACCGGCCTCATCACACCTCGGTGCACCACTGGCCCACGGGTCGATCTGTGCTACTGGCCCGATGCACCTCGGCGTGCCGGCAGCAGCAGGAGCAGCGCACCGGCCACCACCCAGCAGGCCAGCACCAGTAGCGCCGGGCCGGAGCCTGCCCCGTCAAACCACGCCACTGAGCGCAGGGCAGTTCCGGTGGCTCCCGGCGGCAACAGCTGGCCCAACGTCGCCCACCCGGCCGGCAGCATCTCCGGAGCCGTCTGGACGCCCGACAGCGGGCTGCCGAGCAACACCATGACGGCCGCGGTGAGCGCGATCCCTGCCAGCCCCACCAGCCGCACCAGGCCCACCACCGCAGTGGCAACCGCCGCGACCCCCAACGCGAAGACCGCGGCGTTGAGCCAGTAGGACCCGACCAGGACCCCCAGCCAGAGGTGGTTGACGGCTGCCAGGACGAGTCCCCCGGCCAGGGCCAGCACACCGACCGACAGCAGTTGTGCGACGCGGCCCCGCACGGTCACCGCGGTGAGCCCACCAGCGATCAGACCGCCGATGACCAGCGGCAGCACGGCCGTGGCCAGCCCGGCTCCTCGCGGGTCGTCGGGTGGCAACGGCACCAGGTCGGTCACCGGAAGCGGGCCACCCACCTGCGGCGGCACGTTGCCGGCCAGGGTCGTCAACAGCTCTGCCACCACTGGGCTCGCGGCGGACGCGGTCAACAGTTGACCCCCCTCTGGCCCGAGGACGATGGCGCCGTACACCTTGCGGTCGGCGATCGCCTCCTCGGCAGCACGCCGATCGGGCACGACTCGCACCTCAAGAGCGCCCTCCCCCGCACCCGCGGCCAGGGCCCCACGGAGTTGCTCGACGATCGGTGGCGACCCGGCCACCGCGACCGGGACGTCGCGGGGGCCGGCATTGATCGCCGGCCACGTGAACGCCGTCGCGACCACACACAACACGGCGGCCACCCCGATCGCGAGGGCTCCCAGGCGGGCCCACGTCGTCGGCCGGCCCGCGGCCGGATGAGCCGGGGTCCTGGGCGGCTCCTGGTCGCGCTCTGGCGCAGTCTGCAGGCTCATGACAACTCCTTAAACGAACGTTCCTTCGGTTTAAGTCACTGTCCTCCTCAAGCGCCGAGTTGTCAAGAACGATTGTTCGGTTTTAAGGTCGGGCCATGCCCAGGGTCACCGCGGAGCACCGCGAGCAGCGTCGCGAGCAGATCATCCTGGCCGCTATGGCGTGTGTAGCCCGGGAAGGGTTCCACAAGACGACCATGGCTGACGTCATCGCGGCCTCCGGGCTCTCCGCCGGAGCGGTCTACGGGTACTTCCGCAGCAAGGAAGAACTCATCCTGGCCATCGTGGACTACGTGCTGTCCCACCTGGACCAGGCCCTGGGCGAGTTGCTCAGCCTGGAGCCGGTCCCCTCCCCCATCGAGGTGACCAGGCAGTTGACCACCCGGATCGTGGAGCACGCCGAGGCTGCGCCGGTCGACATCACCAAGGTGGTGGTCGCCGCCTGGGCCGAGGCGGTCCGTCATGAGCAGGTGCGGGCCGAGGTGGGGGGCCGGATCAGGCGGCTCCGGGACCGTTATGTCGTGATGATCCGCAATCAGCAGCAGGCCGGCATGATCGACGCGACCGCCGACGCTGAGCAGGTCGCCAAGTCCCTGTTCGGGGTCATGCCCGGCTTCATCCTGCAACGCCTGGTCACCCAGGACGTGACCCCGCAGGAGTATGCCGAGGGGTATGCCGCACTACTGCAGGCCGTTGCCCGGCCCGGGCCGGGCACCGACTGACGACTCGGCGCAGCGAGAACTCCCCCGCCCAACCGGCAGCATCTCCGGAGCTGGGTGTAGCCAAGCAGCTCCACATCCTGACGACTCGCCCCGGCCTGAGCCCGGGCGAGGTGGTGTACCGGATGGGGTCGAGCTGGCGTCAGGAGAACTACTTCCGTTATGCCCGGATGCATCTCGACCTCGACTCTCACGACTTGACCCGGAGCGCGGCTTGACCTGGTCGATCACCAGCGCCTGCCGCAGAGCGGCCCGGGCGTAGTCCCGGTGCCAGCCAGTCAGCTCCACCAGCTCATCCAGAATCCGGGTCTTCCCGACCCGGTCAGCACCCCGATAGGCCAGGGCCTGCTTCTTCGTCACAGCCTTGCGTTGACTCATCGTCAGCTCCATCCGCGATCGTGCTCACGCGGAGATCTTCACCTGAGGCAACGACACACCCAACCGGAGATTCCTACCTGAGGCAACGACCCCGCACAAGCGGAGGTTCCTGATGAGTCAACTCGTCCCCTCGACAAATGAATTGATTCGTGAGACGTTTTAAGTCTCACACTTTGCTACGACGAGAGTCGTACTCGGTGACAGAGTCGGCTACACCCTCCTGGCAAAGTAAAGTGTACTCAGGGACACATATGGCTGCCGACACGTGGACAAGGATAAATCGTAATGGCTAGCACCCGCGGAACCCATGGACCAATTGGTATTCGTGAGGTGACTGCGCCTGCGAATGGGAGGGGCAGGCCATTCTTTGCCGCCTGCGTAGCGTCCCTCTCTGTTGCTGCTGTTACTGCTGCCCTCGGATGTTGGGTGGCCGTGACGGCGAGCACCTCAAGCACGGGTGCTCGCATCATAATGCTGGGCGCCGCACTCATTGCCACGGCAAGCCTCGGGCTTGCAGTCTATTGCTTCGCTACGGCACGGTGAGTCGCCATGATTGCGGGCATTGGCCTCGTAGCAATAATTAGCCCTACCAGCTTCTTCTATCCATTCAATATACTGACGATACTTGGGGCCGTCATTCTCCTCACGCTTCTCTATCGCTTACGGGCACACGATGGACTGGATAAAACCAGAGTTTAACTCACAGCGAGGCGATCTCTATTTGTGGTGGCGCTCCTCCTTGTGCTTCAACTCCTTGTGTCCTGCTCCAATGACGACTCGGAAGCCTCCGTAAAGAGGACAAGGTCGCGTCCACTTCACAAGCCAGGCGTCTAACCGCCGGCCCATTGCTACGCTACCTTGAGCGATATCAAGCAGAAGGTCTCGCGTATGGCAATTCTGTGACCTTTCCGCTTAGGTCAGAAAGTGAGGCCGCATTCGAATTTGGTCTTTACGGAAAGCCTCAGTCGGTGGAGGCCTCAACTAACAAACCGCCAACGCGAATGGTCGGCATATTCGCATGAGAGGCTGACCCCGGCGTCGGAACACGGGAAATGCAGGTACTGAAGGCCCTTGGACCCGAAGGGCTCGATGCAGTGCTAGCTTCAGAGGGGAATTACTCATCGTTAGTCAAAGTATACAGTTGGCTGAGTTGGAAGAGCTCGCCGCTGGCCTGCATGAAGGAGAGATCACGATTTAGTCCTTGGTCCACTATCTGCTTATACGGCCCTCAGGGAAGGGCTTGAGGAGTTGGGGATAGCAGGGTGGAGAGACATTGACAGTGGCTTTCCGACCCCGCCGGACCTTCCTATCGGCGACTACACACCCGACAACCTCGGTCAATACTCCCCGCCGCCGGGGGGCCGGGCTGGCTTCGCCAGAGCGAAGCGCTGCCGCTGGCCATCAAATTGGCATGGCCTACGGAAGCGGACTCTGTAGAGCAAAGGTAGACAGCTCGTTCGTTATCTGAGCAGTCGATGAGCGGGACGATCACCTCGGCCAGGTCCTCCTCCGCCCTCGGGGAAGACCTGGTCATCATCGAGAACCGACGACAGAAGAACCGCGAGACCGACGGCTCTCAGGCCCGAGCCGGCCCCTCATCGTGCGCGGTCAGGAAGGCGTCGATCTCCGCACGGGTGGGCGCGGTGGCCGGTCCGCGGCGGGTCACCTTGATAGCCCCAGCGGCGTTCGCGCGCCGGCAGGCACGGGATAGTTCGGCACCGGCGGCAAGCTCGGCCACCAGCACGCCGGTGTGGGCATCACCAGCCCCGTTGGTGTCCACCGGGTCCTGCGGATATCCGGGCAGGTGCTCCACCTCATCACCGGTGAGCAGGTAACAGCCCTGTGGCCCGTCCCGGACGATCACCTCGGCGCCGGGCGGCAGCAGCCGGCCGATCTGCGGCAGGCTGGCCGCCAGGTCCTCAGTGCCGGTGAGATCCCGCGCCTCCTCGGCATTGCTGGTCCACACGTCGGTCAGCGCCAGCATCCGCTGCCGCACGGCCGGCTCCAGCCCGGCGAAGGCAGCACCGGGGTCCAGCACGACCCGCACGCCGGGATCAAGGGTCTCCAACCAGGTCAGCAACGGCTCCCGGGTGGGCTCCAGCAGGCTGTACCCCGTGACGCACACCAGGTCACCAGGGGCCGGGGTGGAGGTGCCCAGGCTCTCTGGGGTGATCTGCCGCTCCGCCCCCAGCGTGGTGACGAAGGTGCGCTCGGCGGTGGGCTCCACCAGCACGACGCAGACGGCGGTGTCGGTCTCCGCGACCGGAGGTGCCGACAGGCTCACTGACTCCGCGGCCAGGGCCGCCCGCACCAGGTCACCGTTCGGTCCGGTCCCGTGCGCCCCGGCGTGCACCGCGGTGGCGCCGGAGCGCACCGCGGCGACCAGCACGCTGACTGACCCCCCGGCATACCGGGTGAACGACTGAGCCATCACGTTGCCACCGCGCCGGGGAATGGCGCCGACCTCCACGACGAGGTCGACGAGGGCCTGGCCGGTGTGGATCACCCTGGTCACGGGGCGACTTTAGGCCATCCGCATCGCACCGCACCGGCACTGAGCGACCAGACAGGCGGGCCAACCCTGCCGTCTCGACCGGCGTGGCGGGCCCACCAAGATCTCTCCAAGAACCGGCGGCCTGACCGGATCTGGCCGGCTCGCGGCATACCATCAGGGACGATCCACCCGCACCACCTCACGGAGGCCTTCGCAGTATGGCGCGACGCACCCCACCCGGCCCGGACCTGTTCGACGTCGAGCAGAAGATCATCGACATCGATGTCCGGGACGAGATGCAGGGCGCCTACCTGGAGTACGCCTACTCGGTGATCTACTCCCGGGCCATCCCGGATGCCCGCGACGGGCTCAAGCCGGTGCAGCGTCGGATCCTGTTCGGGATGCACGAGATGGGGTTGCGCCCGGACAAGGGGCACGTGAAGAGCTCCCGGGTGGTCGGCGACGTGATGGGTAAGTACCACCCGCACGGCGACGGTGCGATCTATGACGCGCTGGTGCGCCTGGCCCAGCCGTTCACGATGCGCCTGCCGCTGGTGGACGGGCACGGCAACTTCGGCTCGCTGGACGACGGTCCGGCGGCCAGCCGGTACACCGAGGCCCGGCCGGCCCCGGCCGCGGTGCTGATGACCTCCAGCCTGGATGAGGAGACCGTCGGGTTCGTCCCCAACTATGACGACCAGCTGATGCAGCCCGAGGTGCTGCCAGCGGCCTTCCCGAACCTCCTGGTCAACGGGGCCTCGGGGATCGCGGTCGGGATGGCGACCAACATGGCCCCGCACAACCTGGTCGAGGTGATCGCCGCCTGCCGTCACCTGATCGCCCACCCCGAGGCCACCCTGGACGATCTGATGCGGTTCGTCCCGGGCCCGGATCTGCCACTAGGCGGACGCATCGTGGGCCTGGAGGGCATCCGGGACGCCTACGAGGGTGGGCGGGGCTCCTTCCGCACCCGGGCCACCGCCCGGATCGAGAACATCACCGCCCGCCGCAAGGGCATCGTGGTGACCGAGCTGCCCTACCTGGTCGGGCCGGAGAAGGTCATCGAGAAGGTCAAGACGCTGGTGCAGTCCAAGCGGCTGCAGGGCATCTCCAACATCAACGACCTCACCGACCGGCAGAAGGGGCTGCACCTGGTCATCGAGGTGAAGAACGGTTTCAACCCCGAGGCGGTGCTGGCCCAGCTGTACAAGCT
>CAYVEH010000156.1:0-6282 GCA_964450585.1 uncultured Ornithinimicrobium sp.
GACCCGCTCACCCCGGATGAGCGCCGCGCCCGCGACGGCCTGGTCAGTCGGCAGGTCACTCTGCGGTGAGTATGCCGTCCGGCACCGACGGTGCTCCCGCGCCGGACCCCGAGGGGCCGGCTCGCGCACCGGATCAGGTCGCCGCCATCGTCTCGGCCAAGGACGAGGCCGAACGCCTCGGAGCGACGCTGGAGGCCTTGAGGGAGATCGCCACTGTCGACCTGGTCGTGGTGGTCGACGACGGCAGCACGGACACCACCCTGGCGATCGCGCGGGCGCACGGAGCCCAGACGGTCCGCCACGAGCAGAACCTGGGCAAGGCCCAGGCGATGACGACCGGTGCACAGACGGTGGCGCACCTGGAGGCCCAGGACGGGCCGCACCGCAGCGACATCCCGCGGGCTCTGTTGTTCGTCGACGCCGACCTGCAGGAGAGTGCGGCAAACCTCGGATCCCTGTGCGTGCCGGTCCTGGCCGGCGAGGCGGACATGGCGATCGCCACCCTGCCGCCACAGAAGACCACCGGCGGCGGCTTCGGGTTTGTCGTGCGCCTGGCGCGCAACGGCATCGACCAACTGGCCGGCCGCACCATGACCCAGCCGTTGAGCGGCATGCGGTGCCTGACCCGGCAGGCGTTTGAGGCGGCCCTGCCGTTGGCCCGCGGATGGGGGGTGGAGGTCGGCCTCACCGTCGACGTGCTGCGCAACGAGGGCCGTGTCGTCGAGGTGCCGGTCGAGTTGCACCACCGGGTCACCGGCCGCGGCCTACGGGCCCAGGCGCACCGGCTCAAGCAGTACCGGGACGTCGCCGCAGCCCTGAAGGTGCGCCGCCACCGGTGAGCTCCAGAGGGGTGAACGAGTCGGGCGGTGACTCATCCACCCGTGGACGCCGCCACTGGCGAGTCCCAGAGGGGTGAACGAGTCAGGCGGTGACTCATCCACCCGTCCGCAGCCAACCCCCCACCGTGCTGCGCGGAACAGCCGTGCCACGCATCATCGTGGCGCCGATGGACACGGTGGCCGCGATCGCCACCGCCAGGCCGATACCGAGCACCGCGATCCCCGAGTCGTTGAGCGCCCACCCCAGCACCAGACAGATCAACACGGCGGTGGCCGTTGCCCGCACCATCGGGAACTGCCACAACGGAGTCAGCCACCGACCCGGGCGGGAGCCCGGTGAGGCCACCGCCCACACCACCAGAACCAGCACTAGCACCGCCACCCAGGAGACCGGGTAGCGCACCAGCAGCCCCAGGCTCTGGTCGAGCTTGCGGGCGATCACCCCGGCCGCCTCACCGTCGAGCACCGACTGCCAGAAGGCCCCCAGGTGGGTCCGATCCTCGGGGGGCCGCAACCAGTCCAGGACCATCAGCGCACCGGCCACCAGGGCGGCACCGACGCCGATCAGCACGATCCGCAGCGCCGTCAACCGGATCTCAGCGGCGGCACAGCCCAGCACTCCCAGGGCCACCACCAGCGCCGGCACCCCCCCGAAGTCAGCCCCCCAGGTCGGTGCCCCATCGACCAGAACCAGCAGCAGCCCCAGCACGCCCACCACGAGCGCCGCGGCCATACGCCGGGAGTGCGGCCGCGACCGCAACAGCCCGGCCAACAGCCCGGCCAGCAACAACCCGGAGACGGCGAAGATGCCGTACCCCACGTTGCCCATCCCGTAGAAGCGTCCCGCGGTCAACGGCTGGGCACCCAGGATCGAGATCAGCGCCAGCGGCGCACCCAGGATGACGTCCATGCCCAGCACGAGCACTGTCAGCCCGGCGATCACCACCGGCGGTCCGAGCGGGTGGTGACGCCACGGCCCGGCCACGGCGAGAGCCACCTGCAGCCCGATCAGCACCAGCAGCACCAGGGCCAACAGCAGCCAGGCCGGCGACCCGCGCCACCAGGGAACCAACCCGGCCAGGAAAGCTGCTGACGGGAACGCCATCGCCGCCAGCCCCAAGAACCGCACCGTCCGGCGCCGCCGGCTGCGGGCCCCGGCCAGCAACCCCACCAGCAGCACTCCACAACCCACCCCGAGCACCGGGTAGGCCAACGCCTTGGCCTGATCGATGCCTGCCGAGAGGTCCTGCAACGCCCCCACCGCCTGCGCGGCCGACCTGTCCTCGGGCTGCACCCGCACCGGCGCCCCGCTGACTGCCTCCGGCACCGGGATCCCCGCCAGCTCCAGCACCGTGGCGGTCAGGTCGGTCGTCTGGACCAGCCGGGTCTGACTCGTGGTCGTCGAGTGCAGCGCGCCAGCCGTCCCCTCCGGCTGCCACAACAGCACCGCCCGCACGCCCGCCCGTTCGCCGCGGTCCGCCAGCCCGGCCACCAGCAACGTCGCCTCCGGCGGTATCTGGCTCCGCAGCTCCGCCACCTGCGCATCCAGGGCGGCCGCGTCCGTGGGGCCGGTGACCGCGCCGGCATCCAGCAACGTGATCGCACAGGCGCCGGGCTGGTAGCCACCCGGTGACCGTTCGGCATACCGGTCCACCTGCCCCTGGGCGTCCGCGGCGCCCAGGGCAGCCAGCGGGCCGATCGCCCGCACGCACTCTCCGGCGCTCTGCGCCGCCTCCCCGAGACTTCCCAGGTGCGCGTCCAGGGGACGCCGCTGTGCAGCCTCTGCCCAGGTCGACCACTGTGGGATCCGCGCCGCAGCTCCCGCGGCATCCGAGCCCTGCTCGAGCACCACCTCCGGCACCGCGGCGCAGTCCTGCAGCCCGTCATCATCGGCGGAGGCCCGCTGCCCGGCGCCCAGGGTGAGCCACCCGTCGGCCGGGCAGGTCAACTCATGGGTCCCGCGGACGATCAACCCGGCCGAGGCCCCCTCGCCGACCAGCGACCACAACGTCGGGGTGGCGGCCTGACTGATATCCGACCAGGACAGGCCCGGCGCTCCCACCACGACCACCTCAGCGCCGGTCGCCGGGACCGGCTGCGTGTTGTCGCCAGCGGCTCGCACCCCCGACAGGCTGGCCAGCATGGTGCCCCCCAGGAGCAGCACGACGACCGCGAACACCGCCCATGCGAAGCGGCGCCCGGCGGATTCGGTCATGGCGCTGACACTATCGGCGCCCCCTGAGCCCAGGACACGACCGTGGTGAGGTGTTCACCCACGGTGCCTGTCGGCATACGCTCTGAGGGTGAGCCCCACCGCCCTGACCATCGTCGCCGTCCTGGCGCTGCTCGTCGCGGTCGGTGCCGCTGTGCTGGGGTGGATGGCGCACCAGCGTCACCGGGTCCTGCAACGTCGCTATGCCGTGCTGTGGGGCGACGGGGAGGCCGACATCACCGCGGTGCTGGCGCAGCAGGCCCGGCGCATCGGGGCCGAACGGGCCCGCGTCGAGGCGGTCGAGGAGTCCGTCGTCGCGCTGCGCGCAGACCTGGCCCAGACCCTGCAGCACGTGGCCGTCGTGCGGTACGACGCCTTTGGCGACATGGGCGGCCGGATGTCCTTCTCCGCGGCGATCATCGATGACAACGGTGACGGCATGGTGCTCAGCTCGATCCACGCCCGCGGGGAGTCCCGGACCTACGCCAAGGGCATCGTCGGCGGCGGCAGTGACACCACCCTCACTCCCGAGGAACAGCAGGCGCTCGCGGCCGCCCGGGACGACGGCGCCACCCTGGGGGCCCGACGGCCAGCCCAGGTCCGCGACCTCAGCTGAGGTGAGACCTCAACTGAGGTGGTGCCTCACTCCGGTGGACGACGCACGATCAGGCTGCCGGGGTTGACCGTCACGCTCATCGCGGTGGCCTTGCCCAGCGTGTCCCCGTCCAACTGGATCTCCACCGGAGAGCCAGCCGTGATCTCCACCGTGCGGGCGGTGAAGTAGTCCACCCGTTGGTGCCCGCGGCTGCTGCGGGTCACCAACCGGGTGACCACCGCGCCCCAACCGACCAACCCCTCGGGGGAGAGCAGCACCAGATCCAGGATGCCGTCATCGACCCGGGCCTGTGGGACCAGGTTCACCCCTCCCTGCAGCTTGCCGACATTGCCCACCATCACGCTGCGCACCCGCCGGTGCATCCGGGTGTTCTCGTCGGTGACCACGTCGACCTTGAACTGCGGGCCGCGCAGCCGCTGCATACCGGAGACCAGGTAGGCCGCCCACCCGACCCGCTTCTTCAACTGCTCGGGCACGTTCGCCATCACCTCGGCGTCGAACCCGAGCCCGGCCATCACCAGGAAGACGTGCTCCTCGACCTCACCCTGACCGGCGCCCGGCACCGGCGGGACCTCCTCGAGGTCTTTAACGTCCACCGGTGGCGGTGCGTCCTCGTCCTCCGCCTCCCGCAGCGGGCGCCGCAACCGGAGGCTGCCCGTGTCGATCCGGCGGTCCTGACCGGTCAGCGCCACCGTCATCCCCTGGGCGAGGCTGGTGACCGGCAACGACAGGTTCCGCGCCAGCAGGTTGCCGGTCCCGCCACTGAGCAGCCCCATCGGCACCCCGGTGCCCACCATCGCCGACCCAACGATCCGCACGGTGCCGTCACCGCCCAACGCGCACACCAGGTCCACCCCCTCGGCCAGCGCGGCCTTGGCCTGTCCGTAGCCCGGGTCCTCGGGGGTGGTCTCCAGCCACAACGGGTCCGCCCAGCCGTGGCGACGGCATACCTCGGTGATGTCGGCGCGGGGCCGGTCGGTGTTGTTGTCGTCGAACTTGGTCGGATTGACCACGATCGCCGCCCGAGGCCGGACCGACGATGTGTCGGGCGCGCGATCCTGCCAGGCGTCCTGGGACCGACCCCGGCGGCGACCGCGGCGAGTCGGCGCTCCCCTGGTGTCCTCTGGTGCCGGTCCGGTGCCGAAACGGAGCGCAGCGACGCGGGCCTCGGTCAGCACCAGGTGTAGCAGCCACCCGATCAGCGCGAGTTGGGCGAGCGCGATGAGCGCGATGAGCCACCAGTCGGTCACGTGATCAAACGTACCCGCCCGTAACCTCTGGGCCGGCCCCGTACCCTTGGGAGCGTGATCGACATCCGGCAACTTCGTGAGGACCCTGAGCGGGTGCGGGCATCCCAGCGCGCCCGCGGTGAGGACATCGGCGTCGTGGACGCCGTTCTGGAGGCGGACCGGCGGCACCGGTCGAGCCTGTCCGAGTTCGAGAGCCTGCGCGCCTCCCAGAAGTCGTTCGGCAAGAAGGTCGCCGCGGCCCAGGGGGAGGAGAAGCAGGCGCTGCTGGCCGAGGTCAAGGACATGGCCGCCCGCGTCAAGGAGCTGGACGCCGCCAAGGACGCGGCCGCCGAGGAGCGGGAACGGCTGCTGCGCAGCATCGGCAACGTCATCATCGACGGGGTGCCTACGGGCGGTGAGGACGACTTCGTCACCCTCGAGGAGGTCGGCGCCCCGCGAGACTTTGCCGCTGAGGGCTTCACCCCCAAGGACCACCTGGAGCTCGGGGAGACCCTTGGTGCCATCGACATGGGTCGGGGCGCCAAGGTGTCCGGGGCACGCTTCTACTACCTCACCGGGCCCGGTGCCCGGCTCGAGCTGGCCCTGATGAACCTGGCTCTGGACCGGGCCCGGGACGAGGGCTTCGTCCAGATGCAGGTGCCGACCCTCGTCACCCCGCAGACGATGGCCGGCGCCGGCTTCCTGGACGCCCACGCCGACGAGGTCTACCGGTTGGAGGCCGATGACCTGTTCCTCACCGGGACCTCGGAGGTGGCCCTGGCCGGGTACCACGCCGAGGAGATCCTGGACCTGCGTGAGGGGCCGCGGCGGTACACCGCGATGTCCACCTGTTACCGCCGGGAGGCCGGCAGCTACGGCAAGGACACCCGCGGCATCATCCGCGTGCACCAGTTCCAGAAGGTCGAGATGTTCATCTACTGCCGGCCCGAGGACGCCGAGGCCGAGCACGACAGGCTGCTGGCCTGGGAGCGGGGCATGCTCGACGACCTGGGGCTGGCCTATCGCGTCATCGACGTCGCCGCGGGTGACCTGGGCGGACCGGCCGCCCGGAAGTATGACTGTGAGGCGTGGATCCCCAGCCAGGGGCGCTACCGGGAGCTCACCTCCACGTCCAACTGCACCACCTTCCAGGCGCGCCGTCTCAACACGCGTGAGCGCACCGAGTCGGGCACCCGGACGGTGGCCACCCTGAACGGCACCCTGGCCACCACCCGCTTCCTGGTGGCGTTGTTGGAGACCCATCAGCAGTCCGATGGTTCGGTGTTGGTGCCCGAGGTGTTGCAGCCCTACACCGGTTTCGACGTCATCAGGCCGGTCGCCTGAGGCTCCGATCACCACACGGCGCGCTCGGTTGGGTGAGGAGTC
>CAYVEH010000157.1:0-6256 GCA_964450585.1 uncultured Ornithinimicrobium sp.
GAGCGTCCCGCCAAGGACCTGACGGTCGAGATGTTCTGCGACGGCAGCGACGAGAGCCTCAAGGAGGCTGCCGAGATCCAGGAGGCCAAGGGGGGCGGTGACAGCTCCGAGTCGACCGGTGGCGACGACGCCGAGTCGACCAGCGAGGACTAAGGACCAGTCGGGTGAGTGATTTTCTCTCCGACGTCGGCACGACGCTGCCGAGGTTGATTGAACAGGGTCTGGCACCGACCCTGTACTCCTTCCTCGGCGGCGCCGTGCTGATGCTGATCGTTGCCACGATCCTGGGCGTGTCCATGCATCAGGGGCCGACCTGGCTCAGCGTGATCGCCCGGATCATCGTCGAGGTCTTCCGCGGCACCTCCTTGGTGGTGCAGCTGTTCTTCCTCTTCTACGTGGTCCCCACGCTGACCGGGTTCGACCTCGGTGGCATGTGGAGCGCGATCGTCGGGCTGGGCCTCAACTACGGGGCCTACGGTGCCGAGGTGGTGCGCGGCTCGTTGAACGCGGTGCCGAAGGGGCAGTGGGAGACCACCACCGCCCTGTCGATGCCGTGGCTGACCAAGTTCCGCCGGGTGATCTGGCCGCAGGCCTGGGCCCTCATGCTGCCGGGCTTCAACAACCTGGCCGTCATGCTGGTCAAGGGCACCGCGGCCGTCAGCCTGGTGCTGCTCAACGACGTGACCTTCGAGGCCGGGCAGGCCCGGCGCGATGTCGGCACCTGGGTGTCCTTCGGCTGCGCCATGGTGATCTACCTGGTTGTCGCGCTGATCGTCTCCACCGTCTTCCGGTGGATGGAGAAGCGGGCCCAGCAGCGGCTCGGTTTCAAGGTCAGCAAGCAGGCTGCTGACAAGGCAGTGGCAGAGGCGGTGGCGTGACGCATGTTTGACTTCACACTCTTCGTTGAGGCGCTCCCGCTGCTGCTGGAGGCCTTCCTCAAGATCACCCTGGTGGCGACCGTGCTCGGCTCGCTGCTGGCGATCATCCTGGGGCTGGTCTGGGCGATCGGGGTCCGGGAACTGCCCAAGTGGCTCAGCTTCCCGCTGAAGTGGATCCTGGACATCATCCGGATGACACCACTGCCGGTGCAGCTGCTCTTCGCGCTCTATGCGGTGGTGGACTTCTACCCGCGCGTCAACGCGCTCTGGATCGGTGTCATCGTCCTGGGCGTGCACTACTCGACCTACATGGCCGAGTCGTACCGTGCTGGCATCGAGTCGATCCGTCCGGGGCAGTGGGAGGCGGCCACGGCGCTGAGCCTGCCGGCCTCCCGGACCTGGCGCGACGTGATCCTGCCGCAGGCGATCCGCAACACCCTGCCCTCCCTGGGCAACTGGGCGATCGCCATGTTCAAGGACACCCCGTTCCTGATCTTCATCTCGGTGCCCGAGATGGTGACCAAGGCGCAGGAGTTCGGTGGAAAGCACTTCACCTACATCGAGGCCTTCACGATCGCCGGCCTGATCTTCCTCGCGGCCAGCTACCCGACCGCGATCCTGATGCGGAAACTGGAGAAGAAACTTGCCTACTGACTTTGCCACCGTGCAGCCCGACTCGGGCCCACCGGTCAACAGTGAGCGCATCCTGTTCCAGGATGTCGTCAAGAGGTTCGGCGACCTGACGGTGCTGAACAACCTCAACTTCAGCGTGGGCCAGGGTGAGCGGGTCACTCTCATCGGGCCCAGCGGCTCGGGCAAGACCACCATCTTGCGGTTGCTGATGACGCTGGAGGAGCTGACCGACGGCTACATCTACGTCGACGGCCAGCCCCTCACCCACGCCAACCGGGACGGCAAGCGGGTCGCACTGAAACCCAAGGAGGTCAGCAAGACCCGCCGCCGGATCGGCATGGTGTTCCAGCAGTTCAACCTGTTCCCCAACATGTCGGTCATCGAGAACGTCATCGAGGCGCCGGTGCACGTCCTGGGCAAGAAGCCAGAGGAGGCCCGGGAGGAGGCCAAGGGACTGCTGGAGAAGGTCGGGCTGGGCGCCAAGGCCGATGCCCACCCGATGCAGTTGTCCGGTGGTCAGCAGCAGCGGGTGGCCATCGCCCGGGCGCTGGCGATGAGCCCGGAGATCATCCTGCTGGACGAGGTCACCTCCGCGCTGGACCCGGAGCTGGTCGGCGACGTGCTGAACACGCTGCGGGACCTGGCGGAGGAGACCGACATCACCATGCTGATCGTCACCCACGAGATGCAGTTCGCCCGGGACGTCTCCAACCGGGTCATGATGTTCGACGGTGGTCAGATCGTGGAGGAGGGACACCCCGACAAGATCTTCACCGACCCGGACAACGAGCGCACCAAGCAGTTCCTGCAGGCCATCCTCTGAGCGGCCTGTACACCACGTGTCACAGCTACCCCAGAACCCCGGCCGGCCCGTCCGGCCGGGGTTCTGCTCTCAGCGGACACCTACCGAAAACACGCCACGGCCGGGCCTAATGAACTGTGTTGCGGCCCGGGATCGGGGTAGCGTCGGGGCATGGCACCGGGGTCGGTGCCTGTTGTCGAACCGAAGGGATTCGCCGTGGCTCGCATGGGAGAGAGCAGCGACGTGCTGAAGTGTTCCTTCTGTGGGAAGAGCCAGAAGCAGGTCATCAAGCTGATCGCCGGGCCAGGGGTGTACATCTGCGACGAGTGCATCGACCTGTGCAACGAGATCATGGAGGAGGAGCTCGCCGAGGCGGGCGATCTGGGGCTGGGGACCCTGCCCAAGCCCCGCGAGATCTTCGACTTCCTGGAGCAGTATGTCGTCGGCCAGGACCCGGCCAAGCGGGCGCTGGCGGTCGCGGTCTACAACCACTACAAGCGGGTGCAGGCCGGTGAGGCGCGCAAGGGCGAGGACACCGTCGAGATCGCCAAGTCCAACATCCTGCTGATCGGGCCCACCGGCTGCGGTAAGACCTATCTGGCCCAGACGCTGGCTCGGATGCTGAACGTCCCGTTCGCCATCGCCGACGCCACGGCACTGACCGAAGCAGGCTACGTCGGCGAGGATGTCGAGAACATCCTGCTCAAGCTGATCCAGGCCGCCGACTTCGACGTCAAGAAGGCCGAGAGCGGCATCATCTACATCGACGAGATCGACAAGGTCTCCCGCAAGTCCGAGAACCCCTCGATCACCCGCGACGTCTCCGGCGAGGGCGTGCAGCAGGCGCTGCTGAAGATCCTCGAGGGCACGGTGGCCTCGGTCCCGCCGCAGGGCGGGCGCAAGCACCCGCACCAGGAGTTCATCCAGATCGACACCTCCAACGTGCTTTTCATCGTCGGTGGCGCCTTCGCTGGCTTGGAGAAGATCATTGAGGCCCGGGCCGGCAAGCAGGGCCTCGGCTTTGGCGCCGAGCTGCACTCGGCCAAGGACTCCGCCGAGCACTACGAGGACGTGCTGCCCGAGGACCTGATGAAGTTCGGGCTGATCCCGGAGTTCATCGGCCGGCTCCCGGTGATCACCACCGTGTCCCCGCTGGACCGTGCGGCCCTGGCCAGCATCCTCACCGAGCCGCGCAACGCCCTGGTCAAGCAGTACCAGCGCATGTTCGAGATCGACGGCGTGGAGCTGGAGTTCACCGACGACGCCATCGACGCGATCGCCGAGCAGGCCCTGCTGCGCGCCACCGGCGCCCGCGGGCTGCGGGCCATCCTGGAGGAGGTGCTGATGCCGGTGATGTTCGACGTCCCCAGCGATGAGGAGATCACCCGCGTCGAGATCACCCGGGAGGTCGTGCTGGACAACGTCAATCCGACGATCGTGCGCAAGCACTCCGGCGGCCGCAAGCGCCAGGCACGCAAGGAGTCCGCCTGAGCCAGACCCGCAGGCCCGTTCCCGGGCGGACTCAGCGGCTGGCGTCCTCCTGGCGCAGGGTGACGTGCCAGTAGTGCAGGCCCACGACCATCCCCAGCGCCAGGAGGCCACACAGCACCGCGGCGAGGCCGCCGGTATACCCCCAGGCCTGCTGGACATAGGCCACCAGGGACAGCAGCACCACGGCACCGGCCACCACGGCCAGCCGTACGGCATACTCCCCGAAGAACCGGCGCGGGAGCGCCGCCTGGGGTGGGGCGGCGGCACTGAGCGCACACGCGGTGTGCAGCAGTAACAGGGACAACGCAGCGACCACCGACCACGGGTTGAACGGGTCGGGCACACCGGCCCACCACACCGCCAGGCAGTACAGCATCACCGCGGCCGGCAGCACCGTGTGCGGGTTGAGGATGCAGATGGCGCTGAGCGCCGTCAGCACGACGATGGCGTAGAGGGTGGACTCCCCGGCGGCCAACAGCGCCACCGTGAAACCGAACATCGACAGGGCGATGACCGCCCGTAACGCGATCTGGTCCAGGCTCAGCGCCCGCAGCTCCTCCAGCAGGTCCCGGATGAGGGTCATCGCGGGGCTCCTTGCCGGTGCCGGGCCAGGCTGCGCAGCACCTGATCCAACGACCCCGGGCCACGCCACGGGACGACCGGCACGCCGTTGCGCTGCACGCGACGGACCTCTCCCTCGCGCTCCAGCAGACGGATGCGCCACGCCAACCGGGCGATGTCGTCCTCCTTCCCCGGTGGCCGCACATCCTCGACCAGGGCGTCGATCACCACCACCTGCAGACCGCTGCGGCTCAGCTGGGCCGCCTGGTCCAGCGGGACGGGGGAGACCAGCGCGGAGATCATCACCACCAGCGTCCCCGGGCCCAGCCCGTGCCGGAGCCGGCGGGGGTCGATCTGCTCCTGCGGCAGCGGCTGCACCCGGGAGAGGGCCTGCAGCATCCGGTGCGTATGCCGTCGTCCGGTCCCCGGCGGCAGGGTCAGCGGAGTGCGCCCCGACAGCACCCGCAGGCTGACCCGGTCGCCCTGGTGCAGAAAGTGCTCGGCCACTGCGGCCGCAGCCCGCACCGAGTAGTCCAGGGTGCTGGACCGCCCCCCGGGCAGGTCGGACTGCCCCAGGTCGTAGTGGGCGTCCACGATGAGCGCCACATGGGTGTCCTGATCGGCGTAGCTGGAGGTGACGTGCAGCTCCCCGGTGCGCAGCGAACGTGGCCAGTGGATCTTCTTGAGGCGGTCGCCCCACTGGAAGGCACGGATGGTGTTGAACTCGCTGCCATCACCGGGGAACCGCGACCGGTGCTGACCCACCAGACCGTGCGGGTGCGGCGCGGGGGCGGCGGCATCGAAGACCTCCGGGTCCGGGAGCACCTGCACCTGCTGGTGCTCGATGGGCACCGGGCCCCACCGGAAGGCACCCCAGGGACTGGTCGCGCCCACCAGCGCCGGCCCGATCCGGCGGCTGCCCCAGCGTGTCGGGCGAACCCGGATCCCCAGCAGCCACTCGGCCCGGTCCGGGTCCTGCTCGACGGCCACCAGGGTGCGCGCGCCGCCCTCAGGGTGGATCGCCAGCTGGCCCCCGTGGGTGAGCGAGCTGGAGACCAACTCGGCCTGTGGGGTCGCGCTGACGCCGACCACCGCCCGGTGCCACCGGCCCTCCCGCAGCGCGGTGCCCGGGATCACCAACCGGGCGCGGGGCAGGGTGCGCGGCCTGGTCAGCACCGACCACAGCGCGATGATCCCCATCGGCGCGCCCAGCAGCAGCAGGTCCGGGCGCTGGGCCAGCACCGCCCCCAGCCCGGCCACGACAAAGACCAGCACCGCCCGGACATGGGCATGGGTGATCGCCCACCGGTGGTCCGGGTGGGACTGCGTCGCCTGCCGGGACAGCGTCATCCCCGCGGGGCCTTCGCGGTCAGCTCGCGCGCCGCGGGGACCGGGACCTCGGCCAGCACCGACTCCACCACGGCGTGCCCACCCACGTCGGACATCCACAACTCCGGCTTGATCGAGATGCGGTGATCCAGCACGGCGTGCGCCACGGTCTTGACGTCCTCAGGAGTGATGTAGTCGCGCCCGGCCACCACCGCGTGGGCGCGGGCGGTGAGCATCAGCGCCAGCGATCCCCGGGGGGAGGCACCCACCTGGACAGCCCGGTGGTCCCGGGTCGCTGCACTCAGTTGCACGCAGTAGCGGCTGATGTCGTCCTCCACCGGGATGGTCTCGATGCCCCGCTGCATCGCCAGCAGGCCCGCGGCGTCGGTGACCGCCGTCAGGTGCTGGTCCTCCTGCTGCCGGGCGACCCGGCGCCGCAGCACGTCATGCTCCTCCTCGGCGGTGGGGTAGCCGAACGAGATCCGCAGCAGGAACCGGTCCAGCTGCGCCTCCGGCAGCGGGTAGGTGCCCTCGTACTCCACCGGGTTGGCGGTGGCCAGCA
>CAYVEH010000158.1:0-6231 GCA_964450585.1 uncultured Ornithinimicrobium sp.
GGGCGCGTGGTGTGGCGCCCCCAGAGGCGACCGGGCGCGTGGTGTGGCGCCCCCAAAGGCAACCGGGCGCACCGGGTGGCGCTTACGGCATACTCAGAGACGGCGTAGCCGAACTCGGTTGACCGCGTGGTCCTCACCCTTGCGCAGCACCAGGGTGGCGCGCCCCCGGGTGGGCAGGATGTTCTCGACCAGGTTCGGGGCGTTGATGGCATCCCAGATGCTCTCGGCCATGTCAACCGCGGCCTCGTCATCGAGATTGGCGTACCGGCGGAAATAGGACTCCGGCTGGCTGAACGCCGTGTGGCGCAACTCCTGGAACCGGTCGACGTACCACTTCTTGATCAGGTCCTGCTTGGCGTCCACATAGACCGAGAAATCGAAGAAGTCCGAGACCGACAGACCGGTGCGGCCATCGCTGTGCTGCCGGGGCGGCTGCAGGACGTTGAGGCCCTCCACGATGAGCACATCCGGTCGGCGGACCACGATCTCCTGACCCGGCACGATGTCGTAGGTCAGGTGGGAGTAGACCGGCGCACGCACCTCCGGCTTGCCGGACTTGACCTCCATAACGAACCGCAGCAGCGCCCGCCGGTCATAACTCTCCGGATAGCCCTTGCGCGCCATCAGGTTGCGCTCGGTGAGGACCTTGTTCGGGTACAGGAACCCGTCGGTGGTCACCAACTCCACCGTGGGCTCGGACTCCCACCGTTGGATCAGTGCCTGCAGTATGCGCGCCGTGGTGGACTTGCCGACCGCGACCGACCCGGCGACACCGATGACGAACGGAGTCCGTTCATGCCGCTCAGCCAGGAACTCACTGGTCACCTGGTGCAATTGCTCGACCTCACGCTCGTAGAAGGACAGCAGTCGTGACAGCGGCAGGTAGACCTGCTCGACCTCCTGCAGATCGAGCCGCTCCCCGAGGCCGCGCAACCGGGTGATGTCCTTCTGGGACAACAACATGGGGTGCTGATCACGCAGGGCGGCCCACCCCTCGCGGTCGAGCTCGACGTAGGGGGAGTGGATGCTGGCGCCATGGGAAGCCATGCGGTTCATTCTGCCTGCCGCGCCACCTGGGCTCGTCATGCGGTTCACCGGCCAGGCGCGCATTAGGCTGCTGCCCATGTGTGGAATCGTCGGATACGTCGGCCCGGATCGCAGCGGCAAGGCGCTCGAGGTCGTCATGGAAGGGCTGACCCGGCTGGAGTACCGCGGCTATGACTCAGCGGGGGTCGCCCTGGTCGGGGACGGCGAGGTGGTCGGTGAGAAACGGGCGGGCAAGCTCACCAACCTGACCGAGGCGCTGCAGGCCCAGGACCTGCCGGAGACGACCACCGCGATCGGTCACACCCGCTGGGCCACGCACGGTGGACCGACCGACCAAAACGCTCACCCGCACCGCGGCGGCACCGACCGCAAACTGGCGTTGGTGCACAACGGCATCATCGAGAACTTCCACGCCCTCAAACAGCAGCTGGTGGCCGATGGGGTGACCTTCGCCTCCGAGACCGACACCGAGGTGGTGGCCCACCTGGTGGCCCGCGCCATTGACCGCACCGGTGACCTGACCACGGCGATGCAACAGGTGGTCAACGGGCTGGAGGGCGCCTTCACCCTGCTGGCGGTCCACGCCGACCAGCCCGGAGTGGTCGTGGGGGCCCGTCGCAACTCACCACTGGTGGTGGGCCTCGGCGAGGGGGAGAACTTCCTGGGCTCCGACGTCGCCGCGTTCATCGGCTACACCCGCCGGGCGCTGGAGCTGGGCCAGGACCAGATCGTGACGATCACCCCGGAGAGCTACACCGTCATCAACTTCGACGGGACCCCCAGTGACGGCAGGGCCTACGAGGTCACCTGGGACGCGGCGGCCGCCGAGAAGGGCGGCTTCGACACCTTCATGGAGAAGGAGATCCACGAGCAGCCGCACGCGGTCGCCGACACCCTGCTGGGGCGCACCGACGCCACCGGGCGCCTGGTCCTGGACGAGATGGGCATCGGTGAGGACGAACTGCGCGCCATCGACAAGATGGTGATCATGGCCTGCGGCACCTCCTCGTATGCCGGGATGGTCGCCAAGTACGCCATCGAACGCTGGGCGCGCATCCCGGTGGAGGTGGAGCTCTCCCATGAGTTCCGGTACCGGGACCCGGTCATCGACGCCAGGACGCTGGTGGTCTCGATCAGCCAGTCCGGGGAGACGATGGACACCCTGATGGCCGTCCGGCACGCCAAGGAGCTGGGCGCCCGCACGATTTCCATCTGCAACACTCATGGCTCCACCATCCCGCGCGAGTCCGACGGGGTGCTCTACACCCACGCCGGGCCGGAGATTGCCGTCGCCTCCACCAAGGCCTTCCTGGCCCAGATCACCGCCTGCTACATCCTGGGCCTCTACCTGGTGCAGGTCCGCGGGGCTGCGCACAGCGGGGTGGCCGAGGTGATGGACGAGTTGCAGCAGGTGCCGGACAAGATCCAGTCGGTGCTGGACGACATGGACCGGGTCAAGGAGATCGCCCGTTTCATGGCTGACAGCCGTGCGGTGCTCTTCCTGGGACGGCACGTCGGTTACCCGATCGCGATGGAGGGGGCGCTCAAGCTCAAGGAGCTGGCCTACATCCATGCCGAGGGGTTCGCAGCCGGGGAGCTCAAGCACGGCCCGATCGCGCTGATCGAGCCCGGCCAACCGGTGTTCGTCGTCGTTCCCTCGCCCCGTTCCGAGCACGGCCTGCACGGCAAGGTGGTCTCCAACATCCAGGAGATCCGGGCCCGGGGCGCCCGCACCCTGGTCATCGCCGAGGAGGGCGATGAGGACGTGCTGCCGTTCGCCGACGAGGTGATCTACGTGCCGCGCACGCCGGTGCTGCTGGCTCCGCTGCTGACCGTGGTGCCGCTGCAGGTCTTCGCGCTGGAGCTGTCCACCGCCAAGGGCCTGGACGTCGACCAGCCGCGCAACCTGGCCAAGTCGGTCACGGTCGAGTGAGTCGGTCCCGATGATCATCGGCGTGGGCATCGATGTGGTCGACATCGACCGTTTCGGCGCCTCGCTGCAGCGCACGCCCCGGCTGCTGGACCGGCTCTTCACCGCGGAGGAGAAGAGTCTGCGGCTGCCGTCGCTGGCGGCCCGGTTCGCCGCCAAGGAGGCCCTGGCCAAGAGCCTGGGTGCACCGGTGGGGCTGAGCTGGACCGACGCGACCGTGGTGCGGGACGAGTGGGGACGGCCCGACCTGGTGGTCCGCGGCAGCGTGCAGCGGCGCGCCGACGAGCTGGGCGTGCGCACCCTGCACGTGTCGCTGTCCCACGACGCCGGGATCGCCTCGGCGTTCGTGATCGCCGAGGGGTGAGCGACCGTGCTGCGCGCCTACTCGGTGCCGGAGGTCCGGGCCGCTGAGCAGCAGGCGATGGCCGACCTGCCCGCCGGCACCCTGATGCAGCGCGCGGCCACCGCGCTCGCCAGAGTGGTCGCCGACCGGGCCCGGGCCCAGCAGGCGACCGACGTGGTCGTGCTGGTCGGCCCCGGGGACAACGGCGGAGATGCCTTGTATGCCGCAGCGCAGCTGGTCGACGAGGTCCAGGTCACCGTGGTGCACGTGGGGGAGAAGGTCCACCCCGGCGGGCTCCAGGCAGTCCGAGAGCGTGGCCTGCCGGTCCTGCCCGTGGCCCGTGCTGGGTCGGATCTGCCGGTCCCGGTGCGGCAGGCGCTGGCCCAGGCGGACCTGGTCGTGGACGGGCTGGTGGGCATCGGCGGCCGACCGGGGCTGGCCGGGGCGATGGCCGCGCTGGCGGCGGCGATCCCGCCCGCGGCCCGGGTCGTGGCCGTGGACCTGCCCAGCGGGGCCGACCCGGAGGGCGTTGAGCCCCTTGCCGCTGCCGTCCGCGCGGATGAGACGGTGACCTTCAGCCTGCTGAAGCCGGTGCACCTGCTGCCCGCCACCCGAGCCGCCGTGGGCCGGCTGACCCTGGTCGACATCGGGGTGTCCGCGCCGGCGGATGTCGCGGTGGAGCAGCTCACCGCCGCCGATGTGCCGATCGGGTGGCCGGTGCCCGGCCCGCAGGATCACAAGTACTCCCGCGGTGTGGTGAGCATCGTAGCCGGCAGCGACGCCTACCCCGGGGCGGCGGTGCTGTGCAGCACCGCCGCGGTGGAAACCGGCGCCGGGATGGTGCGCTACCTGGGCCCGAAACATGCCACCGACCTGGTGCTGGCGTCCTGCCCCGAAGTGGTGCCCGGCCCCGGCCGGGCACAGGCCGCGGTGGTCGGCCCGGGGATCGACCCGCAGGGCGGTGACCATCCGGAGTGCGACGACCACCAGGTGGACCGGGTCCGGAAGGCGCTCGCCGAGGACCTCCCGCTCGTGGTGGACGCCGGCGCGCTGCACCTGCTCGCCGCCTGGCAGCGCCAGGGTGGTCGCCGCGGCGCCGCGACGCTGCTCACCCCACACGCCGGGGAGCTGGCGCAGCTCCTGACCACTATCGAGGGCAACGAGGTGCGTCGCGAGCAGGTCGAGCAGGCTCCGCTCAGCCACGCCCGCCGTGCCGCCCGGGCCACCGGCTGCACGGTGCTGCTCAAGGGCGCCACCACCCTGATCGTCGACCCCGACCCTGCGGTGCCGACGCGGGTCCAGAGCGACGCACCGGCCTGGCTGGCCACGGCTGGGGCCGGCGATGTGCTGGCCGGGCTCGCCGGCACCCTGCTGGCGGCGGGCCTGGGTTGTCAAGAGGCCGGGTCGTTGGCTGCTCTGGTGCACGGGCTGGCCGCGCACGCCGCCAACCCCGGCGGCCCGGTGCGTGCCCTGGCGGTGGCCCGGGCGATCCCTCATGTGGTGGCCGGACTGCTGGCGGATCGCTCGGCATACCACGACGGGTCTGCTCGCTAGAGTGCACCGTATGGAGCAGCGACTGAGCATGGTGACCCTGGGCGTGCGCGACCTGGACCGGGCCGTGGCGTTCTACCGGGCGATGGGCTGGGAGCCGGCCCCCTCGCCGGAGGGAGTGGTCTTCTTCCAGACCGGTGGGATGGTGGTGGCCCTGTGGGACCGAGCCGCCCTGGAGGTCGACTCCTGTGCCGAGGACTCCGGCGGGTGGGGCGGGGTCACCCTCGCCTACAACGTCGGCAGCCGCGAGGAGGTCGATGAGGTGCTGGAGCAGGCCGAGGCCGCCGGCGCCACCATCGGACGGGCCGGTGGCGGCACGTTCTGGGGCGGCTACTCCGGGATCTTCCTGGACCCCGAGGGGCACCCCTGGGAGGTCGCGCACAACCCGTACTGGAGCGTCACCGAGGACGGGCAGACCCTGCTGGGCGACGGCCGGGGCTGAGCCCGGCCGTCGCCCAGGTCATGAGGGCAGCTGAACTCGACAGCGGTCCCGGTCGCTACGACGAGGTGGGGGTGGGTCGGTTGATCGCGCTGCAGACCGCCTGCAACGACGCGGTGACGATGCTCGGGTGGATCCCCACGCCCCAGCACACGCGGTCGTTCACGCAGCACTCCACGTAGGCCGCGGCAGTCGCGTCGTCCCCGGCCGACATCGCATGCTCGGAGTAGTCGAGCACCCGCACATCCACACCGGCCGTCTGCAGCGCCTGCACGAACGCCGAGACCGGGCCGTTGCCGCGGCCGACCACCTGCTGCTCCACCCCGTCCAGCGTGATCGTCGCGGTGAGCACATCCTGGGGAATCTCGCCGGTCTCATGGGTGATCGAGAAGTCCCGGACGGCGACCGGGCCGCGCTGCTGCAGGTACTCCTGCTCGAACTCGGCCCAGATCGCTGCCGGGGACATCTCCCCACCATCGGTGTCGGTGCGTCGCTGCACGACCTGGCTGAACTCGATCTGCATCCGCCGCGGCAGGTCCAGCTGGCGCTCGGTCTTCATCACATAGGCCACGCCGCCCTTGCCGGACTGGCTGTTCACCCGGATGACCGCCTCATAGGTACGGCCCACGTCCTTGGGGTCGACCGGCAGGTACGGCACCTCCCACCGGAAGTCGTCCACCGGGACGCCCGCCCGCGCGGCGTCGGCCTCCAACGCCTCAAAACCCTTCTTGATGGCGTCCTGGTGGCTGCCGGAGAAGGCCGTGAAGACCAGGTCGCCGCCCCACGGGTGACGCTCGGGCACCGGCAGCTGGTTGCAGTGCTCCACGGTGCGCCGGATCTCGTCGATGTCCGAGAAGTTGATCTGGGGGTCGATGCCCTGGGTGAACAGGTTCATCCCCAGCGTCACCAGGCAGACGTTGC
>CAYVEH010000159.1:0-6191 GCA_964450585.1 uncultured Ornithinimicrobium sp.
GCACGATGACCTCGATGTGCTTGTCGTGGATCGACACACCCTGCTGGCGGTAGACCTTCTGCACCTCGTCGACCAGGTGCTGCTGGGCAGCCCGCGGGCCGAGGATGCGCAGCACCTGCTTGGGGTCGATCGCACCCTGCACCAGCTGGCGACCCACCTCGACGTGCTCACCGTCGGTGATCAGCAGCCGCTGCCGCTTGGTCACCGGGTAGGCGTGCTCCTCGGAGCCGTCGTCGGGGATCAGCAGGATGCGACGCGCCTTGTCGGTGTCCTCAACCTGCACCCGGCCGGTGGCCTCGGCGATCGGCGCGACCGCCTTGGGGGTCCGGGCCTCGAACAGCTCGACGACACGCGGCAGACCCTGGGTGATGTCGTCACCGGCCACACCACCGGTGTGGAAGGTACGCATCGTCAGCTGGGTGCCGGGCTCACCGATGGACTGGGCCGCAATGATGCCCACGGCCTCACCGATGTCGACCAGCTTGCCGGTGGCCAGCGAGCGGCCGTAGCACTTGGCACAGGTGCCGACCAGCGACTCACAGGTGAGCACCGAACGCACCTTGACCTCCTTGACGCCGGAGGCGACCAGGGCGTCGATGACCACGTCGCCCAGGTCCATCCCGGCCTCGGCCAGGGTGTCGCCCTCGTGGACAACGTCCTCGGCCAGGGTGCGGGCGTAGACGGCGGTCTCCACGTCGTCGTGCTCGCGCAGGTCCCCGCTGGGGGTCTCCACACCGATCGGCATCAGGAAGCCGCGGTCGGTGCCACAGTCCTCCTCGCGGATGATCACGTCCTGGCTGACGTCCACCAGACGACGGGTCAGGTAACCCGAGTCGGCGGTGCGCAGCGCGGTGTCCGCCAGGCCCTTGCGGGCACCGTGGGTGGAGATGAAGAACTCCAACACCGACAGTCCCTCGCGGAAGTTGGACTTGATCGGACGCGGGATGATCTCACCCTTCGGGTTGGCCATCAGGCCACGCATGCCGGCGATCTGCCGCAGCTGGAACCAGTTACCACGAGCACCGGAGGTCACCATCCGGTAGATGGTGTTGTCCTCCGGCATCGAGGTCTCCAACTCCTTGGCCACCTCGTTGGTCGCCTGGGTCCAGATCTCGATGAGCTCCTGACGGCGCTCGTCGTCGGTGATCAGACCACGCTCGTACTGGGTCTGCACCTTGGCGGCCTTGGTGTCGTAGGTCTCCAGGATCTCGGCCTTGCGCTCCGGTGTCTTCACGTCCGAGATCGCCACGGTGGTACCCGAGCGCGTCGCCCAGTAGAAGCCGGTGTCCTTCAGCGAGTCCAGCGACGCCGCGACCTGCACCTTGGTGTACCGCTCGGCCAGGTCGTTGACGATCGCCGAGAGGCGCTTCTTGTCCACCACGGCGTTGACGAACGGGTAGTTCGGCGGCAACGCGTCGTTGAACATGGCCCGCCCCAGCGTGGTGTCCACCAGGAACTCGGAGGCGATGCCGTCCTCGGTGACCTCCACCTCCTCGGGCAGCTCGTGCCCGGCCGGGGCGGCGGTGTCCCGCACCCGCAGCCGAATCCGGGAGCCGATCTCGATCTCACCGGCGTCGAAGGCCATCCGGGCCTCGGCGACGGAGGCGAAGGCGCGCGCCGGCGCACCCTGCTCGTTCAGCTCCGGCTCACCGAAGGCCTCCGAGGTCAGGTGGAACAGACCGATGATCATGTCCTGGGTGGGCATGGTCACCGGGCGACCGTCGGCGGGCTTGAGGATGTTGTTGCTGGACAGCATCAGGATCCGGGCCTCGGCCTGCGCCTCAGCGGACAGCGGCAGGTGCACCGCCATCTGGTCACCGTCGAAGTCGGCGTTGAACGCCGTGCAGACCAGCGGGTGGATCTGGATGGCCTTGCCCTCCACCAGCTGCGGCTCGAACGCCTGGATACCCAGGCGGTGCAGCGTCGGGGCGCGGTTGAGCAGCACGGGGTGGTCGGTGATGACCTCCTCGAGCACGTCCCACACCACGGAGCGGCCGCGCTCGACCATCCGCTTGGCGGACTTGATGTTCTGCGCGTGGTCCAGGTCGACCAGGCGCTTCATCACGAACGGCTTGAACAGCTCCAGGGCCATCTGCTTGGGCAGACCGCACTGGTGCAGCTTCAGCTGCGGGCCGACGACGATGACCGAACGGCCCGAGTAGTCGACGCGCTTGCCGAGCAGGTTCTGCCGGAACCGCCCCTGCTTGCCCTTCAGCATGTCGGACAGCGACTTCAGCGGCCGGTTGCCCGGGCCGGTGACGGCGCGACCGCGGCGACCGTTGTCGAACAGGCTGTCGACGGCCTCCTGCAGCATCCGCTTCTCGTTGTTGACGATGATCTCCGGAGCGCCCAGGTCGAGCAGTCGCTTGAGCCGGTTGTTCCGGTTGATCACGCGGCGGTACAGGTCGTTCAGGTCCGAGGTCGCGAACCGGCCACCGTCCAGCTGCACCATCGGGCGCAGGTCCGGCGGGATGACCGGCACGCAGTCCAGCACCATCCCGTCGGGGTTATTGGCGGTGTTCAGGAAGGAGGTGACGACCTTCAGCCGCTTGATGGCACGGGTCTTCTTCTGTCCCTTGCCGGTGGCGATGACCTCGCGCAGCTGCTCGACCTCGCCCTCCAGGTCGAAGTTCTGCAGGCGCTTCTGCAACGCCGCAGCACCCATCCCGCCCTCGAAGTACATCCCGAAGCGGTCCCGCATCTCGCGGTACAGGATCTCGTCGCCCTCCAGGTCCTGGACCTTGAGGTTCTTGAAGCGGTCCCAGACCTGGTCCAGGCGCTCGACCTGCTGGTCGGCGCGGCGGCGGATCTGGTTCATCTCCCGCTCGGCGGCGTCGCGCACCTTGCGGCGGGCATCGCCCTTGGCGCCCTCAGCCTCCAGCTCGGCCAGGTCGGCCTCCAGCTTGACGGCCCGGGCGTTGACGTCGGCGTCCCGGCGGTCCTCCAGCGCCTTGCGCTCGGAGTCGATCTCGGCCTCCAGGGACGGCAGCGCCTCGTGGCGGCCGTCCTCGTCGACGTGGGTGATCATGTACGCCGCGAAGTAGATGACCTTCTCCAGGTCCTTCGGGGCCAGGTCCAGCAGGTACCCCAGCCGCCTGGGGACGCCCTTGAAGTACCAGATGTGGGTCACCGGGGCGGCGAGCTCGATGTGGCCCATCCGCTCGCGGCGCACGCCGGCGCGGGTCACCTCGACGCCGCAGCGCTCGCAGATGATGCCCTTGAAGCGGACGCGCTTGTACTTGCCGCAGTAGCACTCCCAGTCCCGGGTGGGACCGAAGATCTTCTCGCAGAACAGCCCGTCCTTCTCCGGCTTCAGGGTGCGGTAGTTGATGGTCTCGGGCTTCTTGACCTCGCCGTGGCTCCACCGGCGGATGTCCTCCGCGGTGGCCAGGCCGATCCGCAACTCGTCGAAGAAGTTGACGTCGAGCACGTGGATCCTTCTCTCGTGATCTCGTGGAAATGCTGAAAGACTTTGGTATGACGTGGGGCCGGGTCCGTGGGGCCGGCCGGTTGTGCACTCAGCCGGCCCCACGGCATACGACCTAGACCTCTTCGACCGAAGACGGCTCGCGACGCGACAGGTCGATCCCGAGCTCCTCCGCGGCACGGAAGACCTCCTGGTCGGACTCGCGCAGGTCGATGTGGGTGCCGTCGCTGGAGAGGACCTCCACGTTCAGGCACAGGGACTGCATCTCCTTGATCAGCACCTTGAACGACTCGGGGATGCCCGGCTCCGGGACGTTGTCGCCCTTGACGATCGACTCGTACACCTTGACGCGGCCGGTGACGTCGTCGGACTTGATGGTGAGCAGCTCCTGCAGCGCGTACGCGGCGCCGTAGGCCTCCAGGGCCCAGACCTCCATCTCACCGAAGCGCTGGCCACCGAACTGGGCCTTACCGCCCAGCGGCTGCTGGGTGATCATCGAGTACGGGCCGGTGCTGCGCGCGTGGATCTTGTCGTCCACCAGGTGGTGCAGCTTCAGGATGTACATGTAGCCCACGGAGACCGGCTGCGGGTAGGGCTCGCCGGACCGTCCGTCGAAGAGCCGGGCCTTGCCGGACTCCCCGATCAGCCGCTCGCCGGAGGCCGACGGGTTGGTCGACTCCAGCAGCCCGGCGATCTCCTGCTCGGTGGCGCCGTCGAACACCGGGCTGGCCACCCGGGTGCGGGCGGGAGCCGAGTGCGCGTCCTGCGGGATGGTGGCAGCCCACTCGGCGCCCTCGGCGATCTCCCAGCCCTGCGCCGCGGCCCAGCCCAGGTGCAACTCCAGGATCTGCCCGACGTTCATCCGGCCCGGCACGCCGAGCGGGTTGAGCACGATGTCGATCGGGGTGCCGTCCTCCAGGAAGGGCATGTCCTCCACCGGCAGGATCTTGGAGATGACGCCCTTGTTGCCGTGGCGGCCGGCGAGCTTGTCACCGTCGGTGATCTTGCGCTTGTTCGCGACGTAGACGCGGACCAGCTGGTTGACGCCCGGGGGCAGCTCATCGCCCTCCTCCCGGTCGAAGACCTTGACGCCAATCACGGTGCCGGTCTCGCCGTGCGGGACCTTCATCGAGGTGTCCCGGACCTCGCGGGCCTTCTCACCGAAGATGGCGCGCAGCAGGCGCTCCTCCGGAGTCAGCTCGGTCTCACCCTTGGGGGTGACCTTGCCGACCAGCAGGTCGCCGTCGCGGACCTCAGCACCGATGCGGATGATGCCGCGCTCGTCCAGGTCGGCCAGCACCTCCTCGGAGACGTTCGGGATGTCCCGGGTGATCTCCTCAGGGCCCAGCTTGGTGTCGCGGGCGTCGATCTCGTGCTCCTCGATGTGGATCGAGGAGAGCACATCGTCCTGCACCAGGCGCTGGGACAGGATGATCGCGTCCTCGTAGTTGTGCCCCTCCCAGGGCATGAACGCCACCAGCAGGTTACGACCCAACGCCATCTCGCCACCGTCGGTCGCCGGACCGTCGGCCAGCAGGTCACCGGCCTCCACGCGGTCGCCGACATTCACCTTGACCTGCTGGTTGTAGCAGTTGCCCTGGTTGGACCGGGTGAACTTGGAGATCTTGTGGGACTGGTAGGTGCCGTCGTCGTGCGCCACGGTCACCAGGTCGGCGGAGACCTCCTGGACCACGCCCGCCTTGGCGGTGCGCACCACGTCGCCGGAGTCCAGCGCCGCGCGGTACTCCATGCCGGTGCCGACCAGCGGCGCCTCGGAGCGGACCAGCGGCACGGCCTGGCGCTGCATGTTGGCGCCCATCAACGCACGGTTGGCGTCGTCGTGCTCCAGGAACGGGATCATCGCGGTCGCCGCCGACACCATCTGGCGGGCGGAGACGTCCATGTAGTCGACCTCAGCGGCCGGCACATCGACGGCCTCGCCGCCACCGCCCTTGGCACGCACCAGCACCCGCTCCTCGGCGAAGGTGCCCTCCTCGGTGAGCTCGGCGTTGGCCTGGGCGATGACGAAGTGGTCCTCCTCGTCAGCCGACAGGTAGTCGATCTCGTCGGTGACCCGACCGTCGACCACCTTGCGGTAGGGAGTCTCCACGAAGCCGAACGGGTTGATCCGCCCGTAGGAGGCCAGCGAGCCGATCAGACCGATGTTCGGACCCTCCGGGGTCTCGATCGGGCACATCCGGCCGTAGTGCGAGGGGTGGACGTCACGGACCTCCATGCCAGCCCGGTCCCGGGACAGACCGCCGGGGCCCAGCGCGGAGAGCCGACGCTTGTGGGTCAGACCCGACAGCGGGTTGTTCTGATCCATGAACTGGCTCAGCTGGCTGGTGCCGAAGAACTCCTTGATGGAGGCCACCACGGGGCGGATGTTGATCAACGTCTGCGGCGTGATCGCCTCCACGTCCTGGGTGGTCATCCGCTCGCGGACGACCCGCTCCATCCGGGACAACCCGGTGCGAACCTGGTTCTGGATCAGCTCGCCGACCGAGCGCAGGCGCCGGTTGCCGAAGTGGTCGATGTCGTCGGTCTCCACGCGCAGTTCCTCGCGCTGCCCGTGCACGGTGACCTCAAGGGTCTCCTCGCCGGCGTGCAGTGCTACCAGGTACTTGATGGTGGCGACGATGTCATCGACCCCGAGCACCGACTCGCTCAGCGGAGCGTCGACACCCAGCTTCTTGTTGATCTTGTAGCGGCCGACCTTGGCCAGGTCGTAGCGCTTGGGGTTGAAGTAGAGGTTGTCCAGCAG
>CAYVEH010000160.1:0-3939 GCA_964450585.1 uncultured Ornithinimicrobium sp.
GCGGTGGGGTCCTCCAGGGCTGACCGCAGCGTGCGGCCCGGCAGGCTCGGCAGCACCAGCAGGCCCAACTGCGGCTGCCGGCCCAGTGGCTCGGGCACCGGCAGGTGGCCCTGCAGGTCCAGATGTCGTTGCTGCAGCGCCGGGGCGACGGAGGGGCGTGTCACCTTCAGATAACGGTGCTGGCCGGTGCCGGTGACCGACAGGACCGCCCGGCGGGTGGGTCGGTAGGCCCGGCGCCTGATCCGCAGCTCCGGCACGGCGGTCAGGCCGGCCTCCACCGCGACGGCGCTGCCCGGCTGCTCGAGGGATCCCAGCGCCGGCAGGAACGGGTCATCGGGCACCGCCCAGACGCTGAGCCGGTGGGGTCCCTGGCCACGGAGCACCCCGCTGGGTGACTGGCTGGCTGCTGCCGGGGCGGTCTGGAGTGGGGGGCGGGTGGTCGCCACCAGCCGGCGCTGTCCGGTCAACGGTCCACCGGCCACGGTGCAGTCCCAGGAGACGGTGGCGCTGCGACCGGGCCACCAGGTGACCTGCCGCAGCCGCACCCCCAGGGGGCGACCACCGTGCCGGCTCAGCAGGGCGTGCACCGGCTCCGGCAGGTGCTCGGTGAGCAGCGTGGCCAGCGCCGGCAGCTCCTCGTCGGTCAGCGAGGCGGTCCACTGCCGGGCCGAGAGCGGCAGGGCCCGCAGCCGACTCGGCCGCGCCCCCGGGCCCCCGTCGGCCGGCGGGCTGGTCATGCCCCGGTCGCGGCCACGCTCATCGGTCGCCGACCGGCCGCGGCCGGTTCACTGCGCCGTGGCCGATCGAGGGGCGCTGCCACCGCGGGATGCCGAGGCCATCAGCGCCTCCAACCCGGCGATGTGCTCAGCCGACGGCAGACCCCACCCGGGCTCGTAACCCACGACCTCCCGCAGCGGGGTGGCCGTGCGGGTGCCCAGCAGGATCTCGACGTCGTCACTGGTCAGCAGCGCCGGGTGGTCCACCCCACAGGCCTCGGAGAGCTTCAGCATCTCTCGCCGCCACGCCCGCAGGTAGTTGGCCGCCCGCTCCGACTTCAACGGCACGTCGATGGCGCGGGTCAACCACGGGTTCTGGGTGGCAACCCCGGTGGGGCACCGGTCGTCGTGGCAGCGCTGCGCCTGGATGCAGCCGATCGAGATCATCGCCTCCCGGGCGACGTAGACCAGGTCCACGCCCAGCGCGAAAGCCACCGCCGCGTTGTCCGGCAAGCCCAGTTTGCCGGCGCCGATGAAGACCACCTGGTCGGTCAGCCCCCGCTCGGCGAAGATCCGGTACACCCGGGGGAACCCCAACCGGAAGGGCAGCGCCACCGAGTCGGCGAAACTCAACGGGGCCGCGCCGGTGCCACCCTCACCGCCGTCGATGCTGATGAAGTCGACCCCGCGCTCACTGCTGGCCATCTGGTCGGCGAGCCGCTCCCAGAAGGTGAGGTCCCCGACTGCCGACTTGATGCCCACCGGCAGGCCGGTCTCCTCGGCGATCATCTCCACCCAGTCGAGCATGCTGTCCACATCGTCGAACTCGGCATGCCGTGAGGGGCTGGCACAGTCCCGTTCGGTGCTGATACCGCGGATCTCCGCGATCTCCTGACTGATCTTGGCCTGGGGCAACATCCCGCCCAGGCCCGGCTTGGCCCCCTGGCTGAGCTTGATCTCGATGGCCCGCACCGGGGCCGAGGCCACCAGCTCCTTGAGGCGGGCCAGGTCGAAGGCGCCGTCCTTGTCGCGGCAGCCGAAGTAGGCGGTGCCGATCTGGAAGATCAGGTCGGCACCGTGGCGGTGGTGCCGCGAGATCCCACCCTCACCGGTGTTGTGCAGCACTCCGGCGGCCGCGCATCCCCGGTTAATCGACTCCACCGCCGGTGCCGACAACGAGCCGAAACTCATCGCCGAGACGTTGATGACCGACTGGGGCCGGAAAGCGCCTCGGCGGCCACGGGCCGCACCGACCACCTTCGCGCAGGGCAGCAGGTCGTGCTCCCCGGAGTGCGCCAGGGTGCTGGGGGAGACGGAGGCGAAGGTGCGGTGCTTGAGCACGGCATACCCCTCCTCATGCTCCACGTTGTTGTCGGTGCCGAAACCAAAGTAGGGGTTCTCCAGCTTGGAGCTGGCGTAGATGAACCGTCGCTGGTCCCGGTTGAACGGACGCTCCTCGTCGTTGTCGGTGACGATGTACTGCCGCAACTCCGGCCCGATCTTCTCCAACAGGTAGCGGGCATGGCCCACCACCGGAAACGTGCGCAGGATGCCGTGCTTGCGCTGCAGCAGGTCGTGCGTGGCGACGGCGGCTACCCCGGCCGCCCCGATTCCCAGTGCCTTGGTCCAACTCATGGCCGACACTCTGCCCCATACGATGGCCGGGTGACCTCTCACCTCCCCGCAGACCCGCACGTCCTGGTCCTCAGCGGCCCCAATCTGGCCGCGCTCGGGAGTCGGCAGCCGGAGATCTACGGCACCGCGACGCTGGCCGACATCGAGACCCTCGTGCGGCAGACCGCAGTCGACCTGGGCGTCACCGTGGACTGCCGCCAGACCGATGACGAGGCGCAGCTGATCGGCTGGCTCCACGAGGCGGCCTCCGCCGGCTGGGACGTGGTGCTGAACCCAGCGGCCTTTACCCACTACTCGTATGCCGTGGGGGACGCCTGCGCGCACCTGGTCGGGTCGGGATCTCGCCTGGTCGAGGTGCATCTGTCCAACCCGTCCGCCCGGGAGAGCTTTCGGCATACCTCCGTGGTGGCGCCCTCGGCCACTGGCACGATTGCCGGTTTCGGCCCCCGGTCGTACCTGCTGGCGCTCCACGCCCTGGTCGGCCATTAACGGTCCGAGGTGCCCAGCCGTTAAACTGACCGGCGATCTGGAGCCCTCTCTTGGTGCCGCTGTGCGCCGGGGCGACACGCTCAACCGACGAAAGAGACGCTTGTGGCAACCACGAACGACCTGAAGAACGGCATGGTCCTGTCCATTGAGAACGGGCTGTGGCAGGTGCTGGAGTTCCAGCACGTCAAGCCCGGCAAGGGGCCGGCGTTCGTGCGCACCAAGCTCAAGAACGTGACCTCCGGCAAGATCATCGACAAGACGTTCAACGCCGGCACCAAGGTCGACACCGCCACCGTGGACCGCTCCGACATGGAGTACCTGTACAACGACGGCAGCGACTACATCTTCATGGACAGCAAGACCTATGAGCAGGTGCCGGTGTCGGCCGACCTCATGGGCAGCGCCAAGGACTTCCTGCTGGAGAACGGGCAGGCGATGATCGCCCAGCACGAGGGCAACGTCCTGTACGTGGAGCTGCCGCCCAGCGTCGTGCTGGAGATCACCCACACCGACCCGGGCCTGCAGGGCGACCGCTCCACCGGCGGCACCAAGCCGGCGACGTTGGAGACCGGTGCCGAGATCCAGGTGCCGCTCTTCCTGGAGACGGGCACCAAAGTCAAGGTGGACACCCGTGACGGGTCCTACCTCGGCCGTGTGAACGACTGACCCGTTCGTGGCCGCACGTAGCCGCGCGCGCAAACGCGCCCTGGAGATCCTGTTCGAGGCAGAGGCCCGCAACGTCAATGTGGGCCAGCTGCTGGCTGACCGGGTCGCCCAACCGACGACCCAGCACCCGCTCCCGGAGTATGCCGTCACCCTGGTCGAGGGCGTGCTGGCGTACTGGGCCGAGATCAACGAGGTGCTGCAGACGTACAGCCAGGGGTGGCCGCTGGAGCGGATGCCGTCGGTGGACCGGGCGATGCTGCGGGTGGCCACCTGGGAGATCGTCTGGAACGAGGAGGTCCCCGACCCGGTGGCGATCTCCGAGGCGGTGGAGCTGGTGACCGGCATGTCGACCGACGAGTCACCGAAGTTCGTCAACGGGCTGCTGAGCCGGATCTCGGAGATCAAGACGACCCTGGCCTGACCGCCCCGCCCC
>CAYVEH010000160.1:4039-6188 GCA_964450585.1 uncultured Ornithinimicrobium sp.
GCGCGCGGTGTTGCGGTTCCTGGGTCGACCGAGCGCGCGGTGTTGCGGCTTCTAGGCCGACTGGGCGCGTGTCAGTGGAGCATCGGTAGGGAGCACGTCTGGCTTGACGATGCCGCGTGCCGTCCGCAACCAGCCGCGAAAGTCAGTGGGTTCGGCGCTCATCAGAGCCTGTTGGACGCGGCCGGCGACCAGCTCGGGCGTTCGGGTGATCTCAGTCGTGGACCAGCGGACACCAGTGAGCCCGAGCGCGACCAGGCGACGATGGCGCTCCTCCTGCGCATCGAGGGTCCGCGAGAGAGACTCCTCCGGAGTGAGACCGAGCTCCTCGCAGAGAAAGAAGTACTTTGAGGCGCCGTCAGCCTCCAGAAAGACTGTGCCGATTAAGCCGTCCACCCGCCCGACGAGATGAAAACCCTCGTCCAGCACCTCCACTTGAGATTGCGGCATACGGACTCCCAGCTCGTGCAGGGACACGAACGAGAACGACTCCAGCCACGACTCACGCACCGGGTCATGCAGCTCGAGTGCCTCAAGTGCTCGCGGCCGCCCCTTCCACCGGACCTGGGTGTCCAGCACCGCGCGGACCCTCTCGCGTGTCGTCCTGTCGGTGCGGACTGCAGCATCGAGGGCAGCCACCGAGTGTGGTGGTCGCGACGTGCGCAGGATGTCGGCGAGAGTGCGATCCAGCGTGGTGACGCGAAGGCCGTCGACGACGGTGAAGTCGTTGCGGACTGAGTCTGCGTGATGGAGGACGACGCCCTCGCCGCGCCGCGAGCACGGGGCACGGTCGACAGCGGTGAGATGCACGTCCATCGCAGGATGCAGTCGGAGTTGCAGCCCGTGCAGGACCCCGGCGCTCTGATGGCTGACCACGTGGCCGGGGTGAACGGCGGCTTGTTCGCGGCAGCGGCGCAGATGCTCGGCCCGCACCATCTGCCAAGGTTCACCGTCCTCCAGTGTGGTGTCAGCGGTATAGACGCCACGTTTCACGCGATGCACCTCTCCCAGGTCGAGATTCCGACGCAGGGCGTATGCCGACATGCCAGCCTGCAGGGCAGCCGACCTGCTGAAGATGGTCTCCAGAGTTTCCAATGAGTTGGGGCGAGCCATGTCGACAACCTTGCGACAGATCAGCGGTGAGCGTCGCGCGTTATCCACAGGATGGGTTCTGTAGGTCACTCACCGCGCCCTGAGCGGCCATGACATGGCCACACGGTGCGGCTCGTGCTCGTCGATCTCGCAAGGTGACGCGTTCGGTGGTCTCCAATCTCGCAACGGCGCACGCCCGGTCGGAGGTGGAGTTGACATTGACGTATGCGTCAACATGCAAACTAGTGCATACCGACGTCAGCAGGGCGCGGAACGATCAGAAGGGTGGCCGACATGGAGTGGTCGATTCAGGAGCTCGCCAAGGCTGCTGGGACGACGAGCCGCACGCTGCGTTACTACGGCGAGCGGGGGATCCTCACTCCGAGTCGAACTGGTGCCAACGGGATGCGTTACTACGACGAGGCGGCCCTGGGCACCTTGCTCCGGATCCGCATACTGCGCGATTACGACGTCGGGCTGGATGCCATCGAGGAGGCAGTCCGGCGTGACATCGACACGGTGTCCGCGCTCAAAGAGCATGTTGCCTCGATGCGCCAGCACCGACGTGTGCTCTCCCGACGCATCAGCTCACTGGAGCACACGATCAACAAGATGGAAGGAGGTGAACAACTGATGGCGGATGAGATATTCGAGGAGTTCGACCACACGCAGTATCGCGAGGAGGTCGAGCAGCGATGGGGCAAGGAAGCCTACGCCGACAGCGACCGTTGGTGGCGCTCGCTCTCCGAGGATGAGAAGAGAGCGTTCCAGCAGGAGCAGCAGCAGATTGCTGCCGCGTTCGGTGAGGTGTCGGCCAGCGGCGCCTCCCCGGCGTCGAACGAGGCGCAGGCTGTCACCGCCCGTCTCGTGACTTGGCTGTCCGGGCCGACCACGGTCTCGGCCGAGTACCTGAAGGGGCTCGGTGAGATGTATGTCGCGGACCCGCGTTTCGGAGGTCATTACCCCGGGTATGCGGAGTTTGTCCGTGACGCGATGAAGGTCTACGCCGAGCGCATGTGACTCGGTCGGCTGTCGGGGCTGCAGACCCGGCAGCCGCCAC
>CAYVEH010000161.1:0-4317 GCA_964450585.1 uncultured Ornithinimicrobium sp.
TGTCGGCCACCTACGAGGCCCGCGCCTACGGCATCCGGTCGGGGATCCCGATGGCCAGAGCCCGCCGGCTCTGCCCGCAGGCAGAGATCGTCCGGCCCGATTACGAGCGGTACAGCGCGATCTCCGCAGCGGTGATGGCAGTCTTCTCCGAGGTGACCCACCAGGTCGAGCCGGTCTCCATGGAGGAGGCGTTCCTGGACGTCTCCATGGCACAACGACGGCTGGGCAGCCCCGCGCAGATCGGGCAGTGGATCCGGGACACCATCGCCGATGAGCAGCAGATCACCTGCTCGGTCGGTGGTGCTGCCACCAAGGTGGTCGCCAAGATGGCCTCCCGCGCCGCCAAGCCGGACGGGATGCTGATGATCCCTCCGGAGCAGGTGGTGCCGTTTCTGCATCCGCTGCCGGTCAGCGCCCTCTGGGGGGTGGGGGAGAGCACCGAGACCGCGCTGCACCGTCTCGGGCTGCGGACCGTCGCAGATATCGCGTACCTGCCCTACGCCACCCTGAGTCGGGCGATGGGCGCCAACAGCGCCGCCCACCTGCACGCGCTGGCCTGGGGTCGGGACACCGGTGAAGTGGCCACCGCCCGGGTCGAGCGCAGCGTCGGGTCCTCGGAGACCTTCCACCATGATGTCGACGACCCGGCCGTTATCCGCCGACAGCTGTTACGGCTGAGTGACCGCAGCACCAGCCGGATGCGGCACTCCGGGTTGTTGGCCCGCACCGTGGTGCTGACCGTCCGGTTCTCCGACTTCACCACCATCACCCGGTCCCGCACGATGCGGGAGAGCACGGATGTCACTCGGGACATCTTCGCCACCGCCACCAGCCTGTATGCCGCACTGGGCCTGCAGCGGGCCCGAATCCGGTTGCTCGGGGTGCGGTTGGAGGGGCTCACCGAGGCGGCACAGACCCCGGTGCAGGGGCGGTTGGATGAGCCCGAACGTGGGTGGCGCGACGCTGAGCGGGCGGTGGACCGGGCCACCGAGCGGTTCGGGCGGGGCATCGTCCAGCCGGCGAGCCTGGTGCTGCAGGACGCGGCACGGGGTGCAGACCGGCCCAAGGAAACCTTTTTGACTCCTCGAGCGTCTTCCAGGTAAAGGCCCGGCTACCGCTCCAGCGGTTCCCGGCATATCCTAGAAGCAGACGTTGCCGTCACCCCCGACGGGAGCGTCCCACCGTCACCCGCTGGCGGTGGTGAGAAGTCGACGGTCAGGGAGGTCACCGTGCCGCTCTCCGAGCACGAGCAGCGAGTCCTCGAGCAGATGGAGCAAGCGCTCTACGCCGAGGATCCACGCTTCGCCACATCCCTGGTCGGCAAGAGCGAGGCCCGGGCCAAGCGACGCCGGGCCGCCCTGGGCCTGTTGATCGCCATCGCCGGTCTCGGCCTGGTCCTCCTGGCCGTCACCCTGCACGAAATCTGGATCGGTGGCCTGGGCTTTGCCGCGATGGTCTTCGGCGGGGTCTGGGCGATGACCTCACCGCGCACCAAGGGCGCCACCCTCGGCACCGTGGACGCCGCGGGCAACGTGACCCTGCACACCAAGCAGAGCAACCAGAGCCGACCCGGCAAGCAGACCAGCGGCAAGGGCCCCAAGGGGCAGGGCTTGATGAGCCGGTTCGAGGAGCGGTGGGACCGGCGGCGCGAGCAGGGCCCCTTCTGAGGCAAGCACCCCGGCACGAGCCGCCCTTCTGAGGCAAGCACCCCCGGCACGAACCGGCGGCACCTGCCTCAGGTCCAGAAGATCAGGGCGGCCACCCACAGGGCGATGATGATCATCGCCGTGACGAACTCGATGAGGATGTTGAGCCCGACCGCCTTCAGCGCCTGCTTGGTGGCGGCCCAGGCCTGAGCCCGACCACCGCGCCGCGACAACTCCACCAGGAAGATCCCCAACGGGAAGCCGATGAACGCTCCCACCACCGGGATGACGATGGCGCAGGGAATCGCGACGAGCACCCCCATCAGCAGCGTGGAGGTCCGCACGCCCGCCGCCCGCATCCGCTGGCCCGGGATGAGGAACTCCAGCACCAGACAGGCCAGGTACAGCAGCACCGAGATGCCGACCACCCACCACCCGGTTGCGGTCTGTAGCTCGGAGCCCCACAGCACCACGCCGGCGACGATGAGAAGCAGTCCGGGCAGCACCGGGATGACGATCCCGAGCAGGCCGATGAGCATCACACCGGCGACAATCCACTCCACGAGCGACATGCGCGTCCTTGGTCCGTGAGGGGTCGATGGACGACAAACGACCGGTGGCCTGGGGGCCACCGGTCGTCAGTGTCTCAGGTGCGGCCGCGACCGCCGGTGTGCGGCGCGGCCCGCCGTGAACTCAGTCCGCAGCCATCGGCTCCGGGGTCGCGTCGCTGTCGTGGAGTCGGTGGGACTCGTCCTGAATGTGCACGTCGTCGAGCTCGCGAAGCTTCTCGTCGTACTTGCGCCCGTGGTGGGCGCAGAACAGGAGCTCAAGACCCTCGCCAAGCATCACTCGAACGTAGGCCTGTGCGCCGCAGCGATCACAGCGGTCAGCCACGGTCAGGTCTGGTGCAAGGGTGGTGTTCACGTCGCTCTCCCTACTCTCGTCGCAACGCCTCATCTGTCACTGTGCACAACAGTCAAGCACGTCTAGGTGTTCCACAGTGGGCCAAACGCCGCCCACGGCCGCTTTTCCGCTCTCGGCACAACCCGCATCCGGGCCTGCGCGCTGCGCCTGCCGGTCCGCGCCATCGTGCGGCGTTAGTCTGCTGAGGACATCCGCAGCAGAAGGAGCAGCACCCCGTGGCGCAGGACTACTCGGCCCGACACCTGCAGGTTCTCGAAGGCCTGGAGGCTGTCCGGAAACGGCCGGGCATGTACGTCGGGTCCACCGACGCCCGCGGGTTGATGCACTGCCTGTGGGAGATCATCGACAACTCCGTCGACGAGGCGCTCGGCGGGTACGGCGACCGCATCGAGGTGATCCTGCTCGCGGACGGGTCCGTCGAGGTGCGCGACAACGGCCGTGGCATCCCGATCGACGTGGAGCCCCGCACCGGCCTGACCGGTGTCGAGGTGGTGTTCACCAAGCTCCACGCCGGGGGGAAGTTCGGTGGCGGTTCCTACACCGCCTCTGGTGGCCTGCACGGAGTGGGCGCCTCGGTGGTCAACGCCTTGTCGTCCCGGTTGGACGTCGAGGTCGACCGGTCCGGCAAGACCCACATGATGAGTTTCCGTCGCGGCGAGCCCGGGGTCTTCACCGACCGTGGCGAGCCCGACCCGGAGGCCCCGTTCCAACCCTTTGAGAAGAACTCCGAGCTGCGGACCAAGGGCCGCCTGAAGCGTGGCGTGAGCGGCTCACGGGTCCGCTACTGGGCCGACCCGCAGATCTTCCTCAAGTCGGCCCAGTTCTCCTACGAGGAGTTGGTCTCCCGGGCCCGCCAGACCGCCTTCCTGGTGCCCGGGCTGACCATGGTCATCCGGGACGAGCGCGGTGAGGAGCCCTCCGAGGAGGAGTTCACCTACGACGGGGGCATCACCGAGTTCACCGAGTTCCTGGCGGCCGACCCACCGCTGACTGACACCTGGCGGCTGCAGGGCAGCGGCACCTTCACCGAGACCGTGCCGGTGCTGGACGCCAAGGGCCACATGAGCCCCAAGGACGTGGAGCGGGACTGCCAGGTCGATATCGCGCTGCGCTGGGGGACTGGCTACGAGACCACGATCCGCAGTTTCGTCAACATCATCGCCACCCCCAAGGGCGGCACCCACGTGGCTGGTTTCGAGCAGGCGGTGCTCAAGGTCTTCAAGAAACAGCTGGAGGCCAACTCCCGGCGCCTCAAGGTCGGTCACGACAAGGTAGAGAAGGACGACATCCTGGCCGGGCTCACTGCGGTGGTGACGGTGCGACTGGCTGAGCCGCAGTTCGAGGGGCAGACCAAGGAGGTGCTGGGCACCAGTGCGGTCCGGTCGATCGTGGCGAGGGTGCTGGAGAAGGAACTGACCGGCATACTCACCTCCGCCAAACGCGACCAGAAGGCTCAGGCGACGCAGTTGCTGGAGAAGGTCGTGGCGGAGATGAAGACACGCATCTCGGCGCGGCTGCACAAGGAGACCCAACGGCGCAAGAATGCGCTGGAGTCCTCCTCCCTACCGGCCAAGCTGGCGGACTGCCGGTCCAGCGACCCCGACCGCACCGAGCTGTTCATCGTCGAGGGGGACAGCGCCTTAGGCACCGCGAAGCTGGCGCGCAGCTCGGACTACCAGGCGCTGCTACCGATCCGCGGCAAGATCCTCAACGTCCAGAAGGCCTCGATCGCCGACATGCTCAACAA
>CAYVEH010000161.1:4417-6181 GCA_964450585.1 uncultured Ornithinimicrobium sp.
GGAGATGATCTACACCTACTCCGAGGCCGAGATGCGCAAGAAGGTGGCCGCGCTGACCAAGTCGGGGCGCACCATCAAGCAGCCGTTGCAGCGCTACAAGGGCCTGGGCGAGATGGATGCCGACCAGTTGGCCGAGACCACCATGGACCCTCGACACCGCACGTTGCGTCGGGTCACCCTGGCTGATGCGGCGGAGGCCGAGCACGTGTTCGAGTTGCTCATGGGCTCGGACGTGGCACCGCGCAAGGAGTTCCTGATCGCGTCCTCCGCCGAGTTGGACCGCGAGCGCATCGACGCCTGAGCTCCCGCGCGGGCGGTCGAGGAGGCCACCTGCGATCCCCGCGCACGCACCGGGGCGACCCCGCGCTGCTAGTGCGCGACAGGTCGGGGCCGCGCCAGCGCCAGTGGCAGGGTCGCCAGGCAGGTGCCGGCCACCACGACCATGGCGGTGCTGAAGGAAGTGCCAGCCGCCACCAGGCCCACCACGACCGACCCCAGGCCGGTGCCGGAGTCGAAGCCGATGTTCCAGACGGCACTGGCCTGGCTGTAGTGCCGGCGGGTGACGGCGGCGAAGGTGATGAGCATGGTGAGGTTCTGCAACCCGCCGTAGCAGATGCCGACCGCGGCCATCCCGAGCAGCAGGGCCACCGCCTGGGTGGCGGCCGGGTCGCGCACCGACCAGGCGATCACCATCATGCCGATGGCGCTGAGCACCACCAGCGGCCAGACGAAACGCTCCGGCCCGGAGCGGTCCGCCAGGCCGCCGATCTGCCAACGGGACAGTGCGGCCGTGGTGGAGAAGAGCAACAGGCCGACGACGGTGAGCAGCGCGCAGCTGCTCATCTGCGCGGTGAAGGTGATGAGTGCCCCACCGGCCAGCGTCACCGACAGCAACAGCAGCATCGGTCGGATCATCCGCGCATACGGTGGCCGGCCGCCGCTCTCCTCCGGCGCCGGTCGCCCGTGCAGCACCCGGGCCAGACGCAGCGCTGCCGGGGCACCCAAGATCGGCAGGGCCCCGAGCGCAAAGACCACCCAGAAACCGACGGCTTGCGCCAGCCAGGGGGCCGCCGGCAGCAGCCCGACCTGCGTGGCCGCGATCGCCAGGCCGTAGATCCCGACGGCCCGGCCGCGCTGGGTCGCCGGCACCAGGTCCGCCACCACCGCGCTGCCGGTGACCGTGAGGATGCCGAATCCCATGCCGCGGACGGCGGAGAGGGCCAGCACCACCCCGAGGGCGTCGCTGAGCAGGTGTACCAGGGACGGAACACCCAGCAGCAGCATGCCGGCAGTCATCACGGCACCCCATCCGAACCGGCGCAGCGCCGCCGGCACCACCAGCTGGGTGAGGACGGTGAGCAGCATGAAGATCCCGTTGACCAGACCCGCGCCGGCCTCACCGGCCCCGCCGTGCACCGCCCACAACGGAGCGACCGGCAACAAGGCGGCATACCCGGAGAAGCCCAGGAAGCTCATGATCAGCAGGGGAGGCATCCCAGCGACCCGCCAGACAGAGGTGCTCACATCTGCGGACCCTACGTGGCCCCGGGGCCGCGGCGAGATCTGCTGGGAACCGGGCCGTCGTGCCGCAGCCGCACCAGATCCGGATCTGATGCTTGACAAACACTGCTGTGGTGCGTCACTCTCGTGTGTGAGAGCGCTCTCACAAGGCTCTCGCCACACTGGAACCGGCGGCTCTCGGCCGCCATGTGACAAGGGAGTTACACAGTGCAACCCACCCGGCGCACGATCACCGCCGCGGTC
>CAYVEH010000162.1:0-2944 GCA_964450585.1 uncultured Ornithinimicrobium sp.
TGGGAGAACAGCAGGATGCCGTCGCGGAAACCCATCACGGTGGGGATCGAGGTGATCTGCGCTCCGGCGGCCAACTCCGGCTGGGCCTCGGTGTCCACCTTGCCGAAGACGACGTCGTCGTGCTGCTCGGAGGCCTGCTCGTAAACCGGAGCAAAGGCCCGGCACGGGCCGCACCAGGAGGCCCACCAATCGATCAGGACGATCTCGTTGTCGGCCAGGGTCTGGTCAAGGTTCTCTCGGGTCAGCTCCATCGTGCTCATGCAGGGGCCAACGCGCGGCCCGCGCCGGTGATTCCCTGCAGACGCTGGGGGAAGCAGGCGATCTGTGACACATCCCGGACGCCTGCCGGGGGAACGCCCCCTGATACGGAACAATGACCCCCATGGGTTTCGCTCCGTCGGTCTCCAACTCGATCACTGTCCGCCTTGAGCTCCCCGCGCGGGCCACCGCCGTGGGCGAGCTCACCACTGCCGTCGAGAAGGAAGGGGGCATGGTCACCGCGGTCGACATCGCCGAGTCCGGCGCCGAGCGGCTGCGCACGGACATCACCATCGCCACCTGGGGTGAGGCTCACGCCCGCAAGATCGTGGAGGCGATGAGCACCGTCCACGGCGTGGAGATCGGCAAGGTCAGCGACCGCACCTTCCTGATGCACCTGGGCGGCAAGCTGAGCGTGGAGTCCAAGACCCCGATCCGTAACCGCGACGACCTGTCCATGGTCTACACCCCTGGCGTGGCGCGGGTGTGCAAGGCGATCGTGGACAACCCCGACGACGCGCGCCGGCTGACGATCAAGCGCAACACCGTGGCCGTGGTCACCGACGGCACCGCGGTGCTGGGCATGGGTGACATCGGCCCGTTGGCGGCGATGCCGGTGATGGAGGGCAAGGCCGCCCTGTTCAAGCGGTTCGCGGACGTGGACGCCTTCCCGATCGTGCTGGACACCAAGGACGCCGACGAGATCGTGCGGATCGTCAAGGCGATCTCCCCGGGCTTTGCCGGCATCAACTTGGAGGACATCTCCGCCCCCCGCTGCTTCTACATCGAGCGTCGGCTGCGCGAGGAGCTGGACATCCCGGTGTTCCACGACGACCAGCACGGCACCGCCATCGTGGTGCTGGCCGCGTTGCGCAACGCCCTGCGGGTGGTCGAGAAGGACCTCGCCCAGGTCAAGATCGTCCTGTCCGGCGCCGGAGCGGCCGGCTCGGCGATCCTGCGCCTGCTGCTGATGGCCGGCGCGACCGATGTCATCGTCTCCGACGTGCACGGGGTGGTGCATGCCGAGCGACAGGACATCGTCCGCGGCGACAACGCCAACATGGTCTGGATCGCCTCCCAGACCAACCGGGCCGGGCTGCGCGGCAACGTCAAGGACGCGCTGGTCGGCGCGGATGTCTTCATCGGGGTCTCCGCCGGCGGCATCCTCACTGGCGCCGACATCGCCACCATGGCCGAGGACGCTGTGGTCTTCGCCATGGCCAACCCGGTCCCCGAGGTCGACCCCGCGGATGCGGCCGAGCACGCCACCGTGGTGGCCACCGGCCGCAGCGACTTCGCCAACCAGATCAACAACGTGCTGGTCTTCCCCGGCGTCTTCCGCGGCCTGATGGACGCCCAGTCTGACCACATCACCGACGAGATGCTGCTGGCGGCAGCCTTCGCGCTCTCCGACGTGGTCAGCGCCGAGGAACGCAACCCCACCTACATCATCCCCAGCGTGTTCAACGCCCAAGTGAGCAAGGCGGTGGCTCAGGCAGTCGAGAAGGTGGCCCGAGAGCGCGCCGAAGCCACCTCCTAAGACATGCGCAGGGAGGTATGCCGACCGTTGGCGTGGGTGCTTCTGCTCGCCCTGCTGGTGGCCCAGGTGTGGGCGCTCTACCTGCTCGTGCCCTCCGGCGGGGACCCGCTGGTGCCCGGGCAGGACAAGGTGGGCCACGCGATCCTGTTCGGCGCTCCGTTCGGCCTGGCTCTGCTGCTGGGAGCACGGGCCGTGGCGCTCGGCATCCTCGCTCATGCAGTGCTCAGCGAGCCGCTTCAGGCGCTGCTGACCAGCGCCCGCACCCCGGATGGGTGGGACACCGCGGCGGACCTGACCGGGATCGCGCTGGCCACCGTGGTGGTCTGGATGGTGACCGACCGGGTCGCAGCACGCCGGTCTGACCCGGTGGTGATCTCCCGATGAGCGGGGTGGAGTTCGGCACCGGGCCGACCCCGAAGGACCCCGGCTCGTTGGCCGGGCAGCTGCTGGTGGCCACGCCGGTCACCGGGGAGTTCTTCCAACGCTCGGTGGTACTGATCCTGCACCACGACGAGGACGGCGCCACCGGCATCACCCTCAACAAGCCGCTGGAGGCGCAGGTCTCTGCGGTGCTGCCGGACTGGCAGCCCTACGTGACCCCACCTGGGGTGCTGTTCCAGGGCGGGCCGGTGCAGATGGACTCAGCCATGGGACTGGTCAGCGTGCCCGGCGGGGTCGCCGCCCAGACGGAAGCCATGGGGATCGCCGTGCTGTTCGGCGGGCTGGCCTTGGTGGACCTGGATGCACCCCCGCCGGTGGTGGTTCCGGAGGTCTCGGGTCTGCGGATCTTCGTCGGCTACGCCGGCTGGAGCGGGGGGCAGTTGGAGGAGGAACTGATCCAGGGAGCCTGGTACGTGGTCGAGCGCGAGCCCCGGGACCCGTTCCACGGATCCACCGACCTGTGGCGTGAGGTGCTGATGCGGCAACGCAACTCGCTGTCCCTGGTGATCACCCACACCGACCACCCGGAACAGAACTGAGGCACCACCACGGCCGCCGGGTCGCAGTAGTCTGGGGCTATGTTGCTGAGCATGTCGCAGGAACCCTTGGACGCCCCGGAGGCGCCGAGCGCCCCGTCCACCCAGACCGCGGTCCTGGAGCGGGAGGACACCAGCACCGACCCGCGGCTCAGCGAGCCCGGGGACC
>CAYVEH010000162.1:3044-6130 GCA_964450585.1 uncultured Ornithinimicrobium sp.
GTCCTGGAGCGGGAGGACACCAGCACCGACCCGCGGCTCAGCGAGCCCGGGGACCACGAACGCTTTGCGCACTACGTGCGTAAGGAGAAGATCATGGAGAGCGCCCTGTCAGGTGAGCCGGTGGTCGCCCTCTGCGGGAAGATCTGGGTGCCGGGTCGCGACCCCAACCGGTTCCCGGTCTGCCCCACCTGCAAAGAGATCTACGAAGGGCTCCGGGCACCCCAGGACGGAGACGACTAGCAGCCGGCGTGACCTCAGCTACCCCGCGCCGTACCGCCCTGTGGTGGGGCGCCCTGATGACCCTGCTCGGGGCGGCCGGCACGTGGTGGACCTGGCGGTTCTTCGTGGCCAGCGTGACGGGTCAGCGGCTGGACGAGGTCGCCTACACCGGGGCCCACATCGGTCGCCGCACCCTGTGGCGCGGTGCCGAGCCGGTGCTGGAACTGATCTCGGTCCCGCTGCTGCTGCTCGTGCTGGCGATCGCCGCCGGGGTGGCGGTGCTCCGCGCACGATGGGTCGTGCTGCTGCGGGTCGGTGTGCTGCTGGCCGGGGCCAACCTCAGCACCCAGGTGCTGAAGAAGCTGGTCCTGGACCGGCCTGACCTCCTCGACGGCATCGCCCAGCGCGCCAACTCCCTCCCCAGCGGGCACACGACGGTGGCGGCCAGCGTCGCCGTGGCCGTGCTGCTCCTGGTGCCCCGGTCGGCCCGACCGGCGGTGGCACTGCTCGGCGGCGCCTACGCCGCAGTGACCGGCATCGCCACGCTGATCGGCGGGTGGCACCGGGCCTCGGACGTCATCGCGGCCCTGACCGTTGTGCTCTGCTGGGCCGGTATCACCACGCTGATCACCGCTGTCAGCCGTCCCGAGCGACGCGATCTGCCGGGCCTCTCGACCGCAGCCGGGGCCGTGAGCACCGTCCTGGTCGCCGGTGCGGTCGTGTGCGCCGCGCTTGGCGTCGCCAGCCTGGTGCGCACGCACACCCGCCTGCAGGTGGTCCAGGAGCTGACCGACCGGGCCGACCTGGCCACCGCCTACGTCGGCTCCGCGCTGGGGGTCGTGGCCGCCGCGGCGGTCCTGGCGGCGGCCACCCTGATCGGGCACGAACTGGCCGGCAGCCCGGCCGCCGAGGAGCCTCGCCGCCACCCATGAGCCCAGGGCGCGCGGGCGACCTGCGGCTTTGCCCAGCGGTCGCGGAGTTGTCGGGACGAACTCGTATCCTGATCCGCGATGTCGACCTCAGCTGCTTCCCATCTGCCCCCCGCCTATCCCGAGCGAGCAGCCTGGGGCACCGCCGGCAAGCTGCGCGCCTGGCAGCAGGCGGCCCTGGACCGTTACCTGGCTGAGGCGCCCCGGGACTTCCTGGCCGTGGCCACCCCCGGCGCCGGCAAGACGACCTTCGCCCTGAAGGTGGCCACCGAGCTGCTGGACACCGGTGTGGTGGAGCGGGTGACCGTCGTCGCCCCCACCGAGCACCTGAAGACGCAGTGGGCTGAGGCGGCCGCCCGGGTGGGGATCCACATCGACCCACGGTTCGCCAACGCCCAGGGGCGGCACGGGGCGGATTTCCACGGCGTGGCGGTCACCTATGCCGGGGTGGCGAGCAAACCGCTGCTGCACCGGGCGCGGACCGAGGCGGCCCGCACCCTGGTGATCCTGGATGAGATCCACCACGGTGGCGACGCGCTGAGCTGGGGTGATGCGATCCGAGAGGCCTTCGATCCGGCGACCCGACGGCTGGCGCTGACCGGCACCCCGTTCCGGTCCGACAGCGCCGCGATCCCGTTCGTGCGCTACACCATGGACCCCGACGGGGTGCTTCGGTCGGAGGCCGACTACACCTACGGGTATGCCGAGGCGCTGCGGGACTCGGTGGTGCGACCGGTGCTCTTCCTGGCCTATGGCGGCAGTATGCGGTGGCGCACCCGAGCCGGCGACGAGATCTCGGCACAGCTGGGCGAACCGTTGACCAAGGACGTGTCCAAGCAGGCGTGGCGCACCGCGCTGGACCCGTCGGGGGAGTGGATCCCCACGGTCCTGGCGGCCGCCGACAAACGGCTCACCGAGGTCCGCCGAGGAGTACCGGACGCCGGCGGGCTGGTGATCGCCAGCGACCAGGCCTCCGCGCGGGCCTACGCCCGGCAGTTGGCCGAGCTGACCGGCCAGCGCCCCACCGTCGTTCTCTCCGATGACACGGGCGCCTCCCGCCGCATCGAGGAGTTCGCTGCTGGTGACTCGCGCTGGTTGGTCGCGGTCCGGATGGTCTCTGAGGGCGTGGACGTCCCACGCCTGTGCGTGGGGGTGTATGCCACCTCCACCTCGACCCCGCTGTACTTCGCGCAGGCGATCGGGCGGTTTGTCCGTGCTCGCCGACGGGGCGAGACCGCCTCGGTCTTCCTCCCCAGCGTGCCGCTGATCCTGGCCCACGCCGGGTCGATGGAGGTGCAGCGCGACCATGCGCTGAACAGCAAGCGTTCCGATGACGCTGGGTTGGACTGGAGCCCGGAGGAGAATCTACTGGCCCAGGCCAACGCACCCGAGCAGGCACTGGATGAGCAGCAGGGGTCCTTTGAGGCGCTGGAGTCCGACGCACTCTTTGACCATGTGCTCTTCGATGCCGAGCAGTTCGGTCTGGGGGCGGTGCCCGGCAGCCCGGAGGAGGAGGACTACCTGGGCCTGCCCGGCCTGTTGGAGCCGGACCAGGTGGCGCACGTGCTGCGTGATCGACAGCGCAAGCAGGTCTCCCAGGGCGGGGGGAGACAGGCGGCCGAACGGGTTTCCGCCCACCGCGCCCTGGCAGAGCACCGCAAGGAGCTGAACTCCCTGGTGTCGGCCTACGCCCAGAAGTCCAGGCAACCGCACGCCATCGTCCACGCCGAGCTGCGCCGCACCTGCGGCGGCCCGGAGCTGGCCACCGCCACCAGTGAGCAGGTGCGGGCCCGGATCGACACGATCCGGCGCTGGTTCGTCGGCCGTCGGTGAAACCCACCATCGTTGAAATTCCGGGCCAGGGCGTCATGGACTCGACCTTGGTCCGTGGCAGGCTAGGGGTATGACGACACGCGAGGCAGGGTGGTACGAGGACCC
>CAYVEH010000163.1:0-6120 GCA_964450585.1 uncultured Ornithinimicrobium sp.
TCTCACACCGTGTCGTCACACCGACTCGACCAACCTGTCCGGTCAGTACAGCTAGCGCGTTCTATGTCGTCAACTGGCGCCTGGCGATCACGGAAGTCGACTACTTGGCTGCTGACTCGCTGCCCAGCCCTGTGCAGCACTACTGGTCGCTGTCGGTGGAGGAGCAGTTCTACGTCTTGCTGCCGTTGGTCCTGCTGGTCTCGGTCTGGCTGGGCCGCAGAACCCGGCGCGCGACCGAGGCAAGGAAGGCGCGTTCGTCCCGGGCGGTGCGGCAGGGAGCTGTTGCAGTGCTTGTCCTGGGGGTGCCGTCGCTGCTGTGGTCTCTGTTGGCGGCGGATGCGCTGGCCACCGGGAACTACTTCAGCACCACCCAACGCGTCTGGGAGCTCTGCCTCGGTGGGGCTATCGCGCTGCTGCCCGCCTGGTCTTGGCGGGGCACGACCTTCGTGCGGTTGAGCGTGGCGATCGTCGGACTGGTTGCTGTTCTGGCCAGTGCCGTGGTGATCACTCCGACCCTGCCCTATCCCGGTGCTGCCGCGCTGCTTCCTTGTCTGGCCACCGCCCTGGTTCTGTGGGCTAACAGCGACCACCTGACGAGACGGGGCGGGGTGTGGCGGGCGCCTGGGGTCCAGTGGCTCGGGGACCGGTCGTACTCGGTCTATCTGTGGCACTGGCCGTTGCTACTGGCTGCCAGCACCCTCTTCGAGGGCCGGGTCGTCGCGACGGTCGGTGCCGTCCTGATCACCCTGGCCCTGTCCGAGCTGACCTACCGTCACGTCGAGCAACGGTTCCGGTTCCGCGCCAGATCGCCGCGTGCCACCTCACGACGGCGACCCACCCGGGCAGTTGGCGTGTTGGTGGTCGCCACGATGGTCACGGGGGCAGGTGGGCTGCTACTGACTGTGCCCCGTGATGACGGCACGTTGACTCCCTCGCTGGCCGAGGCGACTGATGACCGGTTCATGGAGTTCTACGACGGCAGCTGCCGACCTGACATTCCCGAAAGTGACCCATTGACTTGTACCTTCGGTGACCCGCAGGGCAGCACGCGGGTCCTGGTGGTGGGCGACTCTCACGCCGTGATGTGGATGCCCGGACTGATCGCCGCCAGCGAAGGCCAAGGGTGGCGCGTGGATCTCCAAGCCAAGCTCTCGTGCGCCCCGATCGGCGTCGACATCGGCCTGCGCGGCAACCCCTACACGGCCTGCACGCAGTGGGGTCGCAACGTCCTGCACCGCATCGAGGAGGACCCCCCGGACGTGGTGGTCCTGGCGATGAGCCCCGGCTACCACATCATCGGCAGAGAAGGAGAACCCTCCCTGGCATTGGCCGAAGCGCTGCGCAGCACCGTGCAACAGATCAGGACAGCAGGCCCACAAGTGGTGCTCATGGGCGTCACCCCAAGCTTCCCCGAGTCCGTGCCCGAGTGTCTGGCAGCCGCGGCCGACAGCCCCGAAGAGTGTCAGGTCACCCTGCCCGACGCGATCCCGGAGAGCCACTGGGCCAGCGTCACCGCAGGAATCGACGGAACCCACGTTCTGGACCTCGCCGACACGCTCTGCCCGGACGACGTGTGTCTCACGAATGCTGACGGCATCTTGCGCTGGATGGACAGCAACCACATGACAGCCACCTTCGCCCGCACTCTCGGACCAGAACTCAGAAGACACCTCACTACGGTCCTCAACTCTGCATACGAATGATAACGAGCGGTGGATGCAACCATCACGCAATTCGGCAGAGTCGCAAGACGACTGAGGGCACCGCCCCGTAACATTCTGTTTGGGCAGGCCACGGTCTAAACGCACTGTCCGGTGACGATCGGTTTCGGGCGATGTCGACCGAGGATGAGGTCACGCACGAGCGGGCTGTCCGAATGTCACGGTCCGAAGGTAGAATGTCCGAAACCTAGCCGAGGCGGCTAGTTTCGAGCACGACGAAGGGTGGAGCGACGGTGGCCGAGTACGGATACGCGCGGGTGTCGACGGCCGAGCAGCGCGAGCAACTGCAGCTCGACGCGCTGGTTTCTGCTGGCGTGCCGGTCGAGAACATCACCGTCGAGCACGTCTCGGGTACCTCGACGGCCAGGCCGGGTCTTGACGCCCTGCTGGACCGGGTGGGGCAGGGGGACCGGTTGACGGTGTGGCGGTTCGACCGGTTGTTCCGCTCGACGCGGCACTTGCTGGAGCTCACCGATGACCTGCGGGCCCGTGGTGTGGAGTTCCGCTCTCTACGGGAGCACGTGGACACGGCGACGGGCCGGTTCTTCTTCACAGTCATCGCGGCCGTGGCCACGCTGGAGGCTGATCTGGTGCGTGAGCGGACCCAGGCCGGCCTGGCGGCCGCCAAGTCGCGCGGTGTGCAGCTCGGCCGCCCGGCCAGCGCGACACCGGAGCAAGTTCGGCTGATCCACCAGCTCGCCGCCAGTGGGATGCCCCAGACGAAGATCGCCGCCAGTGTCGGCATGAGCCGGTCCGCGGTCGGCCGGGTGATCCGCCAGGAGTTGAAGACCATGACCGAGCGCGACCCGATGCCTGACTTATTGGATGCACACTGAGGACGTGAGATTGATGAGCACCACTCACCACACGACCACACCGGCGGCCACCGACCCGGTGGTCCTGTACGACGTCATGCGTGAAGCCGCGACCCGAGTCGGCGGCCGACTGAGCGCACTCCAGGACCAGACACAGGATGCGGAAGAGAGCGCCCGACTATTTGAGGCCAGCCTTGAAGTTGAGGACCGGGTTGCTGCCGTCGATGTAGATGACCTGGTGGCGATCCAGGAGATGACGGACCGGCTCCGGGTGCAATACGACTCTCTGCGGTGAACGAGCAGGAGTTGCGGTCCCGGTTCGCGGAGAGGATCGCGCCACGCATCGAGCGTCGAGGGGCTGGGGGCTCGGACAGTCCACTGCTTCTCCTGGTAGGTGGTCAGCCGGGGGCGGGGAAGACGCGCGCCATGGCACGACTCGTGGCGGCCTATGACGAGCGGTTGTATCCGGTGGTGGGTGACGACCTGCGCCAGCATCACCCTGACTACGACCGCCTGGTCGTTGACGACCCGCTGCGGATGCCGGAGGTGACTGCTGCTGCCTCGGGCGCGTGGGTGCAGATGTCAATGGAGTATGCCCGGGAGCACCGGATCAGCGTGGCGGTCGAGGGCACCTTCCGTCGACCTGAGATCCCCGAAGGTGCCATCGAGCGGTTCGCGGCCGCCGGCTATCGCGTGCATGTTGCCGCGTTGGGTGTCCCCGCGTGGCAGTCGAGGTTGTCGACGGTGGGCCGGTTCGTTCAGGACCACGCGGCGGGCCGCGCTGCTCGGTGGACACCGTTGGAGGCTCACGAGGGCGGGTATGCCGGTACCCCGGTGGTGCTCGATGCAGCGATCCGGGATGACCGTGTGTCCCGGGTGAGCGTGCTGGATAGGGACGGTGTTCGGTTCGATGGGGTCCGCGGCCGTGATGACCTCGAGGGCGGGTATGCCGGTACCCCGGTGGTGCTCGATGCAGCGATCCGGGATGACCGTGTGTCCCGGGTGAGCGTGCTGGATAGGGACGGTGTTCGGTTCGATGGGGTCCGCGGCCGTGATGACCTGGTGGTGGCCGCCACGGTGTTGCAGGAGTGTCGTAACCGCCGCCCTGGCGTCGCAGAGGCGCGCGACTGGCTAGCGAACCACAGTGAGTGGGTCCGCTACCTGCAACGTGAGTTTCCCGAGCGGGCGGGTGAGGTTCGCGAGGCTTTGTCTGTCGATGCGGGCATGGTGTTGGACGCGGCTGCAAGGTCAGGTCAGAGGCGCCTATCGCGGCCGCCGCGGGAGGATCCTCCACGCGTTCGGCGGCCGCCGATGCCCTCTCGCGACATCGAGCGTTGACCCGGGCGCTCTAGGTTGGCGGTCGTTCCGGGAGAAACGGAGCCAGGCGTGTAGGTCGCCGCTCATGATGAGCCACCGGCTGGGAAGTTTGTAGCCGGGGAGGTCGCCGGCGACGAGCCAGCTGGTGACCTTGCCGCGTCCGCGCGCAGGTAGTGCGCGACGTCTTCGACGGTGAGTTAGTCTCGGTCTGTTCGCAGGATCGGCGGGAGCCTGGCAAAGAACGTGACATTGGAAGTGGGGCCTCCGCGCAATGTCAATTGCGTAGGAGAATATCGTAGCCCATGTTCTGATATAGATAGGCTGGCGTGAAATCTGACAATTGGGCTGTGTCAGTGTACTGGTACTTGCCGCGGTGGACGCCTTTAGCAGTGGTCCCGTAGAACCAGGGACCCCCGCTGTCTCCTCCTGCAGATATGTTATGTGATGAAACTACTCGAATTGTCCGGGAGTCGGATCCCGATGCGTAGTAGTGCAGAAGCACTGTGCTGCACTGCGGACCGTTGATTCGCCGGAAATGGCACACCTGTTCACCGACGGAGGGAAGGCCCGAGCGGCCGTACACTCCGCGCTTGATGTTCCAATCAGCGTAGAAAGTGGCCTGCCGATTCCATCCCCCGTGTGACAATAGGCCCAGATCCATACCCGTGGGGCTACCTAGTCCTTGGACTGTGAGGGTGGTTGTCGAGCCACCGTCAATCGCGTGCAGGGTGAATAGGGAAGTGGTAGATGAGTCGATGCAGTGGCGAGCGGTCCCTACACGTGTAGCGTTATGTTTCGTGCTCTTCAGGACGAAGGACGCCAAGCATGATCCGTCTCCGTTGCCGTTGATGACGGCTCCTCCGCGGAGATTGCTGTCCTCGTTTGTTGAGTCGTCCAGCTTCCGTGGGAGGTCGTCAAATCTAACAGTTACTCCATCGGGTGCCGTGTCTTTAAACGAGTTCATGCGCACTGTGCTCAGATCAGGGGCCCCAGGCGGCATCCGAACGACAATATTCCCATCCGCCTCGTATACCTCGACGCTCCCTCCTTCAGGCATACTGGTGGCGAAAGTTTGGGCCGCCTTGTGTATTTCATTTCTACTGTAAGGCAGGTTCTCAATCAACGCGATCGGAGTGCCGGAAGTCTCGATGATCTCAGTGATCTCTGGGGTTGCCTCTCCTTTGATGCTGATCTGACCGAATTCACCTAGCCACTCAGCTGAGGAGAGCTTGTCTGGTTCTATAAGTTCAATTGCGTCTCGCGCCTGTCGAAAGTTTTCCCCTTCTGCGTGTTTAGAATGTGCCTGTTGCAGGGTCGAGTTCTCGATATCCGCTAGATGCGCAAGGTCCAGGAATTCAGCCACTGGCACGCCGTCCAACTCCGCGTCTGCAGAGAGCACGCCGGCCCCGGATACCAGACCCGATTCGACGACGTACTCTTCGGCGAGGTGGAAGTAGCGCGCCTCGGGGTCGTTGGCATGTCGTTCATCCAGGAGTTGGACGATGCCTCGGTCACCGTTTGCGCCGGTGGTAAAGGCGCTCACCGGAAGAAGGGCCGCCGTAGCTGCGACCGCTATGGCGGCGCGAAGCGATTTGGAGCTGTTCATTAAGGCATGGTGGAGGAGATGGGCAGGTATTGTCAAGGGTTCATCCAGGAAGTGCTCAGGTGCGGTCAAGCGTCCTCGACTCTGCACGAGGCTTACCGGATCTGACCAACATTGAGCGTCACTCTCCAAGGGCAGGGCAGCGCCCGCACTGGCACGGCTGGCCTACACCGAGGCCCACGAGGACGAGACGGCCGCGACCGCGATCGCCTTCCTTGCCGGAGCCCGGGTGGTCTTCATTGCCGTGCTCGCGCCACCGGGCGACCCACTTCGACAGGCACTGACGCGAGACCGCGGCCTCCGCGGCGATATGGGCGATGGGACGGTACTGGCAACGGCGCACGAGGCGACGATGGCCCTCGAATGAGAGGTCGCGCGGCATCACCGTGGGGCATAGGGTCCTCCGGCTGACCCGACGTGATGAACGGCTTGATACCTTCATCCTGTGGCCGCAGGCACCTGCCCGTCCTCAACCAGCCAGCCGTGTCACCAACTGAGCCATCCCGGGGTTTCCGGAGACCTGATCCGTTGGAAGGATGCAGGTCATGGCACGACCATCGAAGTTCAACCAGGAGTTCCGCGAGCGTGCGGTCCGGCTGGTGATCGAGCAGGTCAAGTCCGGTGGGGTGGTGTACGACGGTGATCCCTCGGTAGGGGTCTCAGG
>CAYVEH010000164.1:0-6102 GCA_964450585.1 uncultured Ornithinimicrobium sp.
GGCCGGGCTGAAGTCGGCCACCTTCGAGGTGAAGGTGCCGTATGCCTTCGGCACCCTGGCGGTCGAGGCCGGCACTCACCGGTTGGTCCGGATCAGCCCGTTCGACAACCAGGGCCGCCGCCAGACCAGTTTTGCCGCGGTCGAGGTGGTCCCGTTGATCGAGTCCAGCGACACCATCGACATCCCCGAGTCAGACCTGAAGATCGATGTCTTCCGGTCCTCCGGCCCCGGGGGCCAGTCGGTGAACACCACCGACTCCGCGGTGCGGATGACGCACCTGCCCACCGGCACGGTCGTGTCGATGCAGAACGAGAAGAGCCAGATCCAGAACCGCGCGGCCGCGCTGCGGGTGCTGCAGTCCCGGTTGCTGCTGCTGCGCAAGCAGGAGGAGGACGCGGCCAAGAAGGAACTGGCTGGGGATATCAAGGCCAGTTGGGGCGACCAGATGCGTTCCTACGTGCTGCACCCCTACCAGATGGTCAAGGACCTGCGGACCGAGTACGAGGTCGGCTCCACCAGCGCCGTGCTCGACGGGGAGATCGACGCCTTCATCGAGGCCGGGATCCGCTGGAAGCGTGGGCAGGAGCGCGAGGCCGCCGAGGTCTGAGCCGCCCGGGCCCGTTGACGCGTCAGTGGGTGCGCACTCGTTCGCCTCAGACGACGCGGACCGGGGTGCCGGTGCTCATGCTGCCTTGCCAGAGCAGATCCATGGCAGCCACCGATACCCGGGCACACCCGTGGGAGTCCGGCCACGGGGGCACCGAGTCGGACCCGTGCACGGCGATGGCTCCGTTGAAGTACTGCGGGCGGTAGAGCTCACCCAGCGGGCCGCTCTGCCAACCGGAGGTGTAGGTGGAGAAGACGCAGAACCGACCCGGTGGGGTGGTGGCATGCACCTGCTGGCCGTACCAGTCATAGGGTTCCCCGTTACCGGTGGAGGTGTTCAGCGTCAGCTGCACCACCCCTTCCTGCAGCACCGTCAGCAGCTGCCGGCCCAGGTCGATAGCCACCCGGGTGCCGGGCCCGTCGTCCAGCACCGGTGGCTGCACCCAGTTGGCCAGCGCCCGCAGCGTCTGCCGGCCCACGATGCCGTCGGGGGCCAGACCCCCTGCCTTCTGCAGCGCGTACACGGCCTGCTGGGTGAGCCCACCGAAGTAGCCGTCCGGGGCGCCACACCAGTAGCCCCGGGCGGCCAGCAGTTGCTGCAGGCCCAGGACGTGCTCCCCGGCCGAGGTGCGTGCGAAGGTGGGCCACTGCGCCGAGCTGGGGCCGGCGCTCAGAAGCCCCACCGCCCCGCCGACCAGTGTCGCGACCCCGGCGCGGACCATGGCCCGACGCGACAGGGCACTCACTCCCTGGCCTGTAGTCGATGGGTGCATCGACGGCCCCTTCCCCGAGAAACTGCTGTCCAGTGTTGCTGGTGATGACGCTGTGCGTGCCCGGTCAGGTTGCATTCGCTGGGAGACACACCACGCCCGGAGTCCCTGATTTACCACAATCACAGGTGTCACACACGTAACGTGGCTGGTGCCCGAGACAACCCCGTGTCGCAGGGTGGCCGGATGGCGAGGCCCACACGCCGACGGTCCCGCACGACGAAGGCAGCATCAGCACGCCATGATCACGTTCGAGAACGTCACCATGCGCTATGCCAGGCGCGATGCACCGGCGCTGCAGAACATCGACGTCGAGATCGGCCGGGGTTCCTTCGTCTTCGTCGTCGGTGCCTCCGGCTCGGGCAAGTCGACGATGATGCGCCTGATCATCCTGGAGAAGGAGGCCACCCAGGGCCGGGTGCTGGTCGCCGGGCAGGATCTGTCCCGGCTGCCCAACCGCAAGGTGCCGGCGCTGCGCCGCCAGGTCGGCACCGTCTTCCAGGACTTCCGGTTGCTCTCCGGCAAGACGGTCAACCAGAACATCGCCTACGTGCTGCAGGTGCTGGGCACCAAGCGCCACCTGATCAAGCAGCTGGTCCCCGAGACCCTCGAGCTGGTCGGGTTGGAAGGCAAGGGCAAGCGCCTGCCTCACGAGCTGTCCGGTGGCGAGCAGCAACGGGTGGCGATCGCCCGCGCGATGGTGAACAAGCCGCCGATCCTGTTGGCCGATGAGCCGACCGGCAACCTCGACCCGGACACCAGCGAGGAGATCGTGGCGATCCTCGACCGGATCAACCGCACCGGCACCACGGTGGTGATGGCCACGCACGACACCACGATCGTCAACAAGTTCCGCAAGCGGGTCGTGCAACTGCGCGATGGTCTGATCGTCCGCGACCAGGCCGACGGGGAGTACCACGCCGTGGAGGAGGGGCTGGCATGAGGCTGGGCTTCCTGCTCGGGGAGGTCGGCAACGGCCTGCGACGGAACACCTCCATGTTCGTGGCGGTCGTGCTGGTCACCATGGTGTCACTGTTCTTCCTGGGCAGTGGGCTGCTGGCCCAGCGGCAGGTCGACACCCTCAAGGGGTACTGGTACGACAAGGTCCAGGTCTCCATCTTCCTGTGCACCCCGGACTCCACCGATGTGGCCTCGTGCGCCGGGGGTGGCGTCACGGACGCCCAGCGGGATCAGCTGCGTGCCGACCTGGACCGGTTGGAGGGCCTGGTCGAGGAGTACTGGTACGAGTCGAACGACGAGGCCTACCAGCGGTTCCGGGACCAGTTCCGCAACTCCCCGGTGCTGGACTCCATCCCCCAGGAGGCGATTCCGGAGAGCTTCCGGGTGCGGCTGGCCGACCCCACCGACTACGAGGTGGTCGCCAGCGCCTTTGAGGGCGCCCCCGGGGTGGAGAGCGTGGAGGACCAGCGGGAGGTGGTGGACAAGCTGTTCACCTTCCTCAACGCTGTCAGCCTGGCCGCGGTAGGACTGGCCGGTGCCATGGTGGTCTGTGCTGTGCTGCTGATTAGCACCACCATCCGGCTCACCGCGTGGAGTCGGCGCCGGGAGACCAACATCATGCGGCTGGTCGGCGCCTCGGCGTTCACCATCCACGTGCCGTTCCTGGTGGAGACGGTGCTGGCCACGGTGCTGGGAGCGGCCCTGTCTGTGGGTCTGCTCTGGGCGATGGTCGAGTACGGCATCAGCGGCTTCCTGACCGACCTGCTGGCCGGTCAGGCCGGAATGATCGGGCTCATCGGTCCTCGGGACCTGTGGGTCATCACCCCCATCCTCGTCGGCGGCGCCGTGCTGCTGGCGGTGGTGACCTCGTGGTTGGCGCTACGGAGGCATGTGCGTGTCTGAGAGGCGGTCCATGATGACGAACACTCGACGATTCCGCTGGGGCGGTGCCCTCGCCCTGACCCTGGCCGGCCTGATGGTGGCCTCCCCGGCGCTGGGGCTGGACGACATCCGGGACCGGATCCGTGAGGTCGAGGAACAGCAGGAGCAGACCCAGGAGGAGCAGGACGCCTCCCAGGAGCGGCAGGAGGCGCTGAGCACCGACCTGGAGCACACCAGCGCCGAGCTGCAGCAGGCCGACCAACAACTGCGTCAGACCACCGCCAAGGTGGATCAGGCGCGCCTGGACCTGGCGACCGCCGAGGGGGAGCTGGCCGCGGCCGAGGACGAGGAGGCGCGGGTCGCCGGCGAGCTCGAGGTCGCCTACGCCAACGAGGCCAAGATCGAAGCCAGTCTGGCCGACAACGCCGCAGCCCAGGAGGAGACCCGGCAGGTGGTGGGCACCATCGCCCGGGAGTCCTACAAGTCGGGTGGGTTGGGCAACCTCGCCGTCACCCTGGAACTGCTCGCGGGGGAGGGCGACGCCGTCCGCGAGATGGCCATGGCCCGCACCGTGATGCGCGTCCAGGACGACCAGATCCAGCGGTTGTCCCAGGTGCTGGCGCAGGAGACGGCGGAGCAGGACCGGCTGGCCGGGGTGCGCCGGGACATCGCGTTGTTGTTGGCGGAGGCCGAGGCCACCACCATCCGCAAGCAGGAGGCCCGGGACCGCGCGGACCAGGCCGCCACGGAGCTGGAGGCGCTCAAGGAGCAGCAGGCCCAGGACAAGAAGGCACTGCAACAGGAGTTCGCCAAGCTGGAGCAGAAGCTGGCTGACGAGCAGGCCGAGGAAGAGGCCCTGGAGCAGCGGCTGCAGAAGCTCGCCGAGACCAAGTACGGACTGAAGCAGGACGAGAAGGCAGAGAAGGAGCGCATAGCCGAGGAAGCCCGCCGCAAGCGGGAGGCCGAGGAACGGGCACGTCAGGACCGTGCCGCCGAGGAACGCCGCAAGCAGGAAGAGGCCGAGGAGGAGCGCCGCCGCGCCCGGGAGGGTGAGGGCCCCGGCACCCAGGAGCCGGCGCCGGTCCCGGCCCCGCCGGCGCCGCCACCGTCCACCGGGGTGCTGAGCCCGCCGGTGAATGCTCCGGTCACCAGTGAGTACGGGTGGCGGATCCACCCCATCCTGGGGTACGCGAAGAAGCACAACGGCCGCGACTACGGGGCCTGGTGCGGAGAGCCGGTGTATGCCGCGGGGTCCGGGACGATCATCGCCAACACCTGGACGAACGCCGGCGGCAACAAGGTGATCCTGGACCACGGGGTGATCAACGGGGTCAACCTGGTGACGACCTACCACCACCTGGATCGCTTCGCCCGCAGCACCGGCCCGGTCTCCCGCGGCGACATCGTCGGCTACGTCGGCACCACCGGCAACTCCACCGCCTGTCACCTGCACTTCGAGACGCACGAAAACGGCTACAAGGTCGACCCCCGCACCTGGCTGTGAGCACCCGGGTCCGGGCATAAAGGAGGCGCCGGACCCAGGGCTCACCCGGTAACCTAGACAGGTGTGCCGGTGCTCGGTCCGGCACGATCGGCATACCGGCAAGCAGACCACGGTAGGAGGTGGCTCGACGATGGCCAAGGAGGCAGGGCGCAAGCTCATCGCCAGCAACAAGAAGGCCCGTCACGACTACCTCATCGAGGACACCGTGGAGGCCGGGTTGGTGCTGACCGGCACCGAGGTGAAGTCGTTGCGGATGGGTCGGGCCTCACTGGTGGACGGCTACGCGACCGACTACCACGGAGAGTTGTGGCTGGAGGGCGTGCACATCCCCGAGTACCTCCAGGGCAACTGGACCAACCACACCGCGCGGCGCCGGCGCAAGCTGCTGCTGCACCGTCACCAGATCGACAAATGGCTCGCCCAGGCCGGCCAGCAGGGGCACACCATTGTCCCGCTGTCGCTGTACTTCAAGGACGGCCGAGCCAAGGTGGAGCTCGCCCTGGCCAAGGGTAAGAAGGTCCACGACAAGCGGCAGACACTGCGCGAGCGTCAGGATGCCCGTGAGGTGCAGCGGGCCATGTCGGCCCACCTGCGCCGGCACGGCTGACCGCCGGATCGAGGCGGGGGAGTGGCGCGGCCGCGTATGCCGTGCCGCGTCCGTCAGGAGACCCGGCCCAGCAACCGGTCGGTGAACTGGGTGCGTGCCCCGCCTGCGTCCAGGGCCCGCTCGTAGCGACGCAGCACCGGCTCGTGCGGGAACACCAGTAGCGCCATCAGCAGGATGGTGGGGACGGCCGCGATGGCCACCGTGATCCAGGACGGCTCGGAACCCACGAAGGTCAGTACGACCGCCAGGATCGCGGGGGCCTCCATCATCGCCAGCCGCATCATGTGCACGGGCTGGACACGGCCCATCAGCTGGGCCGTGCTCTCCTCGCCTCCTGCGGGCCGCACACTGCCCACCATGACGAAGGACACCAGTGCGGCGACCGCCACCAGCCCCAGCAGCACGGCGATCATCCACGCCGGCGGCACGATGGTCTCCGGCGCGATCACGACCATGATGGCGGTGAAGATCGCGATGCCGCCGATGAACGCACCGGAGAGCAGACGCAGGGCCATGAGCTGGTTGGAGGCTTCCACGGCGTCGGATGCTATCGCACCGGTGTCGACGGCCCAGCGCTGCAGCCAGGGCGGGAATGTGGTGGACCACCGCAGCGTTGGACAGGTAGGCTGAGCATCCGTGGACGATGGCGAGGCCCGTCGTCCAGCGCCACCCCGGGTTCTGCCCGGTTGACAACTGCACAGTGTGACGTGCCCCCGCTCCATGGGGGTGATCGGTTTCGACGTTGTACGCAACTCCAGGAGAAGCGGGTCGAG
>CAYVEH010000165.1:0-6100 GCA_964450585.1 uncultured Ornithinimicrobium sp.
TGACCTCACCCTTGACCGTGCGCTGCATGTCGGTGACCTCCTCGGGGCGCTCGTCCACCAGGACGATCATCAGGTGCGCCTCGGGGTTGTTCTGCGTGATCGCGTTGGCGATCGCCTGCAGGATCAGCGTCTTGCCGGCCTTGGGCGGGGACACGATCAGCCCGCGCTGACCCTTACCGATCGGGGAGACCAGGTCGATCATCCGGGTGGTCAGGTTCTTCTGCTCGGTCTCCAACCGGAGCCGCTCCTGCGGGTAGAGCGGGGTCAGCTTGGAGAACTCCTGCCGGGCCTTGGCCTCCTCCGGGGTCTGCCCGTTGACGGTGTCCAGGCGGACCAGCGCGCTGTACTTCTGCCGGTCCCCGCGGCCGCCGGAGTGCTGCTGCGGGCCGTCGGCCTTGATGGCGCCGGTGACCGCATCGCCCTTGCGCAGACCGTTCTTGCGCACCGTGCCCATCGGGACGTAGACGTCGCTGGGGCCGGGCAGGTAGCCGGTGGTGCGGATGAACCCGTAGTTGTCCAGGATGTCCAGCACGCCGGCGACGGGGACGAGCACGTCCTCCTCGCTGTAGCTGGCCTCCTGCTCGTCGTACTGGTCGTTGCCCCGGTTGCGGCCACGCTTGCGGTCCCGGCCACGCTGCCGGCTGCGGCGGCGGCTGCGGCCGCCCCCGCCGTCCTGGTCGTCGTAGCGGTTGCTGCGTCCCTGCTGGTCACCCTGGCGGTTATCCTGCCGGTCGCCGCCCTGGCGATCGCCCTGCCGGTTGTCCTGGTGACGGTTGTCCTGCTGGGTGCCGTCCCGGCTCTCCTGCCGGTCCCGGCCACCGCGGTGGTCCTCGGAGCGCTCGTCCTTGCTCTCGCGACGGTCGTGCTGCTGCTCGCCCTTGGCCTTGCCCTGGTCACCGCTCGTGCGGTCGGCCTCACGGCCCCGGCTGCTCTGACCGTCCTGGCCCCGGCTGCTCTGGCCGTCCTGGCCCCGGCTGTCGCTGGAGCGGGAGCTCTGCTCCTCACCGGCGCGGTCCGAACCGTCCTGCTCCGCCCGCTCAGTCGTGCTGGCGGCGGTGCTGGTAGTGGGGCTGCTGGTGCTGGCACCGTTGCGGGGCTGCGGGGCCCCGGCGCTGGTGCCGGCCCGGCGGGAGCGACGGGAGCGCTGCCCGGAGTCGGTGCCGTCGCTGCTCGCCGCGGCGTCCTTGCTGCCGGCCTCGCTGCTCGGTGCGGCCTCGCTGCTGGACGCGGTCTCACGGCTCGGTGCGGTCGCGGCGCTAGCGCCCGAGTCGGTGCTGCGCCCGGAACGTGCGGTGCTCTTGCTCTCACCGGCGCGGCGGGCACGGATGGCCTCGACCAGGTCCGCCTTGCGCATCTTGGGGGAGACGGTGATGCCCATACTCCCGGCCAGCGACTGCAGCTCGGCGACGCGCATCGAACTCAGGGATCCCCCAGAGCGGCTCGGTGCAGCGGTTTCGGTGGTGTCTGTCACGAAGTGTTCCTTCTCCCTCGGAGGGGCCCGCACACTGCGTAGCCCAGGGGTTTCAGGTAGATCCGGCTTCTGCCGGCCCGAGTGGGATCACCGACCACGACGCGCGATGTCGCCACGCGAGAAACGCGTGGTTGCACCACAAGCATGGTGGTGGGATCACTACGCGCCATCACGGGACTGAGCCCGAAGTGATGCTCGCGAGTGTGTGGCCACGGTACCACTTGTTGGGCCGCGAGCCGAACAGGCGCCCTGGGGCGCGGGCTGCGGTATGCCGAGGAGGCCCGCGGGGCCCTCACCCGATCCGGACGTTGACCTGCTTGATCTGGGTGAATCCCTCCAGCATGCCCTCCAGGGACAGCTCGCGGCCGATCCCGCTGGTCTTCATCCCGCCGTAGGACTGACCGACAAGCTGACCGCCCCCCTGGTTGACCTGGACCCATCCGGAGTCGATCTGGTGGGCCATGCCCAGGGCACGATCCAGGTTCTGGGAGAAGACGAACGCGGCCAGCCCGTAGTGGGAGTCGTTGGCCATCGCCACCGCCTCCTGTGGATCCTGCCAGGGGATGACCACCAGCACCGGGCCGAAGATCTCCTCCCGGGCGATGCGCCAGTCGTTGGAGACCTGGGTCAGGATCATCGGTGCGTGGTAGAAGCCCGGTGGCCCCACCTGCAGGTCCGGGCGGCCGTCGTAGGCCACGCCGACTCCCGGCTGCGCCAGGCCGTCCTCGATGTAGCCCTGCACCCGGTCCCACTGCTTGGCGTTGATGATGCAGCCGATGTCGGTGGACTCCTCGCGCGGGTCGCCGACCACCAGCTGGGCGGTGCGTCGGACCAGCCGGTCGAGGAACTCGTCCTGGATCGAGGCGTGCAGGAAGAGCCGGGAGCCGGTGGTGCAACTCTGGCTCTGCCGGGCGAATCGGCTGGCCAGCAGCACCTGCTCCACGACCTCGTCGGTGCAGGAGTCGGCATCCACGATGCAGGGCGACTTCCCGCCCAGCTCCAGTGAGGTGTGTGCCAGCCGCGCCCCGGACTTGGCGGCCACCTGCTGCCCGACCGCGCTGGAGCCGGTGAAGGAGACCTTGTCCACGTCCGGGTGGACCACCAGCGCCTCCCCGATCTCGGCGCCGTAGCCGGTGACAACGTTGAGCACACCGGGCGGCAGGTGCTCGGCACAGATGCGGGCCAGCTCCAGGATCGTCAGCGGGGCGTCCTCGGCGGCCTTGAGCACCATGGTGTTGCCGGCGACCAGCGCCGCCGGCACCTTGAAGCCGGCGATCATCAGCGGGCTGTTCCACGGCAGGATGCCGGCGACGACGCCCAGCGGCTGACGGCGGGTGTACTGCAACTGGGAGTCCCCCGCCGGGAGCACAGTGCCCTTGACCTCCCCAGCCACGCCGGCGAAGTAGCGGAAGCAGGCGGCCAGGTTGGCAGCCTCCGGACGGGCCTGGGTGCGGATCGCGTTGCCGGTGTCCAGGGCGGTCAGCCGGGCCAGTTCCTCGCTGCGCTCCTCGATGTCCTCGGCGATGCGCAGCAGCGCCCGCTGCCGCTCGGTGAACGGGCGGGCCGCCCAGCCGGGAAAGGCCGCCCGGGCCGCCTGCACGGCCCGGTCGGCGTCAGCAGCGCGGGCCCGCGGCGTCGTCGCGATCACCTGGGTGCGGTCGATCGGGGTGATCACCTCCAGCGTCTCCCCGGCTGCGGCCGGCACCCACTGGCCGCCGATGTGCATGAGTTGCTCGTCCACTGCCACTGGGCTCTCCTGCCTCTCACCTACCCGGGCCGGTGGCCCGGTGCCTGCCCCACCTGAGTGACCCGCGCGCCGCCACGCGGGCGCGAGCCAGGTTGACCACATCCCCCAGGATGGCCGATGCCGTCTCGTCGCCGCCGGCCCCGGCTCCGACCAGACGCAGCGCCCCGGCGGACTCGGCCTCGATGATGATGATGTTGGTGCCCTCCCGGGTCAGCCCGAAGGGATGCTCGGCCGCCACCGGGGTGGGCTGGACCGCCACCTCGACCCGCCGGTCGGACTCCGGGCCGGAGCACCAGGCGGAGGCGATCAGTTTGATCACCTGCCCGGTCCCGTGGGCCTTCTCGAAGTCGGCATCGGTCAGTCCGCTGATGCCCTCGCGCTGCACGTCCGCCAGCGTCACCTCCACGCCCCAGGCGGCGCGGGCGAGCAGCACGATCTTCGCGGCGGCGTCCAGGCCCTCCAGGTCCTCGGCGGGGTCGGCCTCCAGGTAGCCCAGCTCCCCGGCCTGTCGCAGCGCCTCCTGGAACGGGACGCCGTGCCGGGCCACCATGTCCAGGATGTAGTTGGTGGAGCCGTTCACGATGCCGCGGATGGAGTGGATGCGGTCACCGGCCAGCGACTCGCGGACCGTGCGCATCACCGGGACCGCGGCGGCCACGGCTGCCTCGTAGGCCACGCCGCAGCCGGCCGCCTGGGCCTGCGCCTCCAGCTCCACGCCGTGCTGGGCGAACAGCTGCTTGTTCGCCGAGACGACGTCGGCCCCGCCGGCGAATGCGCGCTCGATCAGCTCCCGGGCCGGCTGGATCCCACCCATCACCTCGATGACCAGGTCGGCCCGCTCGACCAGACCGTGGGCGTCGTCGGTGAGTAGGTCCGTCGGGACGCCGGGCAGGTCGCGCGGTCGCTGCAGGTCACGGACGGCGATGCCGCTGAGCTCCAGCGGGGCACCGACACGCCGGCTGAGCAGTTCGGCCCGGTCGATGAGCCGCCGGGCGACGGCCGCTCCCACGGTGCCGGCGCCCAGCAGCGCGACCCGCAGCGCGGCAGGCTGCTCGCTGACCATGGTGGTCACATCCTCTCGGGCGCGTTGACGCCCAGCAGGTGGAGCCCGTTGGCCAGCACCTGCCGGGTCGCGTCATTGAGCCACAGTCGGGTCCGGTGCAGGTCGGTGATCTCCTCCTCGGCGTTGACCGGGCGCACCCGGCACTCGTCGTACCACTTGTGGAAGGCCGCGGCCAGGGACTCCAGGTAACGGGCGACCCGGTGCGGCTCCCGCAGGGTGGCGGCCTGGGCCACCACCCGCGGGAAGTCACCGAGGGCCGCCAACAGGGTGGCCTCGGTCGGGTGGCTGAGCAGGGCGGGGTCGAACCCGTCGGTGCGCAAGACTCCGTCCTCACCGGCCAGGCGGGCCACATTGCAGGTGCGGGCGTGGGCGTACTGCACGTAGAAGACCGGGTTGTCGTTGCTACGGCGCCGCATTTCCTCGCCGTCCAGGTCCAGCGGGGAGTCCGCCGGGTAACGGGCCAACGAGTAGCGCAGTGGGTCCGACCCGATCCAGTCCAGCAGGTCGGTGAGATAGATCGCGTTGCCGCGGCGCTTGCCCATCCGGGCCCCGGCGATGGTGATCAACTGCCCGATGAGCACCTCGATGTTGCGCTCCGGGTCGTCGCCGGCGCAGGCGGAGATGGCCTTGAGCCGCCCGATGTAACCGTGGTGGTCGGCGCCGAGCAGGTAGATCTTCTCGCCGAAGCCGCGGTCCTTCTTGTTCAAGTAGTAGGCGGCGTCGGAGGCGAAGTAGGTGGGCTGACCGTTGGCACGGATCAGCACCCGGTCCCGGTCGTCGCCGAAGTCGGTGGTGCGCAGCCAGACGGCACCGTCCTGGTCGAACACGTGCCCCTGCTCCCGCAGTCGGTCGACGGCCGCCTCCACCGCGCCATCATGCAGCGTGCGCTCGGAGAACCACACATCGAAGTGCACCTCGAACGCGGCCAGCGTCTGCTGCATCTGGGCCAGCTGGAGGCGGTAGCCCTCGTCCCGGGCGGTGCTGATTTGCTCCTCCTCCGGCAGCTCCAGCAGGTTCGGGTGCTGGGCCAGCACCGACTGCGCGAGGTCATCGACGTACTCCCCGGGGTAGCCGCCCTCGGGCACCTCCTCGCCGCGGGCGCGGGCCAGGATCGAGGCACCGAACAGGTCCATCTGCCGCCCGGCGTCGTTGGTGTAGTGCTCCGCGGTCACCTGGGCCCCGGATGCAGTCAGGAGTCGGCGAATCGCATCGCCGAGGGCGGCCCAGCGGGTGTGCCCGATGTGCAGCGGCCCGGTGGGGTTGGCTGAGACGAACTCCAGGTTGATGACATGGCCCTGCAGCGTCTGGTTGTGGCCGTAGGAGGTGCCGGTCTCGACGATGGTGCGGGCCAGTTCCCCGGCGCTGGCGGCCTCCAGGGTGATATTCATAAAGCCGGGCCCGGCCACGTCCACGGCGGCGATGCCAGCGACCGCACCCAGACGCTCGGCGAGGATGGTCGCGAGCTGGCGGGGCGGCATACCGGCCTGCTTGGCCAACTGCAGGGCGACGTTGGTCGACCAGTCACCATGCTCCCGGCTGCGCGGTCGCTCCACGCGCACCTCTGCGGGCACCTCGATGCTGAGGTCACCGGCGGTGACGGCCTGGTCGAGAGCGGCAACGATGGCGGCAGCGAGTTCCTCTGGGGTCACCTCCGGGAGTCTACTTTCGTTCCCGAGTCGGTGTGGACGGTGTATGCCGACCCCGCCCTCTCGTGCCCGTCACCTGAGCGTGCCGGGTGCTGGGTGCTCAAGCATCGCCGAGAGGCTGGTAATCTGTGACGCCGTTGCCCCCGTAGCTCAGGGGATAGAGCACCGCCCTC
>CAYVEH010000166.1:0-6041 GCA_964450585.1 uncultured Ornithinimicrobium sp.
CGTGAGGGTGGTGACATCTGATGGCGGTCGGAAGCAAGGACCTGACCCCGGAGCAGCTGCGTGGCCTGGAGGACGGTGCCCTCGCGGACGCCCTCGCCACGGCCAAGCGAGAGCTGTTCAACCTGCGTTTCCAGTCGGCCACCGGCCAGCTGGAGAGCCACGGTCGGCTGCGTGCGGTCCGCAAGGACATCGCCCGCATCTACACCGAGATGAACGAGCGCCGGCTCGGCATCGGCCGGGAGGTCGAGCCTGAGGCCGACACGGAGGAGACCACGAAGGAGAAGGTGGGCTGACGATGAGCGAGAACGTCGAGATCCCGGCCCAGCAGGCCACGGAGGAGACCGGTCGCAACTACCGCAAGGTCCGCCAGGGCTACGTGGTCAGCGACAAGATGGACAAGACCGTGGTGGTCAGCGTGGAGGACCGTGTCAAGCACGCCCTCTACGGCAAGGTCATGCGCCAGAACAGCAAGGTCAAGGCGCACGACGAGCAGAACACCGCCGGCATCGGTGACCGGGTCCTCATCATGGAGACCCGTCCGCTGTCCGCCACCAAGCGGTGGCGCGTCGTGGAGATCCTCGAGAAGGCCAAGTAATCGCCCGAGAGGCGCACCGCCTCCCGGCAACCCCGCCACGGGCACCCCGCGGGGCTTAAGACCATCATCCACAACGTTCGGCAAGGCTCACCCGGTGCGACCGGGGGAGAACCGGCTCGACGACAGGAGTTTGACAGTGATCCAGCAGGAGTCGCGACTGCGTGTCGCGGACAACACCGGTGCGAAGGAGATCCTCTGCGTCCGCGTACTCGGTGGCTCCGGCCGCCGTTACGCGGGTGTCGGTGACACCATCGTGGCCACGGTCAAGGACGCCATCCCCGGTGGCAACGTGAAGAAGGGTGACATCGTCAAGGCGGTCATCGTTCGCACCAAGAAGGAGCGTCGTCGTCCGGACGGCTCCTACATCAAGTTCGACGAGAACGCCGCCGTGATCCTCAAGACCGACGGGGACCCGCGCGGCACCCGCATCTTCGGCCCGGTGGGGCGCGAGCTGCGTGACAAGAAGTTCATGAAGATCGTGTCGTTGGCCCCGGAGGTGATCTGACATGGCGAAGATCCGCATCAAGAAGAACGACCTGGTGCAGGTGATCAGCGGCCGGAGCCAGGCCAACGGCGGCGACCGCGGCAAGCAGGGGCGTGTCATCGCGGTGTACCCGGAGACCAACCGGGTGCTCGTCGAGGGCATCAACCGCGTCACCAAGCACACCCGTGCCGGTGACAACGAGGGTGTGAACACCGGCGGCATCCAGGTCGTGGAGGCCCCGATCCACGTCAGCAACGTGGCGATCGTGGACCCCGAGACCAAGAAGCCGACCCGCATCCGCACCCGCGTCGAGAGCATCGAGCGCGACGGTCGGACCAAGCAGCAGCGCACTCGCGTGTCCGTGCGCTCCGGTAAGGACCTGTGATGACCGAGACGACGACCACTGTGCAGGAGCGGTCCGTGCCGCGCCTGAAGGAGCGTTACACCGAGGAGGTCAAGCCGGCCCTGCGCCAGGAGTTCGGCTTCGCCAACCCGATGCAGGTGCCCGGGATCGTCAAGATCACCGTGAACATGGGTGTCGGCGAGGCGGCCCGCGACAGCAAGCTGATCGAGGGCGCCATCCGCGACCTGGCCACCATCACCGGTCAGAAGCCGGCCGTGACCCGGGCACGCAAGTCGATCGCGCAGTTCAAACTGCGCGAGGGTATGCCGATCGGTGCGCACGTGACCCTGCGCGGCGATCGCATGTGGGAGTTCCTGGACCGCCTGCTGTCCCTGGCACTGCCGCGGATCCGCGACTTCCGTGGCCTGTCCCCGAAGCAGTTCGACGGTCGGGGCAACTACACCTTCGGTCTGACCGAGCAGTCGATGTTCCACGAGATCGACCAGGACAAGACCGACCGTGTGCGTGGCATGGACATCACCGTGGTGACCACCGCCAGCAACGACGACGAGGGGCGCGCCCTGTTGCGCGCGCTCGGCTTCCCGTTCAAGGAGAACTGACCCGTGGCGAAGACTGCACTAGTCAACAAGGCCAACCGCAAGCCCAAGTTCAAGGTCCGCGGCTACACCCGCTGCCAGCGCTGCGGGCGTCCGCACTCGGTGTACCGCAAGTTCGGCCTGTGCCGGATCTGCCTGCGCGACATGGCCCACCGCGGCGAGCTGCCCGGTGTCACCAAGTCCAGCTGGTAACCCGCTTTCCTGATATCCACGCACTGCTACATCGCAGGTCGGCTGCCGTTCGCGGTGGCTGAAACCGCGGTGAGGAAGGGCACGAAGCCCAATGACAATGACCGACCCGATCGCGGACATGCTGACCCGCATCCGGAACGCCAACTCGGCGCACAAGGATGAGGTCCGTATGCCGTTCTCCAAGCTCAAGTCGCACATCGCCGAGATCTTGCAGGCCGAGGGCTACATCGGCGGCTGGTCCGCCGAGGACGCCGAGGTGGGCAAGACCCTGGTGATCGACCTCAAGTACGGCCCGAACCGGGAGCGCTCCATCGCCGGGGTGCGCCGGGTGTCCAAGCCCGGACTGCGGGTGTATGCCAAGTCCACGGCGATGCCCCGGGTGCTCGGTGGCCTCGGAGTGGCCATCATCTCCACCTCCTCCGGCCTGTTGACCGACCGCCAGGCGACCCAGAAGGGTGTGGGTGGGGAAGTCCTCGCCTACGTCTGGTGAGAACGGAGGATTAGGAACAATGTCTCGTATTGGACGACTTCCGGTCACCGTGCCCTCGGGCGTGGAAGTGACCGTGGACGGCAGCGCCGTCACCGTCAAGGGCCCCAAGGGCCAGTTGCAGCACACCGTGGCCGAGCCGATCACGGTGGCCACCGGTGAGGACGGCACCCTGCAGGTGTCCCGCCCGGACGATGAGCGTGAGTCCCGATCGCTGCACGGCCTGACCCGTTCGCTGATCGCCAACATGGTCGAGGGTGTCACCAACGGGTACACCAAGAACCTCGAGATCCACGGCACCGGCTACCGCGTGCTGGCCAAGGGATCGGACCTGGAGTTCGCCCTCGGCTACTCCCACCCGATCCTGGTGAAGGCTCCCGAGGGGATCACCTTCCAGGTCGAGAACCCCACCCGGTTCTCGGTCTCCGGGATCGACAAGCAGCAGGTCGGTGAGGTGGCAGCGAACATCCGCAAGCTGCGCCGGCCCGACCCCTACAAGGGCAAGGGTGTGCGCTACGAGGGTGAGCACATCCGCCGCAAGGTCGGAAAGGCTGGTAAGTAAGCCATGGCAATGATTGTGAAGCGTGCCAAGGGCAAGAACGCCGCACGCATCCGCCGGCACGCCCGGCTGCGTAAGAAGGTCGTGGGCACCGCTGAGCGTCCCCGGCTCGTGGTGAACCGCTCCTCCCGCCACGTCTTCGTCCAGCTGGTCGATGACGACGAGAGCCGCACCCTGGTCTCAGCCTCGACGATGGAGGCTGACCTGCGGGCCATGGAGGGCGACAAGACCGCCAAGGCCAAGCGCGTCGGCGAGCTCGTCGCCGAGCGGGCCAAGGCGGCCGGCGTCGAGACCGCCGTGTTCGACCGCGGGGGCAACCGGTATGCCGGTCGGGTCGCCGCGATCGCCGACGGCGCACGAGAGGGCGGTCTGTCCCTGTGACCGCGATCAACAGGAACGAGAAGAGGACCGTCTGATGGCTGACAACCAGCGCCGTGGGACCGGTGCCACCAGCGGCACCGACAGCAACACCGACCGCCGCGGACGCGGCGGCCGGGACAACCGGGACCGGGACAACCGTCGCGGTGGCCGGGACGACGACCGCAACCAGTACCTGGAGCGCGTCGTCACGATCAACCGGGTGGCCAAGGTCGTCAAGGGTGGTCGCCGTTTCAGCTTCACCGCGCTGGTCGTGGTGGGCGACGGCGACGGCACCGTGGGCGTGGGCTACGGCAAGGCCAAGGAGGTGCCCGCGGCGATCGCCAAGGGCGTCGAGGAGGCCAAGAAGAACTTCTTCCGCGTCCCCCGCATCGCCGGCACCATCCCGCACCCCGTGCAGGGTGAGGACGCCGCGGGCGTGGTGATGCTGCGCCCCGCCAGCCCCGGTACCGGTGTCATCGCCGGTGGTCCGGTGCGCGCGGTCCTGGAGTGCGCGGGCATTCACGACGTGCTCAGCAAGTCGCTGGGCTCGGACAACTCGATCAACGTCGTGCACGCCGCCGTGCGGGCGCTGAAGGACCTTGAGCAGCCGGAAGCGGTCGCGGCACGCCGTGGCCTTCCGCTGGACGAGGTGGCGCCGGCCGCGATGCTGAAGGCACGCGCAGAGGCAGGTGCCTGATGGCTCAGCTCAAGGTGACCCAGATCAAGTCGGAGATCGGTGGCAAGCAGATGCACCGCGAGACCCTGCGTTCGCTGGGGCTGCGCCGCATCGGCCACTCGGTCATCAAGGAGGACCGCCCGGAGTTCCGGGGCATGGTCCGCTCGGTCGCCCACCTGGTGACCGTTGAGGAGGTTGACTGACGATGGCTGACACCGTCAACAAGAGCGCCGGGCGCGGCAGCGCCCTGAAGGTGCACCACCTGCGTCCCGCCCCCGGGGCCAAGACCGCCAAGACCCGCGTCGGTCGTGGTGAGGCCTCCAAGGGCAAGACCGCCGGCCGCGGCACCAAGGGCACCAAGGCCCGTTACCAGGTGCCCGAGGCCTTCGAGGGTGGGCAGACCCCGCTGCACATGCGGCTGCCCAAGCTCCGTGGCTTCAAGAACCGGTTCAAGACCACCTACCAGGTCGTGAACCTGGACAAGCTGTCCCAGCTCTACCCGCAGGGTGGGGCCGTGACCGCAGCGGACCTGGCCGCCAAGGGCGCCGTCCGCAAGGGCCAGCCGGTCAAGGTCCTCGGCACCGGTGAGATCACCGTCGCCGTCCAGGTGACCGGTGTCCGGTTCTCCGGCTCCGCCAAGGAGAAGATCGAGGCCGCTGGCGGCTCGGTCACCGAGGCCTGAGATGAGAGCGTGGCACGGCGGACGCGTCTTCGTGCCGCGCCTCACCCTGCCCAGATCGACCTGATGTGACGAAGCCCCGGAGTGCCGCCAGGCATCCGGGGCTTCGTCCGCTCCACCACCCGGGTGTTATCGTCACCCGAATCGTTGCTTGAGCCCGCCGCCGCGGGACCTTGGGAGGAAATCCTCGTGCTTTCCGCATTCGTGCGGGCGTTCAAGACGCCTGATCTTCGCAAGAAGATCCTCTTCACGCTCGGGATCCTGGCGATCTTCCGACTGGGGAGTCACATCCCGGCGCCCGGGATCGACTATGGGCTGGTCCAACGCTGTCAGGACATGGCCCAGTCGACCAACGCCGCCCTGGGAATGATCAACCTGTTCAGCGGCGGCGCCCTCCTGCAGTTGTCGATCTTCGCCCTGGGCGTGATGCCCTACATCACCGCGGCCATCATCGTGCAGCTGCTCACCGTGGTCATCCCGCGCTTCGAGGAGTTGAAGAAGGAGGGGCAGGCCGGGCAGGCGAAGATGACGCAGTACACCCGGTACCTGACCATTGGTCTGGCGGTGCTGCAGTCCTCCACGCTGATCACCTTCGCGCGGAACCCGTCCTCGCTGTTCGGCACCACCTGCGCCACGGTGATGCCCGATGAGTCCATCCCGGTGATCGTCATGATGGTGCTGACGATGACCGCCGGTACCGGTCTGATCATGTGGCTCGGTGAGCAGATCACCGAGCGCGGCGTCGGCAACGGCATGTCGCTGCTGATCTTCACCGCGATCGCGGCCGGGTTCCCCAGCTCGCTTGCGGTCATCCAGCAGAAGTCGGTGACCACCCTGGTCCTGGTCCTGGTCCTCGGGCTGGTCATCATGACGCTGGTGGTCTTCGTCGAGCAGTGCCAGCGACGCATCCCGGTCCAGTACGCCAAGCGGATGATCGGGCGCCGCCAGTACGGCGGCACCTCGACCTACATCCCGCTGAAGATGAACATGGCCAACGTCATCCCGATCATCTTCGCCAGCTCGATCCTGATGCTGCCGACGATGATCGG
>CAYVEH010000167.1:0-5993 GCA_964450585.1 uncultured Ornithinimicrobium sp.
CCGATGATGTTCGGGATGTACTGCAGGATCGTGTCCAGCATCCCCTGAATCGGCGTCAGCACCTCACGGAGTGCAAAGACCTGAAGGATGGCTACCAGGCCGAAGAGCCACACCAGCAGTGAGGCAATTTGTCCCAGCGACTCTCCGAGGGACTGACCATCATTGCCCTCACGCTGCAGGGCGCTGATCTTGCCCACCAGTTTGCTGATTGCCCACTTGACCACCCGGGCAAGAATCCAGGTCGCGAGCAGGATGACGAGGGCGATGACGACCTTCTGCGCCATCCCTGCCCAATCGTAGTTGCTCCAGAAGTCGTCCATCGGTTGTCTCCTTGGTGCGGTTGCATGTCACCGGGAGCGTTGGCGCTCCCCGCGAACCCGACGGTAACCGAGATCGACGAAAATGGCAGCCCACAGCACAGAAACCGTCCGGAGCGCAGATGCCGGGTGCTACCGGAAACGCCGCTCGGCGCGCAGTGGAAACCACGCCGGGGTCACACGTCATCGGCGGCTGGCCGACCAGACTCGTGGTGTGATTGCTGGCGAGCAGTGCACCGTCTTCGCACGTGCGCGTGATAGCTGCTCACCGGCACTTTGTCCAGTGTGCGCGGGTCGGTTTGACCTGGGTCCCAGACCTTTCTAGGTTCAAGTGGTTGCTCCCTACCGACAAAGGAGTCGTCGATGCCCATCACCACCAAGGCGGGACGCCGTGCTCGCGCGGCCGTCGTGCTGGCTGCCGCCTCGCTCACCTTGACCGCCTGCGGGGGGAGTGAGGGCAAGCTCCTGGACGACTCGGGAGAGACGATCGTGGTCGCGATGAGCGGAGAGTTTCAGCCGTTCAGCTATTGGGAGGGGGACCAGCTCACGGGCTTCGACTATGACATCGCGGCGGCTATCGCCGACGAGCTCGGGCTGGAGTTGCAGACCGAGACCGGCGCCTTCGACAGCCTGATCCAGGGCGTCAAGAGCGAACGCTACGACGTGCTCATCGCCTCGATGACACCCACCGAGGAGCGGGACGAGCAGGTCGATTTCACCGACCCGTACTACCTGTCCGGTGCCACCGTGTTCGTCGCCAATGACAGCGACTGTCAGGACCCGACCCAGATGGACAGCCCGACGATCGGAGTCGCCTCGGGCACCACCTACGAGGACTTCCTCAGCGAGCAGGACTGGGTGGGTGAGATCCGCACCTTCTCCTCCGACATCACGGCGCTGGAGGACACTGAGGTCGGGCGTCTTGATGCCGGGATGACCGACCGGCTGGTCGGGCTCTACCAGATCAACCAGGCCGACCGGGACCTACGAGCTTGTGGTGAGCCGCTCTACACCGAGGAGCCGGCCTTCGCGGTGCGGGAGGGGAACGCCGAGCTGGTCGACGATCTGAACGAGGCGCTAGCCACCATCATCGAGAACGGCACCTATGCCGAGGTCTCCGAGAAGTGGTTCGGCCAGAACATCCTGGAGGCGGATGCTGGAGCCCCGGCCGATGATGCCGAGCAGTCCAGTGGTGATTGAGCCGCGGCGATGAGTTTCTTCGACCGGTTCGTCGAGTTTATTCCGCTCTTCCTCGAAGCCACCTGGGTCACCCTGCGGCTCACCGCCGTGGCGCTGGTCATCGCGATGGTACTGGGCGCCGTGATTGCCTGGATGGTGATGGGGCGCTTCCGGGTGCTGCGCTGGCTGGCTACCGGCTATATCGGGGTGATCCGTGGCACGCCGTTGATCGCCCAGATTTTCGTGCTCTATTTCGGGATCTCCGAGTTGGTGAAGTTGCCTGCCTTCTGGGCTGGTGCCTTAGCCCTGGCGGCGCACAACTCTGCCTATATCGCCGAGATCTTCCGGTCTGGCTTCCAAGCGGTGCCGGTCGGCTTGGTGGAGGCCTCGCGGTCGCTGGGAATGAGCCGACGCAAGACGCTCCGCCGGATTCAGTCGCCTATCGCGCTGCGTACTACGCTGCCGGTCCTGGGCAACCAGTACATCATCGCGATCAAGGACTCGTCGCTGGTTGCCTTCATCGGTATGCCCGAGCTCTTTCAGACCTCGCGCAACCTGGCGGCCAGTACCTATGAGCCGCTGCAGATGTACCTGATGGTTTCGGTCTACTACCTGGTGATCGTGCTCGTGCTGACCTATGTGGTGAACCGGATCGAGTTCTCCCTGAACAGGCATCGCCGTCCGGTGGATCCAGCGGACGGCACCGGCGGTGACCCTGCAGATGGCGGGTCGAGCGGTGGCGCAGCCGATGGCGGGTCCGGCGGTCGCGCCGCGTCCGCAGCGTCGGCGCCGGGGGGCCCGGCCCACCGGACATCGGAGGAGAGGCCATGAGTGGTCCCACCCAGAGCCAGCCACTGGTGACCATGCGAGGCATTGTGAAGCGCTTCGGGGCCAATGTGGTCCTGGACGGTGTCGACCTGGCGGTGCACCCGGGCGAGGTGGTGGTGCTCATCGGCCCCTCGGGCGCCGGCAAGAGCACCCTGTTGCGCTGCATCAACGGGCTGGAGAGAATCTCTGCCGGCACCATCGAGGTGGACGGCGAGGTGCTCAGCTATCAGGAGGCTGAGCTCAACCGGATCCGCTCCCGCATCGGCATGGTGTTCCAGTCGTTCAACCTGTTCCCGCACATGACCGTCGCGGAGAACATCATGATGGCGCAGCGTGACGTGCTGGGCCGGTCCGCACGCCAGGCACGGCACCGGGCCGAGGAGCTATTGGAACGGGTGGGGCTGGCCGAGAAGGCTGACGCCTACCCAGAGAGCCTCTCCGGTGGACAACAGCAACGGGTGGCCATCGCCCGTGCCCTGGCGATGGACCCTGCGGTGATGCTGTTCGACGAGCCCACCTCAGCCCTGGACCCAGAGTTGGTGGGCGAGGTGCTGCACGTGATGCGGGAGCTGGCCGACGCCGGCATGACCATGATCGTGGTCACCCACGAGATGCGTTTTGCTCGCCGGGCCGCAGATCGGGTGGTGCTCATGGCCGATCAGCAGATCGTGGAGCAGGGCAGCCCCGAGCAGGTGCTGGACCATCCGAGCAGCGAGCGGGGGCAGGCCTTCCTGCGCCAGCTCTCCGAGGACTAGATGTGATGCCCGGGACCGCCGAGGGGAGAGCCGTCAGGACCCGGTCTCGCCGCCCGAGCGGTTCTGGTCATTGACTCCGGCCGCCAGGTCCGGGTCGATGTCCTCGCGCCCCTGGTCGACCTCCGCCAGCTCCGCGGTGAGCAGCTCCGGGGCGCTCAACGGACGGATCGCGGCGGTCACCGGCTCCAGGGTGACGTGGCCGGTATCGGCCACGCCGACCTCGCGCAACTGGCGGCTGGTGACCATGACACGAGTCTCCAGCGTGCCGATCATGCTGTTGTAGCTCTCCACCGAGCGGCGCAGGGCAGCACCCATTGAGCGCACATGCCGCCCCAGGGTGCCCAGGCGATGGTGCAGCTCGGTGCCGAGCCGGACGAGCTCACGGGCGTTGTCAGCCAGCGTGTCCTGCTGCCAGGCGAAGGCCAGGGCCCGCAGCAGCGCGAGCAACGTCGCCGGCGAGGCCAGCACGACTCGGTGGCCCTGGGCATGGTCATACAGGTCGGGAGCGGCCTGCAGCGCGGCCGCCAGCACCGCATCACTGGGTACGAAGCAGACGACCAGCTCCGGCGTGGTCCGGAAAGCGTTCCAGTACGCCTTGCCCGCCAGCGTGTTCACGTGCCCACGTAGCGCCTCGGCATGCTGGGAGAGCAGGGCGGCGCGCTCCGGCCCCGGGATGCCGTCAGCCTGGGCCCGCAGGAACGCGCTCAACGGGGCCTTGCTGTCCAGGACCAACACCTTGTCATCCGGCAGGTGCACCACCACGTCCGGACGCACCGTGGCATCGTGGGTGCCGACCGCACTGACCTGCTCGTCGAAGTCGCACCGGGGCAGCATGCCGGAGTGCTCCAAGATGCGCCGCAGTTGCGCCTCGCCCCAGGTGCCACGCACGCCGGAGGAATTCAGGGCGCCGGACAGACTGGCCGTCTGCTCGCGAAGCTGGGCCGTCTGCCGCGCCACCTCACCGAGGCGCTCACCCACCGAACCGAACTGCTCGGCACGGTCACGCTCCAGATCGCGCACCTGGCTCTCCATGCGGCCGAGTGCCGACCGCAGCGGCGCGAGCTCGGAGGCGGTCTGCCGGTCCTCCTGCGAGCGGGCCTCGCACCCGGCCAGGCGCTCCCTCAGTACGTCGCGCTCGGCACGGGTGCGGGCCAGCTCGGCAGCAGCAGCGAAGCGGGCGATCAGCGCACCGAGCAGCAGGCCACCGGCCAGGGCGACCAGCAGGAGCAGGACTGTGGCGATCTGCATACCTGCCACCGTCGCAGAGGGCACTGACAGTGCCCGTACTCACGACACGCTCAGATGATGTCCTCGCCCCGTTGCCTGGCCTGCCGCCACTCGGTGAAGAAGGCCCGTGAGATCACCACGAGCACGATCGCGACCAGAGCCGGCCACATTAGGACGTAGAAGGTCAAGAGTGTGGTGCTCATCGGCTGCTCCCTGCGCTCGTTGGGTCAAGGTCATCGTCCAGGTCGTCCTCCGCGACAACACCGGTCGGCGCTGCAGCGGGTGTGGGTCGCTGATCGGACTCGTCGAAGTCCCCGGTGCGCTCCTTGATGAGTGCGAAGTCGAAGGAGGCGTTGCTGCCCACCGACATGGCCCAGCAGACCACGGTGCTGACGGCATACGCCACCAGGGAGGCAGTCAGCGTGGCGTACTCGTGCAGCGTGCCAATCGCGAACGGCGCCACCACGAGCGTGGCGATCACCGCGACGATGCGGGCGACCCGCAACCCGAAGAAGCCGAAGCTCATCAGCCCCAGCACCACCCCGACCCCAATCACCGCAATGATGTCGATGGCGATGCCGAGCAGGCCGGTCACCGGCAGCCACGAGAAGCGCACCGGGATGAACAGCGCCAGCGCTGCCAGCACCGCCGTGGTGAAGGCCCGGTTGGTCACCTTCTCCCAGTAGAAGCTGGCGATGACCGGGAAGACCAGGGCGCCCCAGAGGGCACCGACGAAGACGAGTAGATCCAGGATGTTCAGCTGCAGGCTGGCGAAGGCGACGGCGGCAGCGGAGGCCAGCACCATGGTGATTCGCCCGATGAGCAACATCACCTTGGGGTCGGCGTCCTTCTTGCCGGCGACGTTCTGCCCGTAGATGTCGGCCATCACGATCGAGGACAGGGCCGACAGGTCCGAGTCCGCGGTGGAGGACAGCGCCCCGATGATCATGATGAAGAACAGGGCGATCAGCACCGGCGGCAGGAACTCGGCCGCCATCTGCGGCACCAGGTTGTTCACGTCTCCACCCACTGGCGTGATGTCCAGATAGAGCGCCAGGACCCCGAGCATCCCGACCCCGATCACCATGGCCCCGTACCCGACGGTGGCGGTGACGAAGGTCGGCTTGATCAGGTCCTCCCGGACCGCGAAGAGACGCTGGGCGATGGTCTGGTTGCCGATCGCGTAGGCCAGCACCGCGGCGATGTACGGAGCTCCCTGGTGCATGAAGGCGTCACTGGAGAAGAAGCTCTCCTGCTGGGCGGTCACGTGGATCGCGCCGGTCTCGAAGGCGGCCGGGAAACCGGCGGCGAAGAAGATGACCGGCACCAGGATGGCCACTGCCCCGAGCATGGCCAGCACCTGGACGAAGTCGGTGAGCACGGAGGCACGGAAACCGGACCACAGGGTGTAGAGCAGCACCCCGGTGGCCACGATGAGCACCCCCTGGATGAAGGTGAAGGGGGAGAGCATCGAGATCAGCACCCCGCCGGCGATGAAGTTGGACATCAGGCTGATCAGGCTGCCCACCACGTTGGAGCCGGCGAGCATCAACTGGCTGGAGCGGCCGTGCCGCGCGTGCATCACCTCGGCCAGGGTGTGGGCCCGCGGAGCGACCGCGCGGATCCGTTTGCCGAAGGGGTAGATGAACAGGATCATCAGGGCACCCCACAGGCCGTAGTGGATCGG
>CAYVEH010000168.1:0-5987 GCA_964450585.1 uncultured Ornithinimicrobium sp.
TCGTTGGAGAAGGCCATCGAGTAGCAGGTGGCGTGCGCGGCGGCCAGCATCTCCTCGGGGGTAGTCGTGGTGTCCGAGCCCTCAGCACGGGCGTTCCACTCCACCGGGAAGGTCCCGGCGCCCGAGCTGTCCAGGGTCGTGGTGCCCTTCCCGGTGAACAGGTCACCGTTCCAGGTGGTGCTGGCCTTGCTGACAACAGGGTTAGGCATGGAAGGCTCCTCGTCTCGGGTTGGCGCCGCGGGCAGCGGGCCTTCTTGCACGGTAGCGCCTCGGAGTGAGGGTCTCATCTGGGGGTGGCCGGGCCCGACAGTCGATAATGGCTCACCGTGGCGGCCGTGCTCCAGGGGTTCTGGCTGATCGCGGTGGTCATCGCGGTCGGCTGGTTGCTGGCGCACACCCGGCTGCTGGGCCGGGACGGCCAGCAGGTGCTGGCTAAGCTGACGTTCTGGGTCGGCTCCCCCGCGCTGCTCTTCCTGATCGTGGGTGGGGCTGAGGTATCGGTGCTGTTCTCCGGTTTCCTGGTCGCCACCATCGCCGGGGTAGTCCTCACCGCCGTCCTGTACCTGCTGTACGCCCGGCTGGTGCTGCGCCGCTCGACCCAGCACTCGGTGATGGGCGGGATGGCGGTCACCTACCTCAACTCCAACAACCTCGGGGTGCCGATCGCGGCGTATGTGCTGGGGGATGCTTCCTGGGCCGCGCCGATCCTGCTGTTGCAGCTGCTGGTGCTGCAACCTGCCTGGCTGGCCGCGCTGGATGCCACCGGCCACGGGCGCCTCTCCGTGCGTCGCCTGGTGCTCTCCCCCTTCACCAACCCGTTGACGATCGGCAGCCTGTTGGGGCTCCTCGTGGCGGTCACCGGGGTGCACCTGCCCTCGGTGGTGCTGGCCCCCATCGAGTTGATCTCCGGTCTGGCGATCCCCGGGATGCTGCTGGCCTTCGGCATCTCGTTGCGGTTGTCGCCGGTGCCTCGGGGGCGGGCGAACCTTGCCGAGCTGGGTGTCATGGTGCTGCTGAAGTTGGTGGTCATGCCGGCCGCGACCTGGTTCGTGGCGGCCCAGGTCCTCGGGTTGTCCGAGGCGGAGGTGCTGGGGGCGGTGGTGATGGCCTCCTTGCCGACGGCCCAGAACGTCTTCATCCTCGCGGTCGCCTACCGCCGCAACGAGGACCTGGCCCGGGACAGTGTCTTTGCCACAACATTCCTGGCGATGCCGGCGATGTTGCTGCTGGTGCTGTTGATGGGTGGCTGACCGTGCCATCCGGCGCCGGGACGTTCAGCGCTGCCTGCGCACCCGTTGCTCGTCCCAGACCGGTTCGTCCGTCTCCCGCACCTGGCCGTCGGCGCCGAATACGAGGAACCGGTCGAAGCCCCGGGTGAACCACCGGTCGTGGGTCACGGCCAGCACGGTGCCCGTAAAGGCAGCCAGGCCGGCCTCCAACGCCTCGGCCGAGTGCAGGTCGAGGTTGTCGGTGGGTTCATCCAGCAGCAGCAAGGTCGCTCCGGACAGCTCCAGCAGCAGGATCTGGAAACGGGCCTGCTGCCCCCCGGAGAGCGCATCAAAGGTCTGTTCCCCCGCCCGGGCCAGTTCATAGCGGTCCAGCACCCGCGCCGCCTCATCACGCGGCCGGCCACGGCGGTGCTCGTCACCGCGATGCAGGATCTCCAGCAAGGTGCGCCCCACCAGCGCGGGGTGATCATGGGTCTGGGCGAACCAGCCCGGGCGGACCCTGGCTCCCAACCGAGCACTGCCGGTATGCCGTACCGGCGCTGGGGCCACATCACCCACCGGCCGGTGCTCCACGTCGGGATCACTGCCCCCGGCGGCCAGCAGCCGCAGGAAGTGGGACTTGCCGGATCCGTTACTGCCCAGCACTCCGACTCGCTCACCGAACCAGACCTCGAGGTCGAACGGCTCCACCAGCCCGGTCAGAACCAGGCCGGCGCAGACTACGGCCCGCTTGGCGGTCCGGCCTCCCTGCAGCCGCATCGTCACCCGTTGCGGGATCGCGACCGCCTCCGGCGGCCCGGCCTCCTCGAACTTGCGCAGCCGGGTCTGGGCGGCGTGATACTGGCTGGCCATGTCGGCGTTGTAGGACGCCTTCTGCTTGTACCTCAGCATGAGCTCACGCAGGGTGGCGTGCTCCTCGTCCCACCGGCGGCGCTGCTCCGCCAGGCGCTCATTACGGTGCACGCGCGCCTCGTGCCAGGTCGCGAAACTGTGCGGGTGCACCCACAGTCCGGCACCGGCCCGCCCCTGCTCCAGCGTGGCCACCGCCGTGGCGGCGTTGGACAGCAGTTTCCGGTCGTGGCTGACGAACAGCACCGTCTTGGCCGAGTCGACCAACTGCGTCTCCAGCCACTGCTTGCCCGGCACGTCGAGGTAGTTGTCCGGCTCGTCCAGCAGCAACACCTCATCGGGGCCACGCAGCAGGGCCTCCAGCGCCAGGCGCTTCTGTTCCCCACCGGAGAGGGTGTCGGTGGTGCGCCACTGGGCACGCTCAAACGGGAGGCCCAGGGCCTGCACGGTGCAGACGTCCCATAGCGTCTCGTACTCGTAACCGCCCACGTCGGCCCAGTCCACCAGGGCCTGGGCGTAGGCGAGCTGGGCCGGCTCATCGTCCACAGTCATCACGGCGTACTCGGCCTGCTCCAGGGCCAGGGCCGCCGCGCGCACCGGCGGTGGAGCGACGGCGACCAGCAACTCCCGGACGCTGGGCGGCTCCTGGGTGCTGTCCCGACCCATCGTGCCGATGAACTGCCGCATCACCCCCAGACCGCCAGTGCGGGAGACCGAACCGCCGTGCGGGGTCAGGTCACCGGCGACGAGCCGCAGCAGCGTCGTCTTACCGGTGCCGTTGGGGCCGACCAGGGCCATCTTGGCGCCCTCCCCCACCCGCAGCGACACCTCGCGCAGCAGCGGTCTGCCATCCGGGAGCGCATAACTGACGCCGTTGACCTCGAGATGACCCATCCGTCCATTGTCCGTGGCCAACGGCACCGGACCAACCGCATTTTCGGGCACCTGCGGTGCCGGGTCGCCGAGCCGGGCGTGGCTCAGTAGCGTCGAGAACGCCACCACACCCACACAGGAGGCCGTCTCATGGCTGACCAGGATTACACCACCGCCCCGGATCACGGTGCCGAACCGTATGTCGTCGACATCGAGCAGGAGACGATCGACAACACCGAGTTCCGACGCACCCTGTGGACCGGCCAGCACCTGCAACTGACGGTGATGAGCATCGCCGTCGGCGATGATGTCGGCTTGGAGGTGCACCCCAGCAACGACCAGTTCCTGCGGGTCGAGCGCGGTCAGGGCCGCACCCAGATGGGGCCGGCCAAGGACGACCTGCCGTTCACCCGTGACGTCGAGGACGATGATGTGATCCTGGTGCCGGCCGGCACCTGGCACAACGTGGTCAACACCGGGGACGAGCCGCTGAAGCTCTACGCGCTGTATGGTCCCCCGGACCATGAGCCGGGCACGGAGCACCCCACGCACCAGGATGCCGAGAAGGACCCGAACGAGGGCTGAGCTCTGCCCCACGGTATGCCGTGCCCGCGGCAGGCCGTCATGCTCAGCTGTGCTCCAGGCAGCGGGTCGACCAGGGGCGCACCTCAAGCCGGCCAGGTGTGATCTGGGTGCCGCAGGTGTCGCACCGCCCGTAACTGCCCTCGTCCAGTTTGGCCAGGGCCCGGTGGACCTGGTCCAGGATGTCCTGCAGGTTGTCGTGGGCCCCCACCGCGGTCAGCCGGTCGACCGCCATCGCGGTGCCGTCGCCGACGCGCTTGCCGAAGCTGATCGCGCCCTGGTCCTGCTCGGGCCGGGTCAACCGCGCCATCTGTGCCCGCAGGTCGGCGTCCTTGGCCTGCAGTTCCGCCCGGAGGGCCTGCTCATCCATCGCTCTACTCTGCCACCTCTGGCACGGGCAGTTGAGGTGCGACCGTCTGGGGTCCGGCCAGCTGCCGGCGCGGCCTGCAACCGGGTCGGCCGGCTGTCGGGTGAGCCGGGTCGGTCAGCCCAGCCACCAGGTCTCCAGATCCACCAACCAGTGGTTGCGCACCGTGAGGGCGCGTTCCAGTGATGCCACGATGCCGGCCACGAGCAGGGTGGTATTGAGCCAGCCCGGCAGGGAGATCGGTGAGGCAAAGCCCGCGAACCGCTCGGGCATGATGTCCCAGCCGCTGACCAGCTCCAGCAGTTGTGGCACGAACAACACCAGCCCCAGCAGGAGGACCGCAATGGCCACCCGCCCCATCCACCGGCTCAGTTGGGGATGTCGCCGGTCCAGCACGGCACGCCAGTACTCCCCGCTGTGCGGCACGGGCCGCAGCACCCGTTCTGGACCGCCGGAGTCGGGCACCAGGTGCATCCGGGTGAGGCCGAAGGTGCCGACGGCGACCTCGATCACTGCCCCGGGCACCGGGAAGCTGGCGGGTTGCTCAGCGACCAGGTGCTGGTGCCCGTCCCGGTAGAGGCGGACCTTGTCGTCCCACCCGAAGTACTCCACGTCGACGGCGTACTCGTGGATGGTGCCGTCAGCGTCGGCCAGCTCGATGCAGAACACCGAGCGCGACAGGATCTGCCAGGGTCGGTGCGGCTTCAACTCACGACCGTTGCCGGGCTTGACCTTGGCGAGTTTGCGCTGACGCTGCCACACGCTGCTTCCCCCTCTGGATCGGCATCTGGCAGACACCATAGGACGCCACCCCGACGACGGCGCGAGATGGGTCCGGGCAGTCTGCGGCCTGCGCGAGATGGCTCACGGCAGTCTGCGGACGGCGCGCGCCTGCGCGGCCCGGGCGCCCAGCTCCTCAGGGGGCGGGTAGTGGATCTCCTCCAGGCACAGGCCGTGCGCCGGCATGACGGTCACCCTCGGGTCCCGCCTGGCTGCGGCGCGGATCTCGGCCGGCCAGCCCACGGCATACCGACCCTCCCCGACCGGCACGACGGCCCCGACCAGGGAGCGGACCATGCTGTGGCAGAACGCATCGGCCTCCACCGTGCCGATCAGGATGCCGTCGGGTCCGCGTTCCCAGGAATACCGCAGCAGGGTGCGCACGGTGGTCGCGCCCTCCCGCCTCTTGCAGAAGGCGGCGAAGTCGTGCAGCCCGGTCAGCGACCGGGCGGCCTGGTCCATGGCCTGCACGTCCAGCGGTTTACGGTGCACCACGGTGTCCCGCCGACGGAGCGGATCGAGCGTGGCCGGTCGGTCGCAGATGCGATAGGTGTAACGGCGCTGCAGGGCCGAGAACCGGGCATCGAAGGCCTCGGGCACCGGCGTGATGGCCCGCACCACGATGTCGCCGGGCAGGACACCGGCCAGCCGGGCGACTGCTGCCTGGTGTGGTGGGCGCTCGGAGCGGCCGGGGAGCAACTCCCAGGCACGGGGGTCGACGTCGGCGTGCGCGACGGAGCCGCGGGCATGCACCCCGGCGTCCGTCCGCCCGCCCACGGTCAGCCGGACCGGGCCGGCACGCAGGATGGTGCCTAGGGCCAGGGACAACTCCTCCTCCACCGTGCGCAACCCGGGCTGGGCCGCCCAGCCCGAGAAGTCGGTGCCGTCGTAGGCCAGATCGATCCGGATGCGCACCCTCAGAACCTACCTGGCAGGCAGGTGCGGAGCGGCCCCCGCGCTGGATCCACCTCGAGGTCCCTGAGGTCCCGCGGTGCGCTGCGGCCGGGGTGGGAGGCGCCGGAAGGGTGCTGCGGCCGGGGTGGGAGGCGCCGGGAGGGTGCTGGGGCCGGGGTGGGAGGGGCCCGGAGGGTGCTGCGGCCGGGGTGCGAGGTGCGTGGGGGCGTCTTAGAGCACGTGAGGTTGCTTGGAGCCTGCTATAGGAGGCTCTAAGAAGCCTCAGGTGCTGTCAGTCGGGCGGGCTGTGGGCCGGCGCCCAGAGACAGGGTGAGTTTGCCCTCAGACAGCGTGGGTGGGCTTGCACTCCCCCCGGGCAGGCCTGCTCGCTGACCCGAGCACACCACGGCGAG
>CAYVEH010000169.1:0-5984 GCA_964450585.1 uncultured Ornithinimicrobium sp.
AACCGTTGACCTTCTCCTTACCATGGAGACGCTCTACCGACTGAGCTATAGGGGCCTGCGTCACAGGCCTCGGGCCGAGCCCGGGCGCGGAACGCTCCGCAGACTTTACACGGCATCCCCGGTGTCCACGAAATCGGCCCCGGGGGGTGCCACCATCAGGTCACCGAACCCCGCAGATGGACTCTGCTGCCGTCGGCGTTGGCGACCTGGACGTGGGTGGCCCCGCCCTGCGTGAGGCTGGCGAACCCGACGGTGGAGGGCAGCAGCACCGGCTTGCGGAAGGACACGCTGGCCTCATAGGTCTGGGGCAGGCGACCCTCCAGCGCGGCCAGCGCCCGGGCGTGCGTCCACATCCCGTGGGCGATGGTCCGCGAGAAGCCGAACGCCTTGGCGGTCAGCGCGCTGAGGTGGATCGGGTTGACGTCTCCGGAGACGGCGGCATACGCCCGTCCCAGGCTGGCGGGCAAGCGCCAGACCGCGGAGGGCTGCTGACCGGCGGCTGCGAGCGCCTGGTCAACCTGCTGGGCGTTCTCGGGCCGGGCCGGCTGGTCCGGTGGACTCCCGGCGGCCCCACTGGGCTGGCGGCCCCGGGCCAGGTAGGTACTGCGGCCGTTCCACACCAGCTCGGCCCCGGCCCGGACCTCTCCGATGAGGTCGACCTGGGTGCCGGAGCGGTGTCCCCGCAGGTCGGTGGCCCAGCTGGCGATGGTGAGCGGCTCGTCGACCCGGACTGGCCGGTGCAGCCGCATCTGGTTCTCGATGTGCACCAGGCCTGCCAACGCCAGCGGGAAGTCACTAGCGGCCATCCGGTGGACCTGCAGCGGGAAGGTGAGCACGTGCAGCCAGGTCGCCGGCACGGTATCCCGCAGGGTGAAGCCGCAGACCCGGCTGTAGGCCGCGTAGCGCTGCGCGTCCTGGGCCAGGTCTGTCACCATGACCCGGCGTGGCGACAGCTCGCCGTCCGGTCCGCTGCGGCGCGGATGGAGCAGCGCGCTGGCGATGCCGGCACCGATGCGCGGCAGGCCGGGCAGCAGTTCCACGTCCACGTCCCCGGATGTCGCAGTCGTCTCCCCCCGCCTGGGGCCAGTGGGGTGTTCCTGGGTCATCTCAGGCTCCGATCTGCGACTGGCCGCAGACGCGGATGACCTGGCCGGTGACGGCCCCACTGTCCGGTGCGGCCAGGTAGGCGATGGTCTCGGCGACGTCCACCGGCTTGCCGCCCTGGCTGAGGCTGTTGAACCGGCGGGCGAACTCCCGGGTGGCGACGGGCATCTTGCCGGTCATCTCGGTCTCGATGAAGCCCGGCGCGACGGCGTTGACGGTGATGCCGCGGTCGGCCACCAGTGGCGCCTCGGCCCGGACCAGGCCGATCACCCCGGCCTTGCTGGCCGCATAGTTGGTCTGCCCGCGGTTGCCGGCGATCCCGGAGGTGGAGGCCACCCCGATGATGCGCCCGCCGTCGGCCAGGCCGCCGGCGAGGTCGGCATCGAGCAGCACCCGGTTGATGCGGATCTCCGCGGCCAGGTTGACCTCCAGGACACTGCCCCACCGGTCCTCGTCGGTGTTGACCAGCAGTTTGTCGCGGGTGATCCCGGCGTTGTGCACGATGGCGTGGATCCGCGCCTCGGCACCGTGCCGGGCGGCCACGTGCGCGGCGATCTTCTGCCCGGCCTCCGGGGCGGTGATGTCCAGTTGTAGCGCGGTGCCGCCGAGCCGGTTGGCCACCGCGCTGAGCGCCTCGCCGGCAGCGGGGATGTCGACCAGGACCAGCTGGGCCCCGTCCCGGGCGAACACCTCGGCGATGCCGGCTCCGATGCCGCGAGCGGCTCCGGTCACCACCACGATCTGGTCGGCATACGGCCGGTCCGCCTGCGCCGGCACCTGCCCCGGCTCGGCACCGAGCACCCGCCACGGTTGGCCGGAGACGTAGGCCGAGCGTCCCTCCAGCAGGAAGGAGAGGGTGGAGGTCAACGACGCCCCCGTGGTCTGCGGTGAGGTCAGGATCAGGTTGGCGGTGCCGCCCTTGCGCAGCTCCTTGCCGACACTGCGGGTGATGCCCTCCAGCGCCTGCTGCACCGCGGCGGCCTCCGGCTCCTGGAGCAGGTCGGGGTCGGTGCCGATGAGGATGACCCGCCCACTGGTGCCCAGTGCCCGCACGGCCGGTCGCAGCACCGCTCGCACGCCCTCCAGCTCGGCCACCGTGGTCAGCGCGCTGGCGTCCAGCACGACCGCCCCGATCGGTTCCTGGTATGCCGGGGGCTGGCTTCGTCCGTCCGCATCCGTGGTGCGGGTGGCCGGCTCGTCCCGGACGGCCTCGATGGTCGGGACCCCCAGGGCCTGCAGGGCCTGGGTGACGGCACGGTCGGGCTGGTCGGAGCCACCCAGCACCGCGAGCACCACCGGATGCGTCGGTCGGACCCGCCCGCGGCGCAGCTCGGTCGCCTGGGGCACACCCAGTTGCTTGCCGACCGCCTTGGCCAGCGGGTTGCCGGTCAGTACCTCAAGGATCGTGGTCATCACACAGCCTCCAGGATCGCGACGACACCCTGGCCGCCGGCAGCGCAGATCGAGATCAGGCCACGGGAGCCGGACCCCTTCTCGGACAGCATCTTGGCCAGCGAGGCGACGATCCGCCCGCCGGTCGCGGCGAACGGGTGGCCCGCCGCCAGCGAGGAGCCGTTGACATTCAGCCGGCTCCGGTCGATCGCACCCAGCGGCCGCTCGAGGCCGAGCCGGGTGGTGGCGAACTCCTCGCTCTGCCAGGCTGCCAGGGTGCTGAGCACGGTGGAGGCGAAGGCCTCGTGGATTTCGTAGAGGTCGAAGTCCTGCAGGCTCAACCCCTGTCGGGCCAGCAGGCGGGGGACGGCATACGCCGGGGCCATCAGCAACCCCTCGCTGCCGGCCACGTAGTCCACAGCAGCCACCTCGGCGTCGACGAGACGGGCCAGCACCGGTAGGTGGTGCTCCTGGGCCCACTCCTGGGAGGCGAGAAGCACCAGCGCGGCACCGTCAGACAGGGGCGTGGAGTTGCCGGCCGTCATGGTGGCCCCCTCACCCCGGCCGAAGACCGGGGAGAGCTTGGCCAGTTTCTCCACCGAGGTGTCGGGACGCAGCCCCTGGTCCCGGGTCAGCCCGTGGAACGGGGTGACCAGGTCGTCGAAGAAGCCCTCGTCCCAGGCACGGGCCATGTTGTGGTGGCTGGCTGCGGCCAGCTCGTCCTGCGCCTCCCGGCTGATCCCCCAGTCCAGGGCGGTGCGAGCCTGGTGCTCACCCATCGACAGGCCGGTGCGCGGCTCGGAGTTCCGTGGTGTCTGCGGGGCCAGGTCTGCCGGGCGGATCCCGGCCAGGGCCTGCAGTCGCTGTAGCCCGCTCTTGGCGTGGTTGGCGCGCAGCAGGGCCCGGCGCAGCCCCTCGCTGACCGCGATGGGGGCGTCACTGGCGCTGTCCACCCCTCCGGCGATGGCACTGTCGATCTGCCCCAGGGCGATCTTGTTGGCGACCTGGATCACCGCCTCCAGACCGGTCCCGCAGGCCTGTTGCAGGTCATAGGCCGGGGTGGTGGCCGACAATGCGGAGCCCAGCACGGTCTCGCGGGTCAGGTTGAAGTCGCGGCTGTGCTTGAGCACCGCCCCGGCGGCAACCTCGCCCACGCGCTCGCCGGCCAGGCCGAAGCGGGCGACCAGCCCGTCCAGGGCTGCGGTGAGCATGTCCTGGTTGGACGCCTCGGCATAGGCGCCACCGGCCTTGCCGAACGGAATGCGGTTGCCGCCGACGATCACAGCGTTGCGGACTGGAGCCATCAGGCCCTCCTGTAGGGAACGGTGTGGCACGAGGTAGTTATCCGATACCGAGAGTAGCAGGTACGGCCGGTACTAGGTACTGTGTCTGCATGACCACGCACGCCGATGGCCGCCGCACCCGGTGGGCCGAGCACCGCGCCCACCGACGACGCGAGTTGGTGGAGGCCGCGCTGCGGGCGATCCGCCAGCACGGCCCGACCGTCGGCATGGACGACATCTCCGCCGAGGCCCGGACCAGCAAGACCGTCGTCTACCGCCACTTCGGGGACCGCACCGGGCTGTATGCCGCGGTGGTGGAGGCCGTGGACCAACGCATCCTGGACAGCCTGGGAGCCGCCACCGCAGGGCGGGACCCGGCCGCCGACGACCCGCTGGCCCTGGTGGCCCCCATGGTGGACGCCTACCTGGTGCTGGTGGAGAAGGACCCGGAGATCTACCGGTTCGTGGTGAGCCGCCCGCTGGTGGACGGTCCCGTCGAGGACGATCCGGTGGTGGGCCTGGCCGACCGGATCGGTGAGCAGGTGACTGAGGTCTTCCGGGTCCACCTGCAACGCCAGGACCGGGATGCCTCCCGGGCGGCCACCTGGGGCCACGGGCTGGTGGGGTTCGTCCGGGCCGCGGCCGACCACTGGTTGAGCAGCGAGATGGCCCGACCCCGCGGTGCGGTCGTCGCGGACGTGACCAGCCTCTTTGCGCCCGCCCTCGCCGGAACCGGCGACACGGCATACCCACTGTCCGGTGCAGTGCCGACCGACTCGACCAGCACCGCCACCACCCCGAGCCCCACGACGCACTCCCCCGACCCTGAGGAGCCACACCCATGAGTACCTCCACCGACGCCCCCCAGCCAGCCTCGAAGAGCACCGACAGCGCCCCCGTGCAGCTCGGCCAGGAGCAGCTCACCGCGCTGGGAGCCCGGCTGCGTGAGGCCACTGACGGCAGTTACCGCCAACAGCGGGCCGAGCTACGCACCCTGATGATCGAGTCCGAGGCCACCCGCGACCCCGCGATGAGCGTGGCCGAGGCGCGGGACTGGACCCGCCAGGCCCTCGCGAAGCTGGCCGAGACCGGTCGCGGGGCCGCCGGCTTCCCCACCTCGGTGGGTGGTGACGGTCTGCTGGCCAGCTCAGTGGTCAACTTCGAGAGCCTGGCCCTGGCCGACCTGTCGCTGACGGTCAAGGTCGGCGTGCACTTCGGGCTGTTCGGCGGCGCCATCGCCAGCCTGGGCACCGACGAGCAGCTGCAGGAGTTCGCCCCCCGGGTGATCAACCTGGAGCTGCCCGGTGCGTACGCGATGACGGAGATCGGGCACGGCAGCAACGTGCAGGCCCTCGAGACGACCCTGACCTACGACGAGGCCACCGACGAGATCCTCGTGCACTCCCCCACCGAGTCCGCCACCAAGACCTACATCGGCAACGCCGCGGAGGACGCCCGGATGGCGGTCGTCTACGGCCAGCTGGAGGTGGCCGGTGAGCAGCACGGCATCCACGCCGTGCTGGTGCCGGTGCGGGATGAGTCCGGGGCGGCGCTGCCCGGGGTCACCACCGGCGACAACGGCGCCAAGGGCGGCCTGGACGGGGTCGACAACGGGACCTTCCGGTTCGATCAGGTGCGGGTGGCCCGCACCATGCTGCTGAGCCGCTACGGGGGCATCAGCCCCGAGGGGGAGTACGTCTCCAGCATCGAGAACCAGAACCGGCGGTTCTTCACCATGCTCGGCACCCTGGTGCGGGGCCGGATCTGCGTCGCCGGTGGCGGGGTGCAGTCCGCCCGCAAGGCGCTGTCGATCGCGACCCGGTATGCGATGCGCCGCAAGCAGTTCGAGGCGCCCGGCCGTGACGGTGAGGTCGTGCTGCTGGACTACCTGGCCCACCAGCGCAAGTTGCTGCCACCGATCGCCACCTCCTACGCCCTGGCCTTCGCGCAGAGCGAGCTGATCGACACCCTGGAGCAGGTGCAGTCCAAACCGGTCGGCGAGCGCGACCAGAAGGCCCAGCGCGAGTTGGAGACCCGGGCCGCGGGGATGAAGGCCGTCAGCACCCGCTTCGCTAACGACACCATCCAGGTCTGCCGGGAGGCCTGCGGCGGAGCCGGCTACATGGCCGAGAACGGGCTCACTGAACTGCGCCGGGACGCGGATGTGTTCGCGACCTTCGAGGGTGACAACACCGTCCTGCTGCA
>CAYVEH010000170.1:0-5967 GCA_964450585.1 uncultured Ornithinimicrobium sp.
CCTCGGCCTGCCAGTCGTGGCTCTCGATCTGGGTGGTCAGCGGGTTCCAGGTCAGTCCCAGCCCGGTCACGAAGTCGCGGCTGATCTGCTGCCAGTCCGCCTCGGGCACCGCGGCCAGGTGGGCACCGTAGGTGCCGGTCGCACCGTTGAGCTTGCCGAGGTACTCCGCGCCGGAGATGCGTCGCAGCTGCCGGGAGAGCCGCCAGGCGAGCACGGCGAGTTCTTTACCCATGGTGGTGGGGGTGGCCGGTTGGCCGTGGGTGTGCGCCAGCAACGGTATGCCGCTGAGCTCACGAGCCATCGCACTCACCTGCTCGATGAGCTGGGTCGCGCGGGGGAGCCAGACCTGCTGGACGGCGCCCTGCACCATCAGGGCATAGGACAGGTTGTTGATGTCCTCGGAGGTGCAGGCAAAGTGCACCAACTCCGCCAGGTCCTCGCGGCCCTGCAACCGGTCGGTGAGGCGACGCTTCAGGTAGTACTCGATTGCCTTGACGTCGTGCACGGTCTCGGCCTCGATCTGCGCGAGCTCTGCGATGGCTGCGGCGTCGAACTCCTCGACCAGCCCGCGCAGACTGCTGATCTCCGCATCACTCAGGGTGCCCGCACCTGGGACGATGCGCTGGGTCGTCAGGTGGATGAGCCACTCGACCTCGACGTGCAGACGGGTGCGGTTCAGCGCCGGCTCGGAGAGGTGGTCGACCAGCGGCGCGACGGCCCGGCGGTACCGGCCGTCGAGAGAGCCGAGGGCGATCGGGGGCGTGAGGTCCGCGAGAGAGGCCATGGCGGCGATTCTCGCAGAGCCGCCTGCTCTTGTGTCAGGCACTCCCAGGGGTCTGACCCGGTGAGTGCCCGACATCAGTGAGGGTGTCGGAGTGGAAGTGCCGGAGTCAGGAGTGCCGGAGTGGAGGTGCCGGAGTCAGGTGCGGGAGTGAAGGTGCCAGCTAGCGTTTGGTGTCCGGGTCGATCTCGTCGGCCTCAACATAGGCGTCGGTGACCCGGTCCCGTTGCTCTCGGGCCTCGGCGGTGGCTGCCCTGGCCGCCTCTTCGCGTGCCCTGGCCTCCTGCTCCGCCTGGTCGGCCTGCTCACGCGCCACCTCGGCCTCCTGCTGGACCTCTCGTGCAGCGGTCTCCCGGCTCTCGGCGAGCGGTTCTCCACCGGCGGCGCGCTGGCGCAGGTGGCCGGCCTCATCACGACGGCGATTCCTCTTCTGACTGTTGATGAACATCCAGATGGCGATCAGCACCAGGACCACCACGACGGCCAGGAGCACCCAGATCATCAGGTCGGAACTCATGCCACACCTCCGTTGGTTGTTCCGTCACGGTAACCGGGTCAGGGCGGGCCGGCGACCGCTCGTGGACAGCGCTGAGTGGAGTGTTGATCGCAGCGCTGAGTGGAGTGATGAGTACAGCGCTGAACGGAGCGATGACTTCTGCGGTGTGCACGGGTCGGTCCGGAGACCGTTGTTTGTTGAGAGGATGCCTCATGAACCAGCTCCAGAGCCCCCAGATCGTGACCCACGAAGCCATGCCCACCGCCGTGGTGCGGGAACGGGTGACCATGGCGGACCTGCCCGCCCTCTACGACCGTGCCTTCACGGTCCTCGAGGAGACCCTGACCGCGCAGGGGGTGGCGCCCACCGGGCCCGCCTTCGGCTACTACCTCAGCGTGCCGACCGGCAGTTTCGAGCTGGAGGTGGGCCTGCCCGTGGCCGCGCCCATCACGGATGCCGGTGCGGTGCTGGCCAGCGAGCTGCCGGCCGGGGCTGTCGCCCGGGCCACGCACGTCGGCGCCTATGACGGCCTCGGTGACTCCTGGCAGGCTCTCGTGGCCTGGGTCCAGGAGCAGGGGCGCGTGCCCGAAGGTCCGATGTGGGAGATCTATGTGACCGAGCCCTCGCCCCAGATGGACCCGGCCACCCTGCGGACCGATCTGTTCCTGCTGCTCACCGACTGACTGTGGAGTCACTCCGTGGAACCTGAAGGACCACGCGGCCGGTGGCGGTCCTCAGCGACCGGACCACGGTGGTCCGCGACTGCGTCTCCGGCCAGGGCTGCGACTACCGCGTGCTGGAGACTGACGGACGGGAGCGATGGAGTCAGCTGTAGGGGGCGGGCGCGCTGCGGTGGTGGCCGGGTATGCCGAGGAGGTTGAGTTGGGAGTTCCCCCAGTTGCCCAGCGTGCTCCTCACGACACGGGTCCTGCGACGTCACGATCGCCGGAAACCTCGTGGTCTGCGACCGCGTCCAGCGCGTAGCGTCACCGACGTGATCACTGACGAGGAACTGGTCGAGGCGGGCAGTGCCCTGGCCGACCGCTTCGGGACCGAACGAGCCACCGCGTTCGCGAGGGCCCTGCCGGGGGTGGTGGCAGGTCTGGTGGAGCAGTGGGGGCTGGTGGTCGGGCGGTGCCTGCCCTCCGGTGCCACCTCCGTTGTTCTGGCCGTCGACCACCACACCGGGACACCGGCCGTGCTCAAGGTGAGTCCCGACGGTGACTTCCTGGCGCGGCAGGTGACCATGCTCGAGCAACTCGCTCCGACCGGACGCGTGCCGGCCGTGCTGGAACGGGACACCCCGCTGGAACGGGGCACACAGCGGGAACGGCACACAGGGCGGGAACAGGCCGTGACAACCGGCGCCGTGCTGCTGGAGCGGGTGATCCCGGGTGTGACCCTGGATAACTCACGCACGTCTCCGCCGACGCCACCGGAGTGGGCGGGTTTGCTGGAGGACCTCCACGGCACCCCGACCGGGGCCGTGACGGACCAGCTGCGGCAGCGGTGCGAGGATATGTTCCGGCGGATCGGGGCGCGTCGGGCCACCGAGCAGGTCAGCGCCCACGTGCCACGCGAGCTCTGGGGACGCGCGGTCGAGGAGTGCCTGAGCCTGCTGGAGACCAACCGCGAGCAGGTCGTCATCCACGGTGACCTGCACCTCGGCAACGTCCTGCGGTCCGAGCAGCGCGGGCTGGTCGTGATCGACCCCAAGCTGTGCGTCGGCGACCGGTGCTTTGACATGGTCGACTTCGTCGTGACCACCGGCACAGCCGATCAGATGGTGGCTCGGGCTCTCGAGTTGGCTCCGCTGGTGGGTGTCGAGGCCGACCGGTTGCTGCGATGGAGCCGCGTCAATGCCGTGGTCACCGCGATCTCGCGGACGGCCCGGACGGGACCGAGCGAGTGGACCCAGACATTGCTGGAGTTTGCCCGGCAGCGGTGAGACCCACCCGGCGCCACCCGGCCGGCTGCACGTCGTGGGAGACCATGACCGCGCTCTGACCGCCGGTGGCAAGCCGCTCCAGCACCCGCCGAGAGCTGACCTCATCGAGGTGTGCGGTCGGCTCGTCCAGCAGCAGCACCGGACGTCCGGACAGGATGCTGCGGGCCAGGCTGAGGCGGGTCCGCTCACCCCCACTGAGCCCGGTCAGCGTGGTGTCGAGCCCGTCGGGCAACCGGCTCAACCAGTGGCCCAGGTCGGCGCCCCGCAGCGCCGCCACCAGCTGGTCGTCGCTGGCTCCCGGGCGGGCCAGCTCGAGGTTGGCTCGCACGGTGCTGGCGAAGGCGTGCGGCTCGTCGTCCGCCAGCGCCACCCGGGCTCGCACCGCGGCCAGCGGAAGCTCGAGGACGTCGGTGTCGTCGTGCCGATAGGTCCCGGCCGAGGGGTCCAGGTGCCGGGCCAGCACCGCGAGCAGCGTCGACTTGCCGATGCCGTTCGGCCCGGTCAGCACCACTGTTTCGCCGGGCGCCACCCGCAGGTCGGTGGCTGCCAGGTCCGGGACCTGCGAGGCGGGGTCCCAGGCTGCTGCGACGGCGTCAGCTGTGAGCGTCGGTGGCAGCGGCACGGACGGGTGCTCCTCCGGGCCGGTGCAGGCGACCGGATGCCCGGTGCCTGGGATGGTCCTGCTCGCCGGTCCCACCGGGCGACGCTCCTGGGCAACTGCTGACTCCTGGGAGAAGAGGTCGGTCAGGCGCTCGTGGGCCGCACGGGCCCGGGCGCGGGCGCCGAAGATGTCCGGCACGGCGCTCCACGAATCCGCGAGCGCCATGGGGGTGAGCGCCACCAGGGCCGCCGTCGGCCCGGTGAGGTCCCCGCCCCGAAAGGCACCGCCGGCCCACCAGGCCACGACGCCCACCGACCCGGCGATGACCAGCCAGGTCAGGGCGACAGTGCCGCCCCGGACACCGCTGAGGGTGCGCGCGGAGGTGTCCTCGGCATGCTGGGCCCGGGCGACCCGCCCCAGCACCACAGCTGCCCTGCCCAGGCCGGTAACGGCCTGCACCTGCGGCAACTGTGCCGTGACCAGGGAGGTGAGTCGGCGCACCGCGCCGCGGGCGGCGACCAGCTCCCGGTGGGCCCGCTGCTCGAGGCCCTGGGCGACCCGGCCCAGCAGGAGGACCAGTGCCGCGCCGATGGCGACGACCAGCCCGGCTGCCGGGAGGAAGCTCCCGATCACGATGGCTGCGACCACGCTGGCCACCACCGTGTCCCAGAAAGGCACCACCACACGCACCTTCTCGTCGGTGACGTCATCCAGGTCCCGCACCACCGCGGTGAGCACGTCGCCGCGACTGCGACGACCGAGTCGACCCGGAGTCAGCGGTATCAACCGGGCAAAGGTTCGGGTGCGTGCCTCGGAGAGTTCCTCCAGGGCGACGTCGTGGGAGGTGACGCGCTCGGCATACCGCAGGACGGGACGGGCCAGGCCGAAGGCGCGCACTCCCACGATGGCAACCAACAGCGTGAGGACCACGGGCTGGTAGGAGGCCTGCACGATCAACCAGCCGGACGTCGCGGTCAGCGCGACTCCCGAGGCCGTGGCCAGGCCGCCCACCAGCGCGGCTGTGCGAAGGCGGCCGCGGGGCGAGGGGAGGAGGCGGCGCAACCAGCTGGTGGACTCCGCCGTCGGGTCGGTGGTGGTGACCGAGGATGTGCCCCGGGCCGTCGAGGAGGCCGCGACCGTCGAAGGGGCCGTGTCGGCCGAGGGGACGGACCCGGTCGCCGGGGGTGTGGCGGTGACGGCGTCGCCGGCATCGGGAGCGACGCCGTCACCGGTCTGAAGGGCCCGCGCGGTCGCACCGGGTGTGCCGGTGCCCGAGACAGGGCGCACGGCAGGGACCGGCGCCGGGGCGGACTCGCCGGGGAACGGGATGTCCCAGCGCTGGTCGGCCAGCGAGGCCAGGCTCGGGTCGTGCGTGGCCACCACCACGCGGCGGTGGCGGGCCAGCTCCACGATGACCGCCCGGAGCATCGGCGCCGTGTCCGGGGCGATGTGCGCCGTGGGCTCATCCAGCAGGACGACGGGAGCATCGGACAGCGCCGCCCGGGCCAGGGCGAGCCGTCCCCGCTGGCCCGCGGAGAGACCGAAACCGTCGTCGCCGAGCCGGGTGTCCAGGCCCTGGCGCTCCCCCAGCGCGGGCCACAGGCCGACACTGCTCAGGGCCAGCTGCATCTCACCGTCACTGGTGGTCACTCCGCTGAGGGCAAGGTTCTCGCGTACCGTGCCGGGCAACAGCAGCGGCCGCTGCGTCGCCAGGTGCGCGCGAGGTGCGCGGACCTGGCCAGAGGAGGGGACCCGCAACCCGGCCAGCAGCTCCAACAACGTGGTCTTGCCGGCACCCGAGGGCCCGGTGAGCGCCGTCAGCCCCGGACCGGGGCCGGTGGACAGCCTCAGGTCCTGCAGGGTGTCGGCACGACCGGGGTGGTGGTAGGAGAGGTTCTCGACCTCGATCCGGTCGCCATCCGGCGTGCCCGCCGGTGTGGGATCCGTGCCCGGGGGTGTTCGAGTTGTGCCCGGCGGGGTGGGAGTCGCGCCTGTCGAGGTGGGGGATGCTCCTGCCGAGGTGGGGGACGAGGGAAGGGGCGCCAGGTCGGGCAGCAGCCGCTCCAGCGCCTCGGCGCCGTCGGCCGCGTTGTGGAACTCCGAGCCGACCCTGCGGATCGGCCAGTAGGCCTCCGGCGCCA
>CAYVEH010000171.1:0-5882 GCA_964450585.1 uncultured Ornithinimicrobium sp.
GCAGTGCCTGCGGATGGGCGGCGGCTTCGGCGGCAAGGAGATGCAGCCGCACGGGCTGGCGGCGGTGGCCGCCCTCGGAGCGGTGCACACCGGGCGGCCGGTCCGGCTGCGGCTGAACCGCACCCAGGACATCACGATGACCGGCAAACGACACCCCTTCCATGCCTCCTGGGAGGTCGGCTTCGACGACGAGGGTCACCTGCAGGCCCTGCGCACCACACTGACGGCCGACGGTGGCTGGTCCCTCGACCTGTCCGAGGCCGTGCTGGCCCGTGCCCTGTGCCATGTGGACAACGCCTACTACGTGCCGCACGCGCAGTTCCACGGCCGGATCGCCCGCACCCACAAGACTTCGCAGACCGCCTTCCGCGGGTTTGGGGGGCCGCAGGGGATGCTGGTGCTGGAGGACATCCTGGGTCGCTGCGCCCCCGCCCTGGGCATCGACCCCACCGAGTTGCGCCGCCGCAACCTCTACCAGCCCGGGCAGCACACCCCCTACGGGCAGCCGGTGCGGCACGCCGAACGCCTCCCGGCGGTGATGACCGAGGTGAGCCAGCGGGCCGACCTGACCGTCCGGCAGGCGGCCATCCGGACCCACAACCGCACCGACGCCCACCACAAGCGGGGCATCGCCTGCACCCCGGTGAAATTCGGCATCTCGTTCAACTTCACCGCCTTCAACCAGGCCGGTGCGCTGGTGCACGTCTACCAGGACGGGACCGTGCTGATCAACCACGGCGGCACCGAGATGGGGCAGGGGTTGCACACCAAGATGCGGCAGGTCGCCGCGACCGCCCTGGGGCTACCCCTCAGCGCCATCCGACTGGCACCGACCCGCACCGACAAGGTGCCCAACACCTCCGCCACCGCCGCCAGCTCGGGGTCGGACCTGAACGGTGGGGCCATCAAGGACGCCTGCGAGCAGATCCGCGGCCGACTCGCCGACGTGGCCGCCCACCACCTGGGCGTCGCGACCGAGCAGCTCGTCTTCGTCGCCGGGTCGGTCCGCTGCCCGACCGGCAGTATGCCGTGGGCCGAGCTGGTGCGCGCCGCGTACCTGGCGCGGGTGCCACTGTTCGCGGCCGGGTACTACCGCACCGAGGGCATCCACTGGGACGCCACCACGATGCAGGGTGAACCGTTCAAGTACTTCGCTTTCGGTGCCGCCGTCTCCGAGGTGGAGGTGGACGGCTTCACCGGGGCCTACCGGGTGCTCCGCACCGACATCGTGCACGACGTCGGCGACAGCCTGTCGCCGTTGGTGGACCTCGGGCAGATCGAGGGCGGGTTCTTGCAGGGCGTGGGCTGGCTCACCCTGGAGGACCTGCGCTGGGACACCTCCGACGGGCCGAGCAGGGGCCGCGTGAGCACCCAGGCCGCCAGCACCTACAAACTGCCCTCGTTCTCGGAGCTGCCCGAGCAATTCACCGTCCACCTGCTGGAACGGGCCGCCGAGGAGGGCGCGGTCTACGGGTCCAAGGCGGTCGGGGAGCCGCCGCTGATGCTCGCGTTCAGTGTGCGGGAGGCGTTGCGCCAGGCCATCGCCGCGTTCGGGCCGGACGGGCACGTGGTCGAGTTGGGCTGCCCGTCCACGCCGGAGGCGGTCTTCTGGGCCGTGCAGGCAGCGCGGGAGGCCGCCAGCGGCCCGGCGCCCACCAACCCGCCGGCTGCTGTGGCCGATGCCGCCGAGTTGGTCCGGAGGGTGGACTGATGGATTGGTTGCGGGCGCTGCAGCAGCTGCGCGAGCAGGGCCGCTCCGGGGTGCTGATCACGGTGACCAGCGTGCGCGGGCACGCGCCGCGGGAAGCCGGCGCCAAGATGGTGGTGACCGCCGAGGGCCTGTGGGACAGCATCGGTGGCGGCAACCTGGAAGCCACCGCGGTGACCCGTGCCCGCCGGTTGCTGGCCGCCGGCACACCGACGCCACACACCATCGAGCTGTCCCTGAACGAGCACGCGACCACCGAGTACGGGCGGCAGTGCTGCGGCGGGCAGGTGAGCCTGCTGCTCGAACCGGTGCCCGCCCGGCCGGTCGTGGCTGTCTTCGGGCTCGGTCACGTGGGGCAGGAGCTGGGCCGGATCCTGGCGCGGCTCCCGGTCGTCGTGCACCTGGTGGACAGCCGTGCGGCGCAGGTAGAGCAGGCCCGCTGCCTCTCACCCGATGCGCTGGCCGACGTCCACGTCAGTCACGCCCCAGCACCGGAGACCGTGCTGGACGCCCTGCCCGCCCACGCCCACGTGCTGGTGCTGACCCACGACCACGCGGAGGACCTGGTGCTCTGCGAGGCGGCACTGCGGCGTGGTGACCTGGGCTCGGTGGGCGTGATCGGCTCGACCGCCAAGTGGCAGCGTTTCCGCCAGCGGCTGCTGCAGGCCGGCCACACCGAGGCGGCGGTGGCCACGATCACCAGCCCGATCGGGCTGCCGGACCTGCCCGGCAAGCAGCCCGCGACGATCGCGATCAGCGTGGCCGCCGACCTGGTGCGCGCCCTCCACGAGGATTCCGGAGCTGGGCTTGACCACGCCGCTACAGTGGTGTGAACGGCAGGATCGGCGCAGGAGGTCTCGATGTTGCGCAGGCTGTGGGAGCGGGTGGCCCGACGGTTCGCGCGGGCCGACAGCACGACGGGGCCCGCACAGCCTGCCGGCCACGAGGCGCGCACGGAGGAGGAGCGGACGCTCCAGCGTGCGGACGTCGAGCGAGACCGTGCGGTCCGCGAGTCACACATGCGTCAGGGGCAGCAGCCCGAGAACGTCAGGTACTGGTAGCCACGACGGTCCCACAACCGACGTCCTGCCGGCGGTGAGTTGCCGCCGCCACCGGCGCCTGAGGTAACAACTCGGCATCGATCCGGTGCGATCTGCCATCCACGCGCCGCGGTGCAGCGTTTAGGTCAGGGGCGCACGGCATACTGCCCCAGGGGCCAGTGCCGCCCGGACCAAGACCGACGACGCCTCCCGGTGGGCCAGCCCACCGCCACCGACGACGAGCAAGGGACACCCGTGGACGAACGACAGAGCCTGCCGGAGGAGCCGCAGCGCAACGAGTGGATCGGCATCCTCGTGCGCACGCTGGTCGCCGTCGTGGTCCTCGGGGGCGGCTACTACCTGGCCGCGCAGTACCTGGGGGGTCGCGTCCCCAACGGTACGGCCGTCGAGGGCGTCGACATCGGCGGGCTGAGCCCGGAGGACGCCCGCGCCACGCTGGAGCAGCGCCTCGCCGACATGGCCACCGAGGACGTCACCATCGACATCGAGGGCGAGACCTTTCGGGTTGACCCGCAGGAGGCGGGCCTGGCGCTGGACCTGGACACGACCCTGCACGGGATCACCGGCGTCAGCTACGACCCTCGCGTGCTCTGGGACCGGATCACCGACGCCGGGGACGACCTGCCACTGGCCGTGACGGTGCAGGAGACCCAGTTGCAGGAGGCCTTGCGGCAGGTCGCGGCGGAGGTTCGCATCGAGCCCACGGAGGGCAAGGTGTGGTTCGCGACCGGCGAGGTGCGGTCCAAGGAGTCGGAGTTCGGCCGGGAACTCAACGTGGCCGCCACCAGCGACACGATCGAGGCGGCGTGGCCGCAGACCCGTTCGGTGACCGGGACCGTGGAACGGCTCGACCCGGTGCTGGCCCAGTCCGAGATCGAGCGGTTTGTCACCGAGGCTGCCGGACCCGCGGTCAACGGGCCGATCACCGTCGACGTGGACGGGGAGAAGTCGCAGATCAGCCCCAACCAGATCGCCCGGCTGCTGGAGGTTCGGCAGCGCGACAATCACACGCTCTCCCTGCACCTGGACAGCGAGGGGGTGCTGAAGATCGTCAGTGGTCAGCTCGAGGAAGCCACCGTCTCGCCGCGCAACGCCGGGGTCGCCCTGGAGGACGGTCGAGCCGTCATCACGCCCGCCCGGATGGGCCAGGTCGTCGACGAGGAGGCGCTGATCGCGGAGGTGAAGAAGGCCCTGCAGAAGGAGGGCAAGCACCGCCTGGCCAAGGTGGGAACCACCAAGGTGGAGCCGCAGATCACCGACAAGGACGCGGCCAAGTGGGACATGTCGGCGATGGCCACCTTCCGCAGCACGTTCCCCGGCGGAGCCGACAACGCCGACCGGACCGAGAACATCCGCATCGGCCTGGGCTATGTCAACGGGACCGTGGTCATGCCGGGGGAGACCTTCAGCCTGGCCGAGACGCTGTCGCCGATCACCCCGGAGCGGGGCTATGTGTATGCCGGGGTGATCAGCGGGGGACGCCTGGTCAAGGGCATCGGCGGTGGCCTGTCGCAGGTCTCCACCACCGTGCTCAACACCGCCTGGGACGCCGGGTTGCAACTCGATGAGTTCCACCCGCACTCCTACTACATCGACCGGTACCCGGTCGGCAAGGAAGCCACCATCGCGGTCGGGCTGCTGGACAACCGGTGGACCAACGACACCGACACCCCGGTCGTCGTCCAGACCTACATCGACGGCATGGACATCGTGATGACCTTCTGGGGTGACCGGCAGTATGACGTCACGACGATCACCGGCGACCGCACCAACTTCGTGGAGCCGGACACCCGCACCGACGACAGCGAGGACTGCCTGCGTCAGTACCCGCAGGAAGGCTTCACGATCACCGTGACCCGGGTGCTGTCCCAGTCCGGCGACGAGGTCGACCGACAGTCCTACACCACGACCTACCAACCCTCCGACGAGGTGCGGTGCACGAACTCGAGCGGTCGGTGAGCAGGGTGATACCGGCCACACCAGCACGGGGCGGCTTACCGCTCAGACGGGCCGGACGGCATACTAGACAGTGGTCTGTCCCGTGTCCGGGCCGCCACACCACCACCAGCAGGAGCAGGAGCCGTCGATGACTTACGTGATCGCCCAACCATGTGTTGACCTCAAGGACCTCGCGTGTATCGATGAGTGCCCGGTCGACTGCATCTATGAGGGCGAGCGGATGCTGTACATCCACCCCGACGAGTGCGTGGACTGTGGTGCCTGCGAGCCGGTGTGCCCCGTGGAGGCCATCTACTACGAGGACGACACGCCCGAGGAGTGGGCCGAGTACTACAAGGCCAACGTCGAGTTCTTCGACGACCTGGGGAGCCCCGGCGGAGCAGCCAAGCTCGGCCTGATCCCCAAGGACCACCCCATCGTCGCCGCACTGCCCCCGCAGGAGCACGACGAGAACTGATTCCCGGTTTCGGGCAGCTGCTGATCGCTCTGCTCGGCCCACGACAACCCGGTGCACCGGTGCAAGGGTGCCCGATCCGAGCAGGAGGACATATGACAGACACCGCGAAACTCACGCACAAGGGCACTGACCTCGAGCTTCCCGTCGTTCCGGCGGTCGAGGGCAACAACGGCCTGGACGTTTCCGCGCTGCTGAAGACCACCGGCGACGTCACGCTGGACGTCGGTTTTGTCAACACCGCCTCCTGCAGCTCGGAGATCACCTACATCGACGGTGGTGCCGGTGTGCTGCGCTACCGCGGCTACCCGATCGAGCAGCTGGCGGAGAAGTCCAACTTCCTGGAGACCAGTTACCTGCTGATCTATGGTGAGCTGCCCACGGCCGAGGAGCTGGAGAGCTTCGACCAGCGGCTGCGTCGGCACACCCTGCTGGTGGAGGACATGAAGGGTTTCTTCAACGGCTTCCCGCGGGACGCACACCCGATGCCGGTGCTCTCCTCGGCAGTCTCCGCGCTGGGCACCTTCTACCAGGACAGCCTGGACCCGTTCGACCCCGAGGCCGTGGAGATCTCCACCATCCGGCTGATGGCCAAGCTGCCGACGATCGCGGCCTACGCCTTCCGCAAGAGCCAGGGCCAGCCGTTCCTGTACCCGAACAACGACTACAACCTGGTCGAGAACTTCCTGTGGATGACCTT
>CAYVEH010000172.1:0-4313 GCA_964450585.1 uncultured Ornithinimicrobium sp.
TCCAGGTGGATGGGCACCGGGTCGATGCGCAGCTCCGCCAGCCCGGACTCCTCGCGGGCCTCCCGCAGGGCCGCCTCCACCAGCCGGGTGTCCTGCGGCTCGCAGTGTCCACCAAACTGGAACCAGGATCGGGCCTTGCGGTGCAGGGTGAGCAACACCTGGCTGCCGTCCGCGGTGAGCACGACGGTGCTGGCGGTGAGGTGATCCGGATAGCAGGAACGCTGCATCCCGTCGGGGTAATCATGCAGGTGAGCGCCGAACCGGTCCCGCAGCCGGGCCTGCTGCTCGGTCGGCGGGATCCAGGCCGTCAGGGTGTCCAGGGCATCGCGGTGCAGGCTCACGCAACCCATTCTGAAGGTCAGCGGGCCAGCAGCAGACTGACCCACACCACCAGCGCCCCGAGCAGCAGCCCGCTGAGGCTCTGCGCGGGGTGACTCTGGTGGTGGCGCGCGGCGGGCAGCAGCTCGCGCAGGCTCAGCGTGATCATCATCCCGGCCACCAGGGCCAGCGACAGCACCAGGAACTGCTCGGGCAGCAGGGCCCGCAGCAGGAAGTAGCCGACCAGCGCGCCCACCGGCTCGGCCAGCCCGGCCACCGCGGTCCACGCCACGGCCGGACGCCGACGGCCCGTAGCGGCATACAGCGGGGCCGCCACCGCGATCCCCTCCGGCACGTTGTGGATGGCGATCGCCACCACCAGCCCCAGCCCGAGCTCAGGGGCCTCCAGCATCGTCAGGAAGGTCATCAGCCCCTCCGGGGCGTTGTGGGCCCCAATCACCAGGGCGATCAGCAGACCGCTGCGCCGCAGCCGTGGGTCACCGGTCAGCGGGGCGGGCTCGGGGTCGGACAGGGCCGGCGCACCGGCGGCCTCGGTCACCCGGTCGGCTGCCACGCCCTCCTCCGGGATCATCAGGTCGATGAGCAGCACCACGACCGCGCCCACCAGGAAGGCCCCCAGGGTCCACCAGCCGGGGTGGCCGACCCCAGCGTGCCGCAGCGTGCGCAGACTCAGCGGGAGGATCTCGACCAGCGAGAGCACCAGCATCAGCCCGGCGGCGAACGCCAGCCCGAAGGCCAGCGCTCCCCGGCGGCGCATCCGCGGGTGCAGGGCCAGGAATCCGCCGAGCACGGTGGCCGAGGCGGCCAGGGTCGTGGCCGCCAGGGCCGCGATCATCCCCACCACCCCATCACGGCACCGGGCTCAGCGGAACGCCGCGTGCCCGGTGAGGGCCTGCCCGACGACCAGCGTGTGCATCTCCGTCGTGCCCTCGTAGGTGAGCACCGACTCCAGGTTGGCCGCGTGCCGCAGCGGGGAGTACTCGGCGCTGATCCCGTTGGCCCCCAGGATGCTGCGGCACTCCCGGGCGATCGCCAACGCGCGCCGCACGTTGTTCAGTTTGCCCAGGCTCACCTGGGGCGGCCGCAGCCTGCCGTTCTCCTTGAGCCGGGCCAGGTGGGCCGCCAGCAGCATCCCGGTGACGTAGTCGGCGGTCAGGTCGGCCAGCTTGGCCTGGGTGAGCTGGAACCCCGCGATGGGGCGGTCGAACTGCACCCGGCTGCCGGCATACTCCAGCGCCGTCTCCAGGCTGTCCCGGGCGGCACCCATCGAGCCGAAGATGATCCCGAAGCGCGCCTCGGTCAGGCAACTGAGCGGGCCCTTGAGGCCCGCGGCTCCGGGCAGCAGCGCCGAGGCGGGCAGCCGGACCCCCTCGAGCACCAGCTCGCTGGTCACCGAGGCACGCAGCGAGAGTTTGCCGCCGATCTCCGGGGCCGAGAAGCCGGGGGTGTCGGTGGGCACCAGGAAGCCGCGGATGCCGTCCTCGGTCTGGGCCCACACCACCGCCACCGCGGCGATCGAGCCGTTGGTGATCCACATCTTGGTGCCGTCCAGGATCCAGTCCTCACCGTCGCGCCGGGCGCGGGTGCGCAGGCCCGCCGGGTCGGAGCCGTGATCGGGCTCGGTGAGTCCGAAGCATCCGATCGCCTCCCCACTGGCCAGTTGTGGCAACCACTGCCGGCGTTGCTCCTCGGAGCCGAAGGCGTGGATCGCCTGCATCGCCAGCGACCCCTGCACGCTGACCAGGGAGCGCAGCCCCGAGTCGGCCGCCTCCACCTCGGCACAGACCAGTCCGTATGCCGTGGGGCTTGCTCCGGCGCACCCGTAGCCCGTCAGGTGCATGCCCAGGATGCCGAGCCGGCCAAACTCCCGGGCCAGTTCCCGGGCCGGCAGGGTGCCGCTGGTGTACCACTGCGCCAGGTGCGGGCGGACCTGGTCGGCCAGGAAGGTGCGGGTGACCTGGCGCAGCTCCAGATCCTCGGGCGCGTAGTGGTCGTCCAGGGCACCCAACTCGTCGGGGGTCCAGGTGCGGGAGGGGCGGGTCATGCGGTCACTATCTCACTGGGCTGTCGGGCGGACCTGGCGCGGCGCACCTGGCCTGAGCCGCGGCGGCCTGAAACGATAGGGCCATGACCCAGAAGCTGCCGGTGGACTGCTGGCTCACCGATATGGACGGTGTCCTCGTGCGCGAGGAGCAGGCGCTGCCAGGCGCAGCCGAGTTCCTGGCCGAGTTGCAGGCCGTGGGAGTGCGCTTCCAGTTGCTGACCAACAACTCCATCTATACGGCGCGCGACCTGCGGGCCCGGTTGGCCTCCGGTGGGATCGAGGTCCCGGAGGAGGCGATCTGGACCTCGGCACTGGCCACGGCGCAGTTCCTGGCCGACCAGCGCGAGGGCGGATCGGCATACGTCATCGGGGAGGCGGGCCTGACCAACGCCCTGCACCACGTGGGCTATGTGATGACTGACATCGGCGCCGACTACGTGGTGCTCGGGGAAACCCGCACGTACTCGTTTGAGGCGATCACCCGGGCGATCCGGCTCATTGAGCGCGGGGCCCGGTTCATCGCGACCAACCCCGACCCCACCGGGCCGTCGGCCCAGGGGCCGTTGCCGGCCACCGGGTCGGTGGCGGCGCTGATCACCCGGGCGACCGGGGTGGAACCCTATTTCGTCGGCAAACCGAACCCGCTGATGATGCGCAGCGCCCTCAACCGGATCGATGCGCACTCCGAGCACACCGTGATGATCGGGGACCGGATGGATACCGATATCGTCAGCGGCCTGGAGGCCGGGTTGCGCACGGTGCTGGTGCTGACCGGGTCGACCACCGCCGAGCAGGTGGAGCGTTATCCGTATCGCCCGACCCGGGTGTGTGACTCGATCGCCGACGTGGTCCCCCTCGTCCGGGAGTTTTCCAGGCAGTAGCCAGGTGGGATTCAGGTTGCTCCTCAAGCGAACACATGTCCACGCCCGAGGTTGACGGATGGGGTCGTTGGTGCCTAGGTTAATCCGGGGGCGCCCGTGGGGGGTGCCCCGGAACAATGCAAGGGGTAATAGTGACTCATCGAGCACCAGCAGGGTTGCCGAAGCGCACCCTCGCGGTTGTAGCCGGTGTCGGGATGGTGGGCAGCATGCTCGCCGCCTCGACCGCTACAGCCTCGCCGCTCCCGGCCGACAACGCCGGGACGTCCGTCAGCGCGGCTGACTTCAAGGACGGGGAGTACATCGTCCTGCTGAACGACGCACCGCTGGCCACCTACGCCGGCACGGCTCCGGCTGCAGGCGAGAAGTTGGACGTCACCTCGAGTGCCGCCCAGACCTACGCCGCCCAGCTGGCTGAGGCCCAGGACGCAGTTCTGGCCTCGGTCGACGCGGAGCCGACCTACCGGTACGACACCGTTCTCAACGGCTTCTCGGTGGAGCTGACCGCAGCCGAGGCTGCTGAACTGGCCAACCGTGGTGACGTCAAGTCCGTCACCCCGGTCCAGATGCAGCAGCTGCACGAGGCCGACGTCGACTACTCCGAGGGATCTGCCTCCCCGATGACCGACGTGAGCCCGGACTTCCTGGGCGTGCGCGGCGAGGGTGGCCTCTGGGAGCAGCTCGGCGGCGTCGAGACCGCTGGCGAGGGCCTCGTGATCGGTGTCATCGACACCGGTCTGGCCTACGACAACCCGTCCTTCACCGAGGGTGACGTTCCCGCTCCCCCGGAGGACTGGGCTGGCGACTGTGTCAACGGTGAGGACGGCTCCTGGCCGGACGGCGCCTGCACCAACAAGGTGATCGGCGCCAACTTCTTCCTTGACGGCATCCGCGAGGCTGGCTACGAGCCGGCCGACCACGAGCTGGTGAGCCCGGCCGACCAGGCTGGTCACGGTAGCCACGTGGCGGGCACCTCCGCCGGTTACCCGCTGACCCTGCAGGGCGACGCCGGTGAGGTCAACATCTCCGGTATGGCTCCGGCCGCGCACATC
>CAYVEH010000172.1:4413-5859 GCA_964450585.1 uncultured Ornithinimicrobium sp.
GGCGCCCCGGGCGTCGAGGTGCTGGCCGCCGTCCCCGGTGGCTGGGCCTACATGAGCGGCACCTCGATGGCCTCCCCGCACATCGCGGGTCTGGCTCTCCTGATGAAGCAGGGTCACCCGGACTGGTCGCCGATGGCCATCAAGTCGGCCATGCAGACCACGAACATTGACTACACCAACGCCGAGAGCAACGACCCGTTCGTTGGCGGCGTGGGCTTCGTCAACCCGCGTGAGTTCCTGAACGCCGGCCTCGTCTTCGACGCGGGCATGGAGGACTGGAACGCCTTCGAGGCGGACCTGACCACGGCGTACAACTACAACACCGCCTCGCTGCAGATCGGCGCCCTCGGTGCCGACGCTCCGACGCAGGCCACCCGTACCGTCACCAACGTGACGGACTCCGAGGTGTCCTACACCGCGGCCTGGAACGGCCCGGAGAGCCTGGAGGTCACGGTCTCCCCGGAGACGGTCACCATCCCGGCCGGCGAGTCCGCTGAGGTCACCATCTCCGTCCGCAACGTGGACGCTCCTGCCGACCAGTGGCAGAACGGCACGCTGGTCTGGTCCGCTGAGGGCCAGCCGGACGTCAACTTCACCGTTGTCGCCCGCGGCGAGCAGGCCCCCCCGGCCGAGGAGCCCCCGGCTCCGGGCCCGGAGGTGTCCCGCATCGGTGGTGAGGACCGTTACGACACGGCTGACCTCATCTCCGACGAGTACGGTGACGTTGACACGGTCTACCTGGCCACCGGCGAGGGCTACCCCGACGCGATGACCGGTGCGCCGGCCGCCGCTCAGGGCAAGCTGCAGATGCTGGGCACCATGAGCACCCCGGACGGCGAGGCCGCCCCGGTGCTGCTGGCCAAGGCCGACCACCTGCCCAAGGCGACGGCTGCCGCGCTGACCGAGATCGACCCGACCAACGTCGTGGTGCTCGGTGGCGAGACCGTCATCGGTGCCGACGTCCGCGCCGATGTCCAGGAAGCCGCGCCGAACGCCGAGCTCACCGAGATCATGGGTGAGGGTCGCTACGACACCGCAGCGAACCTCGCTACCGAGATGTGGGGTACGGCTGACACGGTCTACGTTGCCTCCGGTGAGGACGGCGCCTTCTCGGACGCCCTCACCAGCGGCGCGCTGGCCGGCACCATCGACGCCCCGGTCCTGCTGACCAAGGGTGACTCGGTGCCGCAGGTGACCGCGGACGCCCTGGAGAGCCTGGGCGCCAGCAAGGTCATCGTTGTCGGTGGCCCGGCCACCATCTCCGACGAGGTCTACGCCGAGCTGGGTGGCACCGACCGCCTTGGCGGTGCGGACAAGTGGGAGACCGCTGCGGCGATCGCCGGCGAGTACGCGGCCGACGTGCCGACCGTCTACATCGCGGACGGCTACGACTACCCCGACGCACTGGCTGCCTCCTCGCTGGCTGGCTCCCAGGACGTCCCGGTC
>CAYVEH010000173.1:0-5834 GCA_964450585.1 uncultured Ornithinimicrobium sp.
ACCAACGGCGGGTGCAGGTCCTTCATCGCGAACTGTTGCTTGCGTCGGATGACCAGCGCACACAGCCCCATCGCCATGATCGTGATCACCGCCAGCACCACCACATCGGTGACCAACCGGTCGGTCTGCCCACCGGAGATCACCACCCGGAAACCGTCGATCAGATAAGTCATCGGCATCACCGGGGTGAGCGCGCTGAACACGCCCGGCAGCAGCTCGGCCGGGTAGGTCCCGCCCGAGGTCGGCAACTGCAGCACCAACCAGACCAGCGTGATCGCCGAGGCCACCGTGCCCAGCGCAGTGCGCAACAGGTGCGCGATGGAGGAGAAACACAACGCCCCCAGGATGGTCAGGCCGAGCAGACTGAGCGGCCGCACCGGGTCCAGCCCCAGCGTCGCCCAGACCACCGCCACCATGATGAGGCCGCCCAGCACCGCGATCACCGCAACGGGATACCAGGCGGTCAGCGACAGCCGCACCGGGTGGGCCCGGCCGGTCAGCAACCGCCCGGACACCGGTCGCACCACCAGGAAGACGCTGATGCCGAAGACCCACAGGGCGATCGCGAAGAACATCGGCGCCAGGCCGCGCCCGTAGTAGGTGGCCGGGTGGTCCACCTCCATCCGCACGTCAGCGGGGGAGGACAGCACCTGTGCCGCATGGTCCTGCTCGTCAGCGGAGAGCACCGGCAGCCGGGCCACACCCTGACGCAACCCGTCCACCAGGTCCTGGGTGCCGGTGTCCAGCTCGGCCAGCCCGTCCTGCAGATCGTGCGCCCCGGTGGCCAGCGTCCCCAGGCCGTCGTCCAACTCGTGTGCCCCGCTGGCCAGTTCACCCAGCCCGCCGTTGAGCTCGCTGGCCCCGGCGGACAGTTGGTCGGCACCGTCGCTGAGCGCCACCAGGCCGGTGACCAGCTCGGAGGAGCCAGCGTGCGCCTGGCTGATGCCGTCGTGCAGGTCGTGGGCGCCGGTGGCGACCTGCTGGGCTCCCTCATCGAGGCGGACCAGGTCGTCGCGGGCCTGCTCCACCTGGGGGACCAGGTCATCGGTGTTCTGGATGACCTCATCGATCCGGGCGGCCGTGTCGGCGATGCCCTCGGCGGCCGCGGCGATGTCGTCGGCCCGGCCGGAGGCCGTCTCGGCCGTCTGCAGCACCCGCTGGAACACCGGGTCCTCCGCCAGCGCCGGATACTGCTGCTGCAACTGCTCCAGGTCAGTCGTCAACTGCTCCAGATCGCCGCTGATCGAGTCGGTCGCTCCGGCCACCGCCTCGGCCAGGGCCGCCGCGTCGGCGGCGATGGTCCGGGCGCTCTCCTGCACCTTCGGCAGCTCCTCGATCACCAGGTCCAGCACCGGCAGCACCTTGTCGTTGAGCTGCCCGGTGCCCGCGGCGACCTGGTCGGCCCCATCGGCCAGGGTTGCCGACCCGGTGTCCAGCTCGGCCAACCCGGCATCCAGGTCACTGGCACCGCTCTGCGCGGTGGCGGCGCCCTCGGCCAGGTCCGCGGCGCCGGTGGCAACCTCGGCCGACCCCTGGGTGGCAGTGTCTGCGCCCTCCGCGAGCGCAGTGGACCCCTCCTTGGCGCTGTCCGCCCCCTGCGCCAGGTCGCTGGCCCCCTGGTGGGCCTGGTGGGCACCGTCTGCCAGCTGCTGGGCCCCGTCCCGCGCGTCGGCCATCCCGGACCGGATGGTGTCCAGGTTGGCGAAGACCGCCGAGAAGTAGGCATCCACCGCCGCCGAGTCGACCGCCAACGCCACGGAGTCCTGCGCCTTGCTGGTGATCGAGCCCACGACGAAGCCGTTGGCGTCGTCGCGGCGCAGGTAGATCTGCGCCCGCTCCGGGTCCTCCAGCGAGGCACCGCTGACCAGGTTCGTGGAGAAGTCCCGCGGGATCGTCATCGTCATGAAGTACCGCCCGTCGGCCAGCCCCTGCTGGGCCTCGTCGGCACTGGTGACCTGCCAGTCGAAGGCGGGGTCCTCCAGCAAGCCGTCCACCAGTTGTGGGCCGGCATGCACGGTCTGGGACTCGCCGTCCGGCCCCTCGACGGTGGCCGGCTGATCCAGGTCCACGACCGCCACCGGCAGGTCCTCAACCTTGCCGTAGGGGTCCCAGTTGGCGCCGAGGTAGATGGCGCTGTAGAGCAACGGCACCAGGAGCACGAACAACAACGCCAGTTTGGGCAGCGTCCCCCGGAACCGGCGCAGCTCATAACGGCCCAGGCGGGCGGGTGAGAAGATCACCGAATCTCTCCTGGAGTGTGGTGGGTGGCGGGCAATCGCAGCACCTGACCGGGGCGAGGCATCTCCGGAGCGGCGACGGTGGAGACCACCAGCACGGTCCCGGTGCGGGCGGCGAAGGCCGCCAGGTGCTGCAACGCCCGGGCCTGATCGTGCGGGGCCAGGTCGTGGTCCAGGTCGTCCAGGACGGTCAGCGTCGCCGGGCGCAACTGGGCCAACAAGGTCAGGAAGAGCACACGGGTGAGCATCGACAGCTCCCCGACCGTGGCCTCCCGCGGCACCCGGAACCCGAGGGTGTCGCCCAACACCGTCATCCGGTGGCTGCCCTCTCGCTCCGGGATGCCCTCGGCCAGGCACCGCTCGGTCACGCACTCGCCGACGGTGAGCGGGTCGTCGAGCTCGACGATGCTGCCCAACCTGGCGACGGAGGTGATGGCACGCAGGTCCCGTGCTCGGTCCCCGGAGACGCCGTCGATGTCCACCTCGCCGGTGACCCCACGCATCCGGCCGGTGAGCGCCAGCAGCAGGGCGGACCGGCCGCTGCCAGCCGTCCCCTCGACCACCACGACCTCACCGGCCGCGGCGGCCAGGTCGACCGGTCCGACCACGGTGCCCCGGTTGGTGCGTACCGTCAGTTTCCGGGCTCGCAGCACCGGGGCGGCAGTTGCGGGTGGCTGCGGCTCCTCACCTGGCGGCCTGCGCGCGGGCAGTGGTTGCGTCGGGTCCCCCGGTGGTGGTGTCGCCGCGGCGAGTTGCTGGGTCGGGTCAGTCGGTCGCTGGGAAGGCTCACGGTCCGATGACGAGGCGTGCGCGGTCATGGGTCGAGGTTAGACCGGCGCGGCGACCGCCCGGGCTCGTGACGGCATACCATCGTCACTCGTTCGGGTGGCCCTGCCCTCGCCGGACCCACCGATCTCGATGACCACTGAAGGAGATGCCCATGGCGCAGGAACCCACGAATCAGCGACTGCTGTTGGCCCTCTTCGGGGGGGATGCTGGTGCTCTTTGGGTTCGCTGTCGCGGCATTCATGCTGGTGGTCGGCATCGTCACGGCGGACCAGGGAAAGGACGTCGACTGGGTGCCCCTGGCCATCGGCATCGTGGTGACGGGTGTGATCGGGCTGGTCGGCGTCTGGGTGGTGCGACGCTCCGAGGTGCCGCTGGGGGACGCCATCAACTTCTGAGCGTGCCGTCGTGCTCGGCTGACTCCTGGCGGTGTCGGGCCCACTGAGGTGGGTGCGTAGTGTCAGCCCGTGGACGTCGTTCTCCTCGGCCTGGCCATCGGTGCCGCAGCCGGGGTCAGCCCGGGCCCGTTGTTGGTGCTGGTGATCACCTCGGCCCTGCGCGGCGGCTCGCTCGCGGGGGTCCTGGCGGCCTGTGCACCGCTGCTGTCGGACGTGCTGGTGATCCCCGGCACGCTCCTGGTGCTCCACCAACTGCCGCAGCAGGCGGTCGGGTGGCTGGCGCTGGCGGGGGCCTGCTTCGTGGCGTGGACCGGTCTGAGCATTCTGTGGGAGGCGCGGACTGCTGAGTTGACCGTGGACGCTGCTGGTCAGCGTGCCGAGGCCCGGCAGGCGCTGTGGCGTGCCGGGCTGGTCAACCTGCTGAGCCCGCACCCGTGGCTGTTCTGGGCCACCGTGCTCGGCCCGATGGTGCTGGCCACCTGGGGGTCGGCTCCGACTGGCGCGGTCGGGTTGGTGGCGGCCTTCTACCTGGGGATTGTGGGCTCCAAGGCGCTCATTGCGCTGGTGGTGGCCCGGGGCCGACACCTGCTGAACAACCGGGGCTACCGGTGGGCACTGGCGGTGGCCGGGGTGTTGTTGCTGGTCGCCGCGGCCGTGCTGGTGGTCGAGTTCTGGGGCTCGTGACGTGGGTCTGTGAACCGGTCGGTATGCCGTGTGCTGCCGTGGCGATGTCGACCCGGGCCGGCCGGTGGCTCACCGGATGGCTCACGCTGCTCTGAGCATCGGTGACAACCTCCGCCGCCCGCCGCCGCTGAGCCGGCGTTTGTGCTGGTCACGGCAGTGTCAGTGGTGGGTGGTTGAGTGTGGTCATGGAGCAGTTGCGCAGCGCCGGCAACCTCGGGGGCCATCCCGTGGGGCGGGGTGTTGACGTGCCTGTCGGGCTGTCGCAGCAGGAGTCGACGGAGTTTGCGAGCATCGCTGCGTCTGTCCGTGCTGAGTGGGCTCCGGTCGATGACTCGGACAGTGACGAGTTCTGGGCACCCTGGGCCGAGGTCGAGGAGTTGTTGGCCCAGCAGGCTCCGGCCGCGTTCCCGGCAGAGGAGTTGTCCTCCGGGCTGGGCTCGGCACAGCAGGGGCTGCAGCGGGCTGGCGAAGCCGTGGATGAGGTGGTTCGCGTCTTCGATGCCGGGGTCAGCGAGGCTCTGGAGGCCGTGGGCGAGTTGCGGACGCACCTGGACGGCATCAGTTTTGCGCTGGCGCGGGAAGCGTCCAGCCGCGGGCTGCACGTCGCCGTCGGGATGGGCCTGGTCGACTGGCTGCGGGTGCGCTGTCCCTGGTTGTCGCGCCCGGAGGCCGCACAGCTGCAGGACCTGGTCCGGGCTGGTGAGCAGCACTGGGGCGCCACGCTGGTGGCGGCGGTCTGTGCCGGGGACACCCCGGTGCACCGAGGGGCCAAGGTGGCCCGGACGATCACGCGGTTGTCCCGCTCGTTAGAGCCGGACCAGCAGCAGGCCTTTGCTGAGATCGCCGCCGATGCAGCGGGCAATCCGGAGATTAGTGACGCAGACCTCAACCGCGTCTGCAAGAAGCTCCTCATTGATGTGTTGGACGAGAAGCCCAAGGACGAGATCGCCCAGACCGCGCAGCAGCAGCGGTGCGTGGAGCGCCGGCCGTTGGGCGAGGGGATGACCAGATTCACGATCGACGCGCCGGAGTCGGATGCCGCCTTGCTGGACGGTGTCCTGATGGGCGCGCTGGCCGCGCCGGTGCCCGATGAGGATGGCTTGCCTGATGATCGGTCGGCGTGCCAGCGCCACTATGACGCGCTGCTGATGGTGCTCAATCGTGGCCTGTCCAACCCGGGGGCGCCGCCCTCGTCGGCACGGGCGTCGGTGCTGCTGACCGTGCAGGCCGACCCGGAGACCGGGGAGCCCACAGGTGCTGCGAGCACGCACACCGGTCAGGTGTTCACCGCCTCGGAAGCAGGTCGGTTTGCCTGCATCGGGGATCTCACGCCGATCGTGCTGGGGGAGCATGGTGAGCCCCTCAAGTTGGGGCGCACGGTGCGGTTAGCGACCCCAGGGCAGTTCAAGGCGCTGATGGTGCGCGACGGGCAGTGCACCTATCCGGGGTGCAGTGTGCCCGGCACCTGGTGTGACAGCCATCACCTGGTGTGGTGGTGCCGTGGTGGCGACACGGACATCGAGATGCTGGCGCTGTTGTGTCCACGACACCACACGCTGGTCCACGAGCGGGACCTGATGGCGACCGTCGCCGGGTCTGTGGTCACCTGGCACGTTTGAGGACCTCGCCCCGAGCCCGGCCGCACCGGCCGGGCGTTGGGGCGTGCCCGCGGCCGAGCCAGCCCTTCGGTGTGGCGATGAGGGCAGACCGGCACGGCCGTTGAGGGCAG
>CAYVEH010000174.1:0-5806 GCA_964450585.1 uncultured Ornithinimicrobium sp.
CGTCGAGGTGTCCCCGGCTTCCGGGCTCAGCGCCTCTCCTGCTGTTGTTTGCATGACAGACACAGGGTCGCACGGGGGAAGGCCTGGAGCCGCATCTTGCCGATCGGGTTGCCGCACGATTCGCACGCGCCGTAGGTGCCCTCGTCAATGCGCTCCAGGGCTCGCTGGATCTGGTCGAGCAGTTCCCTGGCGTTGTTGGTCAACGACAGTTCGTGCTCGCGCTCCCAGGTGGCAGCGCCAGCATCGGCCTGGTCGTCCCCGGAGCCCTCACCGCTGTCCCGCATCAGCTCGGCCAAGTCGGCCTCTGCCTCGTCGACCTCGTCCCGCAGCCGCGCGAGCTCGGTCTCCAACTCGGTGCGGACCTCGCTCAGCTCCTCCGGAGTCCAGGGGTCCTCCTGCTCCAGCACCGGCAACTCGGTCACCCGTGGTGAGCGGGGAGCCCTGCTCAACGTCTTCCGGGTCGACCCCTTGGTGTCGGCCCCGGATCTCTTCTTCGAGGCGGTGCTCTTCCGGCCCGTCGTGGCCGACCGGCGACCCGTCTGGGATTCCGTTGCCGCCGCCGTGTTGGCGGCCGCGTCCTTGGCCGTCGCCCTCGTGGTAGCAGCGCCACCCTTGCTCGCCATGCGACCCCTTGCTATGAACGTCAGGACCCAACCGCTGTTTGATCAGGTGGGCGGAAGGATAGGTGCTCACCGGGGGAATCACAACCCTGTCAGGTCCACTCTCCCACCCGAATCGGGTATGCCGACCACGCGGGGCCCCGCACCGCGGGGCAGCGGGGGGTCAGACCGACCCGCCGGCTGCCCCGACACGGCCAGCGCGACCGGCGGTCCCTCACTGCTGGCGGTCGTCGACCCCGTCGCCGTCCCGGTCCAGGAAGCCCATCTGCTCGGTCAGGTAACCGCGCAGCTTCTTGCGGTAGTCACCCTCGAAGGTGCGCAGTTCCTCGATCTTGGTGTTCAGCCCGTTGCGCTTGGTCTCCAGATCGGCCAGGATCGTAGACCGCTTGTTCTCGGCCTCGCCGACCATCGCGTCCCGCTTCTTGGTGCCCTCGGTGACCAGTCTGTCGTGCTCGCTCTGACCGGTGTTGACGAGCTTGTCGTGCTCCTCCTGACCGGTGGCGATCAGTCGGTCGTGCTCCTCCTGGCCCTCGCGGACGAGGGTCTGGGCCTTCTCGTCGGCTTCGGCGACCACCGTGTTGCGGTACTCATCCCCCTCGGCGACCAGGCGTGCCTTGGTCTCCTCGCCCTCCGCCACGTGCTGGTCGTGCAGTCGCTGGGCCAACTCGATGATCTTGGCGGAGTCCTCGGTGCGCCCCGCGGTGGCAGCCGCGCCTCCGGCGGCCATGGCACCCACGGCTGCCCCGGCGGTGGTGGCACCGTCCTCACCCGCGGCACCGTCCTCGGCAGCGTCAGCGCTGACGGCAGCAGCCTGTTCGGCATCACTGATCTGGGTGCGCAACTCGGCGAGCCGGGCCTCGGCCTCCTCGGCCTCGCCCCGAGTAGCCTCGACGCGCTGCTGCAGCTCCTTGAGCTCCCCGGACAGGTTCTCCTCGAGGTCCTTGTCTGCCTGGTCGGCCTTCTCCTTGGCGGCGGCGATGCGGCGCTCTGCCTCGGCCTCGGCCTCCTCGACCTCCGCGCGGCGTGCCTCCAGCTGGGCGGAGAGCTCCGCCAGCTCGGCGTCGCCCTGCTCGGTGTCTGCTGCCGGCGCGCTCTGCTCAGCGGTGGCCCCGGCGGGGACGGCAGCGGCGGCTCCTGCGCCCTGGCCGGACCGGCACTCCTCCAGCTGGGTGCTCAGCTCGTCCTGCTCGGCGAGCAGCCGACGCAACTCGACGACCACCTCATCCAGGAAGTCGTCCACCTGGGTCTCGTCGTAGCCCCGACGCAGGTGGGTCGCGCTGAAGCTCTTCTTGATGACGTCCTCGGGGGACAACGCCATGGGTTCACCTCGCATCTGGAGATCCGCACAGACCCCGGCCGCGCCTGCTGGCGTGCGGGGCCCACGTGGCACTGGCTCAACTGCACATTTCAGGGCTCACCATAGCCCAACGGCCCGGGCCGACCCCAGCCGCCAGCGGGCGTCTGAGGCGCTCAGAACGGGAGCAGGAGCACGAAGCCACGGCCGAGGCTGACGGCCAGGATAAGCACCAGAAATGCCAGGTCCAGGGCAACACCACCCAGCCGCAACGGCGGGATGAACTGGCGCAGGAACCGGATCGGCGGGTCGGTCAGACTGTAGGTGATCTCGGCCACCACCAGCAGGACGCCGGAGGGTCGCCAGTCGCGGGAGAAGACCTGCACCCAGTCCAGGATCAGCCGGACGATCAGCACCAGGAAGTAGACGGACAGCAGCCAGTAGAGGATGGTGGCGATCATCGGGCGGCGGTCCTGTTCATCACGGGGTCAATCCTAGGTCGCAGCGGACGACAGAGCGCCGTCGACCATCTGGTCGACGGCGCCAGCGTCTGCGTCAGTGCAGCTCAGCTCTGGTTGAACAGCGCCTGCTTGGGGGCGTCGGCCTCGGGGCCCTCCACCTCCACATGGGCCGGGGAGAGCAGGAAGACCTTGCTGGTGACTCGCTCGATGGCCCCGTGTAGACCGAACGCCAGACCGGCGGCGAAGTCCACCAGTCGCTTGGCGTCGGAGTCGTCCATGTCGGACAGGTTCATGATGACCGGGATGCCGTCCCGGAAGGCCTCTCCGATGTTCTTGGCCTCGTTGTAGGTCCGTGGGTGGATCGTGGTGATGCGGTTCATCGGGTCAACCTCCGCCTCGCGGACGACCCGCGCGACGGGCGTGCGCTGCTGCTCGTGGTGGTGACGCGTGGGCAGCTGAGTCACCTCGGCCCCGCGGGGACGCTCGGGCTCGGCGGTCGGACGGGTCTCCCGCTCCGGCGCGTGCTCGGGCTCGTCGTAGTCGTAGTCGTCGTAGCGCTCATCGGCCTCGGAGAGTCCGAGGTACTCCATGGTCTTGCGCAGCGCCCCAGCCATGTGTGCGAGCTCCTTGGTGCGTCCGTCTGTGGTCGATTCCGAAACTACCGCTGGTCGGGCCGGGATCCCAGGATTGCGGTGCCGACACGCAGGTGTGTCGCACCGGCGGCGATCGCCAGCTCCAGGTCCCCACTCATCCCGGCCGACAGGATCGTGGCGGCCGGGTGGGTGGTCTGCAGGTCGGCCGACAGGTCAGCCAAGCGGCCGAAGGCCGCGGTGGTACCGGCCTCGTCCAGGCCCAACGGGGCCACCGCCATCAACCCCCGCAACCGCAGGTGGTCGGTCTCAGCGACCTGGGTGGCCAGGTCCGGCAGCTGCGCCGGCGGTATGCCGCCACGACCGGCATCCTCGCCCTCGCCGAGGTCCACCTGCAGCAAGACGTCCAGCTGCCGCTGCGGGTCCTCCTGGGAGGCGCCGGACTCCAGGGCCTTCTGCAGCGCCCGGACCAACTTGGGCCGGTCCACGGACTGCAGGCAATCGGCATACGAGACCACGCTCCTGGCCTTGTTGGTCTGCAGCTGGCCGACGAAGTGCACGGTCAGCGCCTGCCGGATGGTCGGGTCCAGCGCGGCGATCTTCGCGCTGGCCTCCTGGTCCCGGTTCTCGCCGATGTCGGTGACGCCGAGCTCGACCAGGTGGCCGATGTCCTCCAGGGTGTGGAACTTGGTGATGACGATCAGCCGCACCTCCTCCGGGGAGCGCCCAGCAGCCGCACAGCCGGCCCCGATGCGCTCACGCACGGCGGTCAGGTTCTGGGCGATCTCCTCACGTCGGCTCACGGCGTCGAGGCTACCCGGGCACCAGCCGACCACGGCCCACCCGGGTACCGGCTCCGGCTCAGGCGATCACCTGGACGGTCCCCTCCCGACCGTCGACCCGGATCTGTTGCCCGTCGCGGATCAGCTCGGTGGCCTCGAGCACCCCGACCACGGCCGGCAGTCCGTACTCCCGGGCGACCACTGCCCCGTGGGTCATCATCCCGCCGGCCTCGGTGACCAGGCCGGCGATGGTGACGAACGCTGGGGTCCAGCTCGGATCGGTGAACGCGGTCACCAGGATGTCGCCGGTGGCCAGGTCCGCCGTGGCCAGGTCACTGACCACCCGGGCCCGCCCCTGCACCACCCCGGCGGACACGCCCAGCCCGGGCAGCACGTCGGCGGCGGCCTCGTCGCTGCGCCGGTAGGAACCCAACAGTGCGGTGCCCTCCGAGGTCAGCACCCGCGGGGGTCGCAGCTGCGCATACTCCCGGAAGGCCGCCTGCCGCTCGGCCACCAGCCCGGCCGGCACGGCTGCGGCGCGCACCGCCTCCTGCACCTCCGCGAAGGTGAGCCAGAAACTGTCCGTGGCCTGCGTCAATTGGCCGCTGGCTACCAGCGGTTGCACCGCCCGCAGCAGCGCCTGCTTGTAGCTGAGGTACCGACTGACCATGGCGTACTTGGGGTACTCCCGGTAGCCCACGAAGGTGCGCAGCCGGTCGATCATCGCCGCCGTCTGCTCCACCTTGGCCGCGCCGTCGGGCAGGGCCCGGAGCCGGTCCAACAGGTCGGCTGCGTAGGTCTCGGCGCGCTGCCGGCCGCCCTCAAAGCGTCGGGTCGCCTCCCCGGCTGGGAGTTGGTCCACATGGCCCAGCAGGATCGGTAGCAGCGCCGCCGGTTGCTCCTGCCAGCGGGGCCGGGTGATGTCGACCTCCCCCACGCACCGCATCCCGTAGCGGCTCAGGAACCCCTCGATCGCCTGCTGTGCCGCCGTGCCACCGGGCAGGCTGGGCAACGCGGCCAGGAAGTCCTGGCCCGCCTCGTGCCGCAGGTAGGACACCACCTCCGGGTACGGCCGGATCACGTCGGCGACATCCAGCAGCTCCAGGCCCATCTGGGCGGTGACATTGTGCGGTGCCGACAGCGAGAGGGTGTCCGCGGCCTGCTGCTCGCCCAGCCAGTCCTGCAGGTGCTCGTTCAGCCACTGGGCGGCGGCCATCCCCGCCTGGATCACCGGCATGCTCTGCCGGCCCATCATCACCGCCCGCAACTCGTCCAGGTCCTCGACGATGACGTCGAAGACTTCCGGGCCGGGCACCTGCTGGAGACGCTCGGCCAGGTCGCGCTGCGAGCGCTGGCTGGCGTCGATGAGCTCGGCGACGATGGCCGGGTCCGTCGGCACCTCCGCCGCCGGTGGGGGTTGCGTCGGGCTGGCCGGCTCCGCCGCTGCGGGCAGCGGCAGGAAGCCTTCCTGCAGCACCGTATGCAGCGCGTCAGCCATCAACGGGTCGGACTGCTCCATGGTGGCCAGCAGCGCCGGACGGCCGACCGGGTCGGTCAGCCGCGCCGTGGCGTCCACGAAGAGCCGCCCGCCGGCCACGCGCATCGGGGCGGGGCTGGTCAGCTGCCACACCGACAGGCCCAGCGGCTTCATCGGGTCGGTCATCATCTGCTGGTGCCCGACGGACAGGTAGACCCGCGGGGCGTTATCGTCGGCGGCCGGCACCGGGAACACGGTGGTGATCGGGCGGGACTGCACCACCTGGAACTGGCCGGCGGCCAAGCACCACTCGATGTCCTGGGGTGCCCCGAGGTGGTCCTGGATCCGCTGCCCCAGCGCCGCCAGCTCCTGCACCTCGGTGTCGGTGAGCACCGGGGGGTCACCTGCCGGGTGCTCGGCCGCGGTCTCCCGCTGCACCGCCCCGTCGGTCACGGCATACACCTGCGGACTCACCCGACCGGAGACCAGGTCCTCCCCCAGCCCGGCGACCGCCTCGATGACCTGCCGGGTGCGCCGGCCGGTGACCGGGTCGGCGGTGAACAGCACCCCGGCGGCCTGCGC